>CAZQCI010000128.1:0-5545 GCA_964592255.1 uncultured Nitrospiraceae bacterium | reverse complement strand
CGCCGAAGCAAACCTCCGTTTCTTAGAACCTGACGGAAGCTTTCGGGTCACTGTCAGTGCGGGTAACATCGACAATACATCAGCTCTTCGCAAAGGTCCAAAAAGCCTCATGAGCAATAGAATTCCTAAAATAAAAGCCTTGGTAGAAGGGGATGAAGCTTCTTCCATCATTTCAGAAGCCACAGTTAACTGTTTCTCGCTGACGGGAGGGTCGTTTGAAGTCGCCACGGATGAAAATGGAGAAGCTTCTTGCCCTTGTACAACTGCACATGAATGGTATGTGGTTTCACATCACCTGGTTTCCAACGCGATGTATTTATCGGAAAGTAGTCGCGCCACATGTACAGAAAGCGGAGAGTCCAACGTGGACTTAGCCCTTGATTTTACCACTGTCGTTCCAGAAGGTAAAAGCGTCACCATTAACGACGCCTCCAGCCAATCGGTTTCCATCGAGCTGGAAGATGGAGCTAACTTCTTTTTCCCTCAAGGCTCTCTGGGCGACTCGGGGCAAGTGACTGTGACGGTGGACATTACCATCACACCGATTACCGCTAATAAAAAACCGGCTTCCTTCTATGGGTACAGCGTGTACGCTTTCGATTCGAATGGAGTCGCTGTCACACAACTCAATAGCAATGCTATTTTCACCATTCCTTACGACGTCACCCAGCTTACAAACATGGGGCTGGAAGAAACAGACATTGAAAGCACCTATTTCGACGACTCTGCCGGAGCCTACAGCCCCATAACAACAGCCACGGTGGATACTTCGGCAAAAACGATCAGCTTTACGGTTAATCATTTAACCGATTTTGCCGTGGTCGGTAATGGTTTACTATCAGGCCTCGGTGGTGAAGGAAGTTCGGAAAGCAGCTCCAGTAATAGCAGTAGCGGCGGCGGATGTTCTTTGAATCAAAGCACAGACATCACCTTAATACCTACGCTTCTGCTCCTTGCATTCTTTGGTATCTTTTTTAAAAAAATAAGATTAAATCTTAAAAAGTGATGCCATCATCGCAAACAGGCTTTCCTCATCATGAGTAAGTTAGCTCAAAAAAAATGTATTCCTTGTTCCGGTGGCATCCCTCCTCTTACGGAAAAGGAAGCCCTTCATTTTTTATCCCAATTACCAAAAGGATGGCAGGTGATAGACAACCATCACCTTGAAAAAGAATTTTCTTTTGCCGATTTCAAACAAGCACTGCAATTCACTAATCGTGTGGGAGACATTGCAGAAATGGAAGGGCATCATCCTGATATTTATCTTGCTTGGGGAAAAGTAAAAATCACCCTCTGGACCCACAAAATTAATGGGCTGACAGAAAGTGATTTTATTTTAGCCGCTAAAATTGAAGAAGCCTAACCTTACGAGGAAGAAAGCGTTAATAGTCCGTCTTCATCGATTAAATCAGGAAGGTCGACATTATCTTTTGATGAAGAAAGCGATTCGATAGAAAGAGAAAAATTATAATCCCCATCTGCCAAGTCCGTAGCCAAGACAAAAGGAAGATCCGCATAACGGCCGGAACGTGAAAAAAACTTCTCCGATGTTAAAGTCACCTTCAGTACACCCGAGGTCGTGGAATCAAAATCAATACCTGTGCTCGTATGAGTGGCGGCCTCTCTTAATACAGAAGAGTTAAGAGTATCGTTATCTACAGAAAATTGAGCAGGGTCATACGCAATCGATATAACCAACTTTTTTAAAGCATAAGATTTTAATTTATCTGGATTGATATACAGGTTTAAATCCAAAATAAAACTATCCCCGGCGGCCAACCCACTCTCTTCGACTGCTCCTAGGCAGACATAGATTTCGGAAACATTTTCTTCATCCGGCTGAGGGCAATTACTATTGGTACTCGCTTCTGTAACAAACAAAGTATACCATTCGGAATCTGCAAAACTTTCATTTTCTTCTTCACTATCCGCAACATCCCCAATCTGTACACGAAAGTGAAACGAACCTGTCTCTTCGGGGCTACCGATTAAATACCCATCGTAAGTAATCCCCATGCCATCGGGTAAATTCCCGTCTTGGAGCACAGCATAATAATCATCAAGAAAAGAGAGCCCTTCTTCATCGATTACAAATTCATATTGATAATTCGAGCCCTTCACAGCCGTAGGCAATGTTTTGCTTTTTAAATCAAAACGGCCATAACATCCTGTAATTACTAATAAAATTAAAATTAGCCCACTTACTTGTTGTCCTATTTTTTTCATTAAAGGGATATAACTACAAGAAGGGCAAAATAGTTTTAAAAAATTTTCTCTCCCCAAATACCAGAACGCGTTAAAACAAAGTCATAACGCACTGGGTCGGAGGGCCTTATTTTTTTAAAATGGCGGGTTACTTCCAAAGCTGTTTCCCAATTAGCTTGTTTGCGGCGGGTAAATCCCAATCTTCGGCTCATACGAAACATATGCGTATCTAAAGGAATAATAAGACGAGAGGCAGAAATTTCGGCCCAATCCCCCACGTCCACATCGTCACAACGCACCATCCAGCGGAGATACATCAGCAAACGTTTGCAAGCACTCCCTTCGGAGGGAAGAGGCAAAAGATTTTTTCTAAAAGGAGGAGACTGTTTTTTTAAATGCTGAATAAAAGATTCGAGAGGAAAGGCAATATTCTCATCAGATTCTTTACAATGCTTTAAAAAAAGATTTTTTAGGCTCCCTTCAATCTCAATAATTTTCTTAACACCCGTAAGCATAGCAGCCATGTCTTCACCCGTATGCCAACGATGCCGGAAATTTTTAAAAAGAAAGAAGATTTTTTCAGAATTGGTTTTTTGAATAAAATTTCTTGGACTGTTTCCCAAAATACCTAACACCAATGCTACACTTTTTAAAATCTGCTTAACGTTCCCATAAGCTAAAACAGAAGCTACCAAACCGACAATTTCCCGATCGTACGGATCATGGTATTGGTGAAGATATTCAAGCGGATCTGGGGAAATAAATTCGCGGCGATTGTAGCGATGATACAGGTCTTCCAAAATTCTGGATTTGTTCTTCATAACCCCACACTCACCCTAAGACCGGAAGGCGTGTTGTTGGAAAATTTGAGTTTAAAATTACAAATAACCGCAATTTCTAAACAAAGACTCAAGCCAATACCGATAGGGGCATGGGATAAATCACGATTATTAAGCGCTTCGATAAGTTGAGGCGGCATGCCTGGACCTTCGTCTTCCACAATAATGCGTACTTTTTCCCCTTCACGCTCCAATCTCATCAAACACACAGAAGCTGGCGCATGTTTTTTGATGTTTCTTACCAAGTTATCCAAAAGCCGATAGAGGAGATCGGGTTCGATCATGGCCATAATGCCTTTTTCATGTTGGCTCAAAACAGTTTTGATCGTCTTATTCCACGCGGGCAATTGTTCCTCCAGCCACACTCCTAAATCGGAAGGAACTGGGCGATACACTGCTTGGCTTCCTCTAAAAATTTTTGAAATGGTACTTACCACATTATCCATACGGTCAATTTCTTCCAACGAACTTTCCAACACTTTTTGATAATCAGTTGGTGTTGCTTTCGGGTCTTTTAAAACTGTTTGAGCTTCACCACTTAAAATGGTGAGTGGGTTTCTCAATTCATGGGCCAAATAACGGCTGATGCGGCTCATGCCATATAAAGAACTTTTAATACGCAGAGTCAGTTGATTAATACCCGCAACAATATCACCCAAATATTCATCCGATTTAGGAATAATCAAAGGTGCCCATTGTCTTGTGGTGGAAGGGTCCAGCTCATTTAAATAAACAGCGATGGAGCGAACGGGCGACAAAAGACGTTTAACCAAAAAATGAGAAATCCAAAATGCCATCATCAGCAGTACTAAAAATAGAAGAAAAGCCCAATGCAGAGTCCCTCTAACAATTTCTGCAAATTGCGGATAGGCCATGGCAATTTGTAAAAAATATTCCTTACCTGTTTCCGATTTATAAGGTGTGGTGAGAATTTTGTATTTTTTTCCTCCAAGCTCACGCATGCTAAAAAAAGGAGAATCTTGGGGCGAAAAAATTTTAGCAAACTCGGGGTTAGCCGCAGGGGGAGAACCAAACATGAGTTTACCTTTGCGATTAAACACTTGAATAACCTGATTGATTTTTTCTAGTTGAAGAGTTTGTTCAATGAAAAAATCGAGATTTTCTACCGCTTCCAAATCGGAATAATTTGAAATACCGAGAGACACCAAATTAGTAGCTGTGGCTTGTAATTGTTGTTTTATGGAAATATCGGTACTCTGGACCAATGCCGCAACAGTAACCACTTCCGCCAGCACCGTACACAAGGCGGCCAGTAAACTCATACTGAAGGTCATTTTCGATTTAAGGGAAAGCGTCATAAATCGGAGGAACCTGCCCAATAGCCTACTCCCCGTTTACTGTGAATCAGTTTTACAGAAAAACCCTTATCCACTTTACTCCGCAAATGGTTCACCAAAACTTCCACCACATTACTTTCGGGATAATATTGAATTTCCCAAACTTGGTTTAACAATTCCGATTTGGAATAAATACGATCAGGTCGTTTCACCAACAAAGCCAACAGCTTGTATTCCTTAGCTGTCAGTTGAAGACGTTGCCCTCCCCGCTCGGCCCCTTGGGTATCGAGGTTAAGCGTTAAATCTTGCAGACGAAGAATATTATTTTGAGATGTTGTATCTGCCCTCCGACACAAGGCCCGCAAACGTGCCACCAACTCGGAAATATTAAACGGCTTGGCCAAATAATCATCAGCGCCAGAATTAAGGCCTTCAATTTTTTCTTCCACCTCGGAAAGCGCACTAAGCACCAGAATTTTTGTTTGTGGGGCTTTTTTACGAATGTCCGAAATATGAGGAAGTGAATCAATCCCTGACAAAAGCCGATCCAACACAATAGCGTCGTAAGAAATAGAAAGTAAGGATGAAAACAACTCTTCCAAATTTTCCGCAGTATCGACAACAATATCGGAGCCACTCAAACCTTTTTTTAAAAATTGCCGCACTTTTTTTTCGTCTTCAACAACAAGGATTTTCATAAAACCCCCCATTTTTTAAGAGCCCAAGTATAAAGGGCGTACGCAAATATCATCACGACACAAGAAACGGATAAAGCCATCCAAAATTTCATTCCTTGTTTAAGAAGAAAAGGAAGGATAAGAAAAAATAAGAGAGATGGCAGAACGGCCCAAAAAATTCCTTTAGATAGATCGCTTATTTTTTGAATATCTCCGGTGTCTTGGTACAGCCATATAAAGGCCAAAAGAGACGTCAGGGGCAGAGAGGCTAAAATAGCGCCCATCCAAGTAAAACGTTTTCCCAATTCTGAAATACCCGCAATCATTAAAGAGGAAATCAGAATTTTTAAAAAAAAGTACATTGTGGAAGGAAATGGGGTGAACGACGGGACTCGAACCCGCAACCACTGGAATCACAATCCAGTGCTCTACCATTGAGCTACGCTCACCATGCGGAAAACGAGATTTCCTTAACGGATTCTGTAAGGGTTGTAAAGCACCTAAATACCAGACTTGTCATGCGATG
>CAZQCI010000127.1:0-5575 GCA_964592255.1 uncultured Nitrospiraceae bacterium | reverse complement strand
CTGCGGAGATAAAGCTTTCGGTTGTCAGAGATGCCTTAGTAATACCTAAAAGTAACGGCTCTCCAACGGCGGTTTTACCTTTTTTCTTCTTCACTTGAAGATTTTCCTCTTCAAACACAAAACGATCAACACTTTCGTCCACTAAGAAACGAGTATCACCCGGATCCATAATACGGACTTTACGCAACATGGAACGGACAATAATTTCAATGTGCTTATCGTTAATCTTCACGCCCTGTAGACGATACACTTCCTGCACTTCGTCGGTTAAATATTTGGCCAAAGCTTTTTCGCCCAAAATACTTAAAATGTCGTGCGGGTTGGAAGACCCATCCATCAAAGGTTCGCCAGCACGTACAAATTCACCTTCATGCACAGAAATATGTCGGCCCTTAGGAATAAGATATTCCTTAGGCTCACCCACTTCAGGGGTCACCAATAATTTACGTTTACCACGGGTGTCTTTACCGTAAGAAATATAACCATCAATTTCACTGATAACAGCACATTCCTTAGGCTTACGAGCTTCAAACAATTCTGCCACACGAGGAAGACCTCCGGTGATGTCTTTGGTCTTAGTCGTTTCACGAGGGATTTTGGCCAACACGTCACCGCCTTGTACTTCCTCACCCTCGCTCACCACAATATTGGCTCCGATAGGAAGAAGATAACGGGCTTCACTGCCACTAGGCAATTTGATGGTTTTTCCACCATCAGGCGACTTAATGGAAACACGCGGACGAAGCGCCCCATCTTTGGCTTGAGTAATCACCTTACGAGACAAGCCGGTCACTTCATCGATAATTTCCTGCATTGTCTGACCTTCAAGAATATCACCATATTTCACAACACCAGGCACTTCGGTAAGAATAGGAACCGTGTAGGGATCCCATTCCGCAAGTAAGGCTTTCGCTTTTACTTGCTCCCCTTCGCTCACCTTAAGAATAGCTCCATAAGTGAGCGGATATTTTTCACGTTCCCGTCCGGTTTCATCAACAATGGCAATTTCCCCATGTCGATTCATAACGGTAAGGTTCCCGTGCTTATTGGTTACAATCTTCACATTAATGAATTTGATATGACCATCATGGCGACATTCGAGAGTGGATTGTTCAGCACGACGAGAAGCGGCACCCCCGATGTGGAAGGTACGCATGGTTAACTGCGTTCCAGGTTCACCAATGGACTGGGCGGCAATAACACCAACCGTCTCACCAATATTCACCAGATGACCTCGAGACAAATCACGTCCGTAGCATCTAATACACGCCCCATGACGGGAAGCACATGTAAGCACGGAACGGATTTTAACTTTTTCCAAGCCAGACTCTTCAATTTTTTCTACCAACTCTTCATTAATTTCCTGACCGGCAGGAACAATGGTTTCACTGGTAAATGGATCGACAACATCTTCCAAAGCCACACGTCCTAAAATACGGTCGCCCAAGGCTTCAATTACTTCTCCACCTTCAACGAGTGGTGTCATCTCAATACCATCTAATGTACCACAATCTTCTTCCAAGATGATAATATCTTGCGCCACGTCTACCAAACGACGAGTCAAGTAACCGGAGTTCGCTGTCTTTAAAGCGGTATCCGCCAAACCTTTACGCGCACCGTGAGTCGAAATAAAGTACTGCAACACCGTTAAGCCTTCACGGAAATTAGCAGTAATAGGAGTTTCAATAATTTCACCCGACGGCTTGGCCATCAAACCACGCATACCGGCCAACTGACGCATCTGTTGTTGTGAACCGCGGGATCCAGAATCGGCCATGATGTAGATGGAGTTGAAGCTGGGGATTTTTTTGTCCTTACCACCTTCATCTTTAACGATGTCAGTGCCCATTCCTTTCATCATTTCTCCAGCAACGGCTTCGGTTGTCTGCGCCCAAATATCAACGATCTTATTATAACGCTCTCCTCCAGTGATCAAACCTTCCAAATATTGGTTTTCCACTTCGGCGACTTGAGAATACGCATCGTTCATTAATTTTTCTTTGCCCGCAGGAACTTTCATATCGTCTAAGCAAACAGAAATTCCAGCTTTAGTGGCAAACTCAAAACCAATATTCTTCAAGCGGTCGGCCAAGAGAACGGTTTCCTTGTTGCCCGCCACACGATAGCAAAGATCAACTAACGAACCGATGGCCTTCTTATCCATCACTTTATTGATGTTTTCAAAAGGCAGTTGTTTAGGAAGAATCTCGCTCAAAATCATACGGCCCACAGTCGTGTCCACAATCTTGCCGTCCAAACGCACTTTAATAGGTGCGTGAAGATCAACAGCTTGGTGATCGTAAGCCATGCGCACTTCGTGAGCATTGGAAAAAACTTTTCCAGCGCCTAAAACATTGGGTTTTTCACGGGTAAGATAATAAATACCCAAAACCATGTCCTGTGTGGGAACAATGATGGGCTTACCACTAGCAGGTGAAAGAATATTATTAGTGGACATCATCAACACGCGAGCTTCAATTTGCGCTTCCACCGAAAGAGGAACGTGCACGGCCATTTGGTCACCGTCAAAGTCAGCGTTGAAAGCCGCACACACCAATGGGTGTAAGCGAATTGCTTTTCCTTCCACAAGCACGGGTTCAAAAGCTTGCATCCCCAAACGGTGCAAAGTAGGAGCACGGTTAAGGATAACAGGATGTTCTTTAACTACCTCTTCCAACACGTCGTAAACTTCCGGCCTTTCCTTTTCAACCATCTTACGAGCACTCTTGATGGTGGAAACATAACCTTTCTCTTCCAACTTATGGAAAATAAATGGCTTGAATAATTCTAAAGCCATCTTCTTAGGCAAACCACATTGGTGCAATTTGAGATTAGGCCCCACAACAATAACGGAACGGCCGGAGTAATCCACACGTTTACCTAAAAGGTTTTGACGGAAGCGGCCTTGTTTTCCTTTAATCATGTCGGACAAAGAACGAAGAGGACGCTTGTTAGGTCCCGTAAACACTTTGCCACGACGACCATTGTCAAACAAAGCATCCACAGCTTCTTGCAACATGCGCATTTCGTTACGAACAATGATGGCGGGGGCATTCAATTCTTGCAGACGTTGAAGCCGGTTATTACGGTTAATAACACGACGATATAAATCGTTGAGGTCAGAAGTGGCAAAACGGCCCCCTTCCAAAGGGACAAGAGGACGAAGATCGGGAGGAAGAACAGGAACAACTTCCATCATCATCCATTCGGGACGATTTCCAGAATCACGGAAAGATTCCACCACTTTTAAACGCTTAGATAATTTTTTGCGCGTAGCCTCTGAATTGGTTTTTTCCAAATCTTGACGCAACTTTTTGGCCAAAGCATCAGGATCGATTTTGCGTAACATTTCACGCACAGCTGCTCCGCCCATACCAGCAACAAAATCACCACCAAAATCGGTACGTGCTTTTTGATACGCTTCTTCTGAAAGAATTTCTCCTTCGGCAAGACTGGTGGTACCTGGATCGTTAACAATATAAGCTTCGCAATACAGAACGCGCTCCAAGTCTTTGAGAGTCACATCTAATAAAGTTCCAATACGAGAAGGAAGACTCTTTAAAAACCAAATGTGCGCCACAGGAGCCGCTAAGTTAATATGCCCCATTCTTTCGCGCCGTACTTTAGATTGAATCACTTCCACGCCGCACTTTTCGCAGACAATGCCACGATGTTTCATGCGCTTATATTTACCGCAATTGCACTCATAGTCTTTAACAGGGCCAAAGATTTTAGCGCAAAAAAGACCATCTCGTTCCGGCTTAAAAGTCCGGTAGTTGATAGTCTCAGGCTTTTTGACCTCACCAAACGACCATGAGCGGATGAGCTCAGGGCTCGCCAGTGTTACCTTCATAGCTGAATATGATGAAGGATCTTTGGGTTTTTCGAAAAAATTTGCGATGTCCATGGTTGTTCCTTTTTATTTTTCTTCTATCAACTCCACGTTCAACGACAAGCTCTGAAGTTCTTTCAAGAGCACCTTAAACGATTCTGGCAAGCCAGGTTCTAAGTTATGGTTGCCTTTAACGATATGTTCATACATACGCGTACGTCCCACAATGTCGTCGGACTTCACGGTCAAAAACTCTTGCAACGTATAAGCCGCGCCGTAAGCTTCCATCGCCCACACTTCCATTTCCCCTAAACGCTGACCACCAAACTGGGCTTTTCCTCCCAACGGCTGCTGCGTCACCAAGGAATAAGGCCCAATGGAACGAGCGTGAATCTTTTCGTCCACCAAATGGTGCAACTTAAGAATGTACATTTGACCGACAGTCACCGGATGTTCAAACACATCACCCGTTTTTCCATCGAAAAGAATGACCTGGCCCGATTCAGGCACTCCAGCCAGCTGGAAGAGAGATTTAATTTCGTCTTCATGCGCACCATCAAAAACGGGTGAAGAGAAATGAACCCCTTTAGAAAGGTCGTGAGCTAAATCTTTAATCTCCTTATCAGAAGCAGATTCCAAAAATTCATTCACCTCTTTCGATTTATAGATTTTTTTGATGTAAGACGATAATACCTCACGGCTGGCCATAGCATCGCACATCTCTTGAATCTTGCGACCAAGCTCAGAGCCCGCCCAACCCAAATGAATTTCAAGAATCTGTCCGATATTCATACGGGAAGGCACACCTAAAGGATTAAGTACTACATCCACAGGACGACCATCTTCCATATAAGGCATATCTTCCGCTGGTAACACTTGGCTGACTACCCCTTTGTTACCATGACGACCAGCGAGCTTGTCTCCCACCATAATTTTTCGTTTGATGGCGACGTACACTTTAACAAGCTTAATAACCCCAGGAGGCAATTCATCGCCTTTTTTAAGACGATTCACTTTTTGGTCGTACATCATCTTGACCAAATCCATCTGATCTTCCATGTCTTCGATGATTTCGGCGATTTTTTCTTCTAAATCATCTCCGCCTTCACAGGAAATTTCCTTCCACTTTTCAAAGGGAATTTGGCGCAACACGGCTTCCGTAATGTTCTTGCCTTTAGGCAAAAGAACTTTTTCAGTTTCTTCATCAATCACTTTAGATGAAGAAACCTTACCAACCAATAATTGAGCAATTTTCTTTTCGGCAGAAGCACGAATCACATCACCTTCATCCGTCTGATCTTTTTTCAGTTTCTTGGTGGCTTGATCTTGCTGATCTTTGGCCCGTTCATCCAAATCGGTTCCTTCACGTGAAAAAACCTGAGTGGCAATCACAGTTCCGTAAACACCAGGACCGGACCGAAGTGAGGTATCACGAACATCACCCGCTTTTTCACCAAAAATAGCTCGTAATAATTTTTCTTCGGGAGAAAGTTGTGTTTCTCCTTTAGGAGTAATTTTACCAACAAGAATATCGTCTGGCTTCACTTCAGCACCAATACGAATAATGCCCGACTCGTCCAAATGACGTAAGGCTTCCTCACCTAAGTTAGGAATGTCGCGAGTAATTTCTTCTTTACCTAACTTGGTATCGCGAGCCACGCATTCAAACTCTTCGATATGGATAGAGGTAAACACGTCATCCTTCACCAAACGTTCGGAAAGAAGAATAGCGTCTTCGAAGTT
>CAZQCI010000126.1:0-5883 GCA_964592255.1 uncultured Nitrospiraceae bacterium | reverse complement strand
AACAAGAGGTAACTTTTGTATCTGGTAATTTTCCAATAGAGGCTATTGCTTGATGGCATTGGGTTTCTGGGTCTCCTAAATTGGCCCCGATGCCGATGAAGGCGATGTGAAGGCTGATTGTCATATAATAAAACATGGTCTACTATCATTTTATGAAAAATAAAATCACGTTATGTTTGTGTTTTCTTTTTTTATGTTGTTCTCAAAAAGGAGGGGCATCGACTCAAGTTTCTTTGCCTCCCGGTACAGAGCTGGCTCATCCTATCATTACGGGGGATTTTGGTCCTACCAAACAAAACCAAGTTATCCTTTTTCGTGAGAAAAATTCTCATTATGAACTAGGACCAAAATTTAGCGGATTTATTTTAGCTGCCAAAGCTGGGGAGAGCCCCATGAAATACCCTCTGCCGGATTTGGCGGAGACGACCGAAATTAAGGTGCTTTCCGTATTTTTTGCCAATGCGGACAATGATGCCGATTTAGAAATGATTATTGTGTGTGAATGTATTTCGGGTGTAGGAAAATATCCCGATAACATCACCCCCTTTTATAGTTCTTATGTTATCGATTGGGATGGTCAAAAACTCTCCGAACTTAGGTCTGTTTCTATTAAACTCCAAGGTGCGAATGCGGAGGAAGTAAAAAAAGAATTGAAAAAATTAGGCTATTGAAAGAAGAAAAGCTATGACCTTTATCAACGACAATTACTTAAAACTTAAAGCGGGTTATCTATTTCCAGAAATTGCCCGCCGTGTAAAAACTTTTTCTGAACAAAATCCCTCGGCTAAAATCATCCGTCTGGGCATTGGCGATGTGGTGCTGCCTCTACCGCAAGTCGTTCGTGATGCGATGAAGGCTGCTGTGGATGAGATGGGGGCAGTGTCTACGTTTAAGGGTTATGGGCCCGAACAAGGTTATTCTTTTTTAATTGAAGCCATTATCGAGGGCGACTTTAAACCGCGGGGTGTTTCCATTAAACCTACTGAAATTTTTGTCTCCGACGGATCTAAATGCGACACGGGTAACATCCAGGAAATTTTTGGGCTTGATAATATCGTCGCAGTGACTGATCCGGTTTATCCTGTTTATTTCGACACTAATGTCATGGCGGGAAGAAAAATTATCACTCTGCCTACAACGGCAGAAAATAATTTTGTTCCAGAATTGCCCCAACAAAAAGCCGGCCTTATTTATTTGTGTTCTCCCAACAATCCTACTGGGGCTGTGATGACCAAGGAGGCGCTGAAAAAATGGGTTGATTATGCCAAAACGCATGAGGCCATCCTTCTTTTTGATGCGGCGTATGAGGCCTTTATTAAAGATAAAAATATTCCTCATTCTATTTACGAAATTGATGGAGCTAAAGAAGTGGCTATCGAGTTCCGTAGTTTTTCCAAAACGGCTGGTTTTACCGGTACCCGTTGTGCCTACACCGTTGTGCCGGAAAAATTAAAAGCCAAAGACAGTGCCGGAAATGACGTAAAGGTTAATCCTTTATGGAATCGACGTCAGACCACCAAGTTTAATGGTGTGTCTTATCCCATTCAAAAGGGAGCGGCCGCTTGTTATTCCGTTGAAGGAAAAAAACAAGTTCGTGAATTGGTTGATTATTATATGAATAATGCGGCTCTCATCCGAAGCGGTTTGGCCAAGTTGGGTTTGGAAGTTCACGGTGGAGAAAATGCCCCGTATATTTGGCTCAAAACTCCTAACAATTTGGGCTCTTGGGAATTTTTCGACAAATTACTCCATGAAGCCAACGTTGTTGGTACTCCTGGCGCAGGCTTTGGTGCGGCAGGTGAAGGTTATTTTCGCCTCAGTGCGTTTGGTCTCAAAGAGAATGTGGTGGAGGCGTTGGAGCGCATTAAAACCAAGTTAAAAATATAAAACACAATCCCTCTTTTTATTAGCAACCTTTTTGACATCTCTCCGATATAGGTATAAATCCTGACTTAATCTTATTTTTTTCATTTTTTTATGCCTGTTGGATCCGTTAATGCTGTTGGTGGAAGGCCTTCGTCTTTTTCTTTAGAGAACCTGAGGACGGCCGCTAGGGAACAAGCGGCGGTGTTTGATGTCGATGGGACTCTGATGCCTCATATGATGGTTACTTTTTGGGCTTGGCTTTTACGCGCTCACCCAGGAGAACTGCTACGGGGCCCTATGGCCATCTGGAATGCTGGGCCTATATATCGGTTAAGACAAGGAACAAACTTTGATTATGCCCGCGTACTTGAAGGAACTCTTTCTGATCCACATTATCAAACATTATATGAGGAGTATGCTCAACAATCTTTAGGTGAGCATGTTTTTGCAAGAAGTGCTGAAGAATTGGCCTGGCATCGGGCTAATTTACATCAAGTTGCTTTATTTACGGGTGCTTTCCATGTTTTTTTGAATCCTTTTATACAGAATTTTCGACCTGATTTTGTTGTCGCTAACAGTCGCTTTCATCCAACCGATATTAGTGTCCAGAATAAACAAGAACATGTTGCTCCCTATTTGCAATCTCAAGGTTTACAGCCTAGGGCAATTTATACAGATACCTATCATGATCGCCATTTTGTTGATGCCTTTAATTGGGATGCTGTTCATCTTATGGCTGCTCATCCTGATAAGGTTGGAAAGGACGACGCCACTTTTGCGGCCGGTGAAGGGGCGCGAGTTTTAGGGGTGCATCAATCTGAAAAACGTTACCCTGCTGCTGTGCGGGATTATGCGCAAAGTGTGATTCGTGGGGATAACCCCAAAGAGGCGGCTGCGGATTATTACGCCCGTTGGTGGGGGTATTTTAGTCAACATGGTACAGATATTATCTATAGTTTTTTGCAAGTAAGACGGTTAGCCTCATTACAGCGGATGCCGAATGTTGATGTGTTGAAAAATATTTTGTCTGTGGCGGGTCTGTATTTGAAGGAGTCTCCTGATTATCAGCAAAATATTAAAGCTGCGTTAGGAGAGAATGGTGATGCATTTGAAGAAATTTGTTTTCGTTTGTATCAAAAATTAGTTTCGTTTGACTCCACAAGCCCGGATCCTTTGTCTCTTCTTGATTCTCCTCAGCCTGTTCCAGCACGGCTGACAACTCCGCGTGTTGTGACCGATGGTATGGGCGATATTGAATTTACCCGAGCCGTTCGTTGGTTGGAGGGAGACAATTTTCAAGTATCTCATCTTCCGCATAATAGTCCCAAGCATCCCTGGGCGAGCCATTATCGTGAAAACAAAAAAGGGATTTTAGACGCGGCGGCTCAAGTCAATCACCCTGATTTAGGCAGCCCTTACAAAAAAGCACGCCCGGTTGCGATGGTTTTGTTTGCGGGTGAAGGCTTTGATGTACCTCTTAAAGAATTAGCCGAAAAATTTCATGTTATTTTAGTAGATATCGATCGCGATGCTTTAGGAAAAGCCCGCGCCGCTTTACCTCCGGAACTACGCCCGTATGTCGATTTGGAAGTGCGTGATGTTTGGGGAGGTGATTTTTTAAAATTAATTCCGCAAGTGGCGGCCATCATTGACAACGCCTCGGATGCTGCTACGGCTTTAAGGCAAATTGCTACTTTAGTGGAAAGCTATCAACCCGCTGTTGCCGACTGGTTGATGGGGCGTCGGGTTGATTTATTGGTTTCCACCATGGGTTTGTCCGATGCGAATGAACGTTTTTGGAATCAGATTTACAGTCAATTATATAAGCGCTTTGAAGCAAGTAGTGTGGATTATGCAATATGGTCAAATAGTATTCCCAACAAGGCAAAAGAATTACAATTTAAACTTCAAACAGCGCACATCCAATCTTTTGATCAGGCTTTACAACAAACGTGGGCTGTGGGGGTGCTATCAGCAGATATCGCTCATGGGGTTGATGTAGGTGGTTTTACAGGATGGGATCCTTTGTTGTTTAACGCGGATGCTAGCCCAATGAATCATTTGACTGATCTGTTGAAAGGGACTTCTCTTGGTTATTTGGGAGGAGATTCTTTGAAAATGCCTGGTGGAGATGCATCATATCGGTCTTGGAATTTTAGCTATTCTCCGGCAAAAATAGGTAAAAAAGAAGAGAGAGCCTCTGCCCAGCAGATAATTGTACAATCTACTCAATCCGCTTTCTTACCTAATCAAAAAACTGAAGAGGATTTTTTAGTAGCAGGATTGTCTTTAGCGAACTGGGGCCTTCTTTTAGAAAGCGCTTCTATTTGGTTGGACCCTAGTGCTTTGGAAATTTTAGACCCTGAAGTTTTAAGAGCGTTACGCGAATTGTTGGAAGAAGGGTGTACACAGCCAGCGAGAGTGTTGTTGCAGCAATGTGGTTTTAAAACCGAAAGAGTGGTAAGTGCGCAGAATAGTGAAGTGAGTGACCCAAATTTTATTGTCCCATTAGCCTTATCAGACAGCTCATCTATCGTGATGGTGAAATAGAAAAAAATTATTTTTTTTCATCCAACATCTGCAAATGAAGCACATCTAATTTATCTTTTTCTCTCACAGAATTTTTTTTAAGTTTGATGAGTCCTTTTGCATTTAAAAAAGGGATATCGTGTTCCTGAATGGAGATGGTTTTTTTGTAAGCCAGCAGATCTTCAAAACTGTTTCCTCCCATGATGGTAAAAATGTCGATGGGAAAGTCTTCAATCACTCGCAAGGCACCTTCTTCGTTGGTAAAATCTTTTGTCGAAAGTTGTTGACCAAAACCTTCCCCGTAATGGGCTAAAAAATTCAGAAGTTTTTGGATATTATCAGGATCTTTTTTAACCAAAATATCCACGTCTTCGGTAGCGCGAACATGTCCATTCATCACGCAGGCCATGCCACCTACGGTCATAAACTGAATGCCGTGCTCAACGAGACCGACCAACAGTTTTTCGAATGGGTTTAATGTTGGGTTCATTCTTGATTTCTTTCTTGAGGGATTTGATGAATTGATTAAGGGCGTAAACTCTTTTAAGTGGGTTCTCCAACGATTTGCCACCGACAGTTTTGCGTATTTCTGTGTTCATAGCTTATTTTAGAGAACCTGAATGGTTCTATCAATTCTTATTTAATACTAAAAACTCCCATGACACTTCCAAAATAATTTGCTATCGGAAGCAACTTTTTTGACGCCCATACGATAAAAGACAAAAGATTAATCCTATTTTTATCAGAAACATTAGTTTTTTAATTTTTTTTAATATTTACAAGTAGTTAGAAATAATTCTCAAGCGAGAGTTGTGTTTTCTGCTCAGGTAAGGCCCAATATGTCGGATTTAAGAGTGAGAAAGACGCCAGCAGACGCTGGTGTGACTGATATTGCTTCAGGCGGAGGTTCTTCTGGTGCTGTTCCAGGCGGAGGTTCTTCTGGTAAGTTGACTTCAGATTTACGCAGTGATCATGCTGCATTGTCTGCTTTGGCTGGGGGAGGAACGAGTGAAGCGGCTTCAGTTTTCAGACAAAATAAAGCAGGTGTTCTCACAGCTTTCAAATTGTTTTTGCAGAATTGGAATATAAAACATAACTCTCAACCCACAGTTTTGGTTTTAGGAGGAATACCCACTGCAAGGGCTTACCCATTGAAAGAGATGGTCCAGTCCGCCCATGTTGTTGTGTTTGGCATTGGCCAAATGTCAGACAATTCTCCCCCTCCATCTGGCTTATCGCATGATGCGTTTGCGGTTAAAAAAGATGCTCTCAAAGAAAAAATCACTCTTCAATTAGATCCTGCTTCCGTAGAGTTGCAGAGAGATTATCGGAGGCGTATTGACTCTCTTTTGAGTCGTTATCCGAACATTGATGGTAATAAAGCAAGACAACTCCTTCATTCGTATGCTGAAATTTTATTTAACTTCAGTCATTTTCCTGAAGTAAATTATTATTTGACATCACAAGAAGGTGAAAGAATACGTCCCG
>CAZQCI010000125.1:0-5888 GCA_964592255.1 uncultured Nitrospiraceae bacterium | reverse complement strand
GTGTCTGCCCACTTATCAGCACGGTAATCCTGTTGTTGAATCATTGCAGAAAGCCTGTCGCGTTCCTTGATGATCTCTCCCTTCCGTACTTTAAACTCATCATCGCTTAACAAGCTGCCATCAGAATTGGATGGTGAGATTTTTAAGCTGAGTAAGTTATCAAGTTTACTCTGGCATTCATCATGAGCCCTACGAAAAGAAGATACCTCGGCAGTGCGTTCTTTTAGCTCTTTCTCTTGTTGTTGGTGAATATTTTTTATAGCCCATTTGTGAAAAGCATCAGATATCTTTATATTGGAAAGTCGCTCAACTATTTGAGTCTCAAGATCACCTAATTTAATTGGTGGCTCTTTACAATCATTTCCTTTCTTCTGACGCGTACAACGTACGTAGTTGTAAAGTTTTGTAAGGTTCTCGGATTTAACAAATTTTTCTTTCTTTTCAACAACTACTATTGCACCGCATGAGCATCGTATAAGACCAGCCGTTAACGAGTCATACTTCTTTGCACGTGGCACATATCTTCTACCAAGCAACTGTTGTACTTTTTCAAATTCTTCAAGAGTGACCATAGGTGGGTGTTGGCCTTGATGCTCTTCACCATCCCATTCAAATTTTCCTGTGTAATAAATATTTGAAAAAATCTTATAAACGGTGCTTTTCGATAGTGATTGTGCAGGCTTTCTCTTGCTAGGACGTGTTGTAAGTCCCCATTGGTTTGCAAGTCGCACTATTTTTAATATGGGATATTGCCCAGTGAGCATCAAGTCCCACATTTTACGGACTAAATCGAATCGTTCCGGGTCTTTGAGATGACGTTTCTCTCCCTTTTCAGCCATTCTATCGGGCATATAGCCGAGTGGCGGCTTTGTAGGCATGTTGCCCAGTTTGCACTTTTTTATCATTCCCCGTTTTACATCAACACTCAATTTTTCCGATGTGTACTTTGACTGTGAAAGAGTCATTGCGAGCATCATCTTTCCTTCGGGAGAGTTGTGAAAATAATAGGAGGCAAATTTTAGGTCTTGCAACACACCTCGATCTAGAAGGTGCATTATCATCCCACCTGATATAGGTTCTCTTGAGAGTCTATCAGGATGCCATGCGATTACTCCCTGCACCTTTCCTTTCTCTAGCATCTCAATCATGCGCTGAAATTCTGGCCGATTGTATGGTTTGTAAGCACTCTTTGACTCTCTAATAATTTCTACGATTTCAAGTCCAGGAAATTTGCGCTGTACCTCTTCTATTTGGGAATCAATAGAGAGTACCTGCCGATCTTCGCTGTCTTCGGTTGATTTGCGTGCGTATATGACGTATTTCATAAGGTTTTATGAGGTTTTATCAAGTTCCCGAAAGGGACGACTGTGGCTGCCCAACTCGGTTCCGCAAAGGTTCTTTGTTGGCACAGTCGCCCCTTTCGAGGCAACAAAACAAGACCTTTGCATACAAGTTAATCCGAGTTGTTGGGCAGCAGCTATATTTTATCCTAAGAGAAAACATCATGGAAGATCTTTTTTGCTTCTGTCATGGGCGGCACTTTATTTTGAATCTGATAATATTTCCGTACCTTGCGGGTAGGTTGACCACGATAATGCCATTTATGAATCGTTTTTAAGACCTCTTTTGCCTCCCGTTCTGCATCTAGAATTTTCCCGAGAATGGCGAAACGTTTTCCACTGTCTCTTTGGCTGTTATAAACAATACCAATGCAATTCCTACATCCAAAGTAATCTGGATAGCCTTTGTACAAGTGATATACGAGCCTTCCACAGTAAATATTGTTTCTTGAGAGAGTGCACTGAAAAGCCCATCTAAAACCTCCGAGATTACAGGGTACTTTTATCAGAGGGAGACTATAGTCCATTGATCGTCTTTCTTCTCTTGAACTATGTACTGTGTATTGCAAACGGATATTCGGAAAATCATCAAGAACATCTACGGTAAAGCCAATCGAAGATTCTCCACCATAGCCCCACGTCCATTTAATGCCTCCACTTTTATATCCGCAGAAATATCCATTCTTTTTTAGCCATTGAGTATCAAGGTCTCGGCTTTCTTCTGCGAGATGTTTTGTTGCATACATGCCCATAGAATTTTCAGAAATCGTTAAGGATAGAAATTTGCCTCATTTAGTCAGGATAATATAGCCCGCATTGAGAAGTAATTCAGAAGATATACTTCGAAATTAGTTCAAGTTACGAGGAGTTGTTGGGTTGTTTTTCAAGTCCTCAACAATAAGATGCCGGATATATACGCTGAAGGCCATGAATTGGTTTTTTGCCTTAGCCTCTGCTTTGGTACAGAGCTCCTTCGGAAGGTACACATTCTTTGAGCGGTAATTCTGTGAGTCGTATGCCATAGATTTGTAAAAAGTTAATGATAAATAAATTTATAGATTAGGTTCCACTTTTGAGTCGAATAACTCTGCAATTCTTTCAGCTGTCATAGGTTGCGAAGGCACATTCACATCGTTCACTATGTTCAATTCCGGCTCACATAGGCCAAATTTTATTTTGCTCTTTTTAATACGTTCTTCATTCTCTGCATTGGAACAGAGGTATATGCCTGTGGCTCCCTTTCTTTTTTCGAGGTGGAAAGTTTGTTCAAGAATCGAACCTATCTTCTTCGCCTTGACGGGGTATTTTCCCCCAAATACAGCATTGTATGCTACCGCAATATCTTTCATAGTAGGCTCTTCATTGCCACCCTCAAGTACCTTAACAAGCGACTGAAGTACTTCACCCTCAAGAGACCCATAGCGGCGTTCAAGTACCTCGCGCTGCTTACTACGAATGAAGTTGAGAATAATGTCTTTACCAGCGGGGTCATCAATTGCCCGATAGAGAGGCGATATAATCTGCTTAAGCCTTGGTTCAATATTTAACTT
This sequence comes from uncultured Nitrospiraceae bacterium, assembly GCA_964592255.1. GTDB lineage: Bacteria > UBA10199 > UBA10199 > UBA10199 > SBBF01 > CAZQCI01. The sequence goes on along the minus strand of CAZQCI010000125.1, from coordinate 2,998 downwards.
CGGCAAAGGTACTTTAGAAATTCCGCCACTCAGCTTTAGAAAACGAAACATAACGAGCTTGTTGCGCAGTACTAAAGCCTTCTCGTCGAAATCGTTCTCGAGATTTTCAGGAATGTCTTCACGAGTCAAAGTATCCATTGCGTTGCTCAAACACCGACTCTCGAGAGCGTCATCCATAAAGTCTTTTCGTGTCGCTATGACCTTAGGTCCAAATACATCAAAAGGAGTTGGATCGTAAGACTTTGCATTATTGCCAGTAGCTTCACTACGAAATACGGGAATGCCTTTTTGAAAACCTGAATTGAGAATCTTCACTACCTCATTGCTCGTATCAGACAAACGGAAATCAGCTTCATCAAGGACAATTGTCCCTTTAACCTCATTCATCATTCTAAACATGGATGATGCGCTGGCCGATCCGTTGAGAAAGATCGAGCGGCAGCATAGTGCTCCCATGACTTTTAGAAATCGTGATTTTCCACTCCCATAGTCACCTATGGCGCGAAAGTATGGCAACTCTTGAAATTCGTCATATACCCATGAGAATAAAACGTAGAAGGCAGCTAGACTTTCGAAATCAGCAGGTATTTGTACAAAAGCATGAATGAATGCTTGTACCTCGTTGAGTAGCGATACTTCTGATTCGAAGGTAGTTGCGTCCGAGGGTAATTTAATAAAGCCAGGTTTGATAAGATTGTTTGTAGGTGGTGGAGCAGAATACGATGCAGTCCCTATAAGGATTTGGTTGGTCTTAATAACTGTTCCTTTCTCAAAAACCAATAAACCTGTCTCTTGTTCATTCGGATCATAATAAGCTTCGATAATACGGCCATCACGAGGTCGCTGCCAGTAGATTTCAATCACGGACTGCATGTTTTTATCAAACTTACTTTTTGAGCGACTTTTCTGTCTCTCATTTTTCGAGATGCTTTCCCAAACCATTCTTAACTCTCTCTGCTCGAGAGGAGGTTGGCACGTATTTGTATTCCATCCTTGAAAGCCGAGCCATCCAGCAGTTTCCCAAAGTTGCGGATCTAAGTCGTGAAGAATTTTGCCAGCAACTTGTGCAGCTGTTGCATTCCTTTTACCTTGAATAACGCTTGCATCAATGACCTGTGAACGTTGTGAACTTTCTGCACTTACTATAGGAGGCTTATCAATTAGCCAGTACGGGAATTCAGCCAGGCTCTCGCGATCTGTTGGAGTTAGCCACAGGTACTGCTTACCAGATTTATGAAGTGATGGTGGGGCAACAACATAGCCGCCTTCACCACGAATATCTGTGAGCTCTCTAATACGCGTATAGTTTTTAAGGGGACGTGTTTTGTCATATTTGTAGTAGAGATGCCAACCTCCCCCTCCAGTTTGAGACATTACAGTAGGAGGTAGGTCATCCATATTGCCGTCTTTTTCTATATCAACTACGGCAATTCCTGAAATTGCTCCTGTTACTATGCCAATACCTTCAACTTGGTACTGCTTAAACCAAGTATTCACTTCATCTTCGGTTGCGAACCTACTTTGGAATTCCTTCCAGGATGGGAGCAAAGGTTTTTTGTCTTGTTTAAGCGGGATAATTGAGAAGCCTAAACGGAGGTATGTAAGTGCAGCTTCTAGTAATTCAATATTTATTGTCATAGTGCTTTAAGGTTAAGATTATCGATTACGGGGCAAGATCAGTTGATAAAAGCAAAGCAATTCCGAGCCCATCGCTTCTGCCTCTATATAGCTGAGCTCTGCTCCAAATTCAGCTTTATAGATTTCAATAAACTCGCGTACTGATTGCTCGGAGAGTTTCATAATCAGTCGCTGTAAATACGGTTTTTTAGACTTTTAAGATTTGCTGCAAATGCCTGTGGCTCTAAACGTACTTCTCGAGCCCAATACATTTGAACCGCTTCATCGAGTTGTTGCCCCCTGTTAAAACAGAATTCAACTCTTTGTTTATTGTGCTTATCTAATGCTTCTATTTTGAAACCAAGAGTAACAAGGGTGCTACATAGGAAAATATCGTAAGTAGAGAAATATCGTTCATTTTCTAATTCCATAGGAGAAATGTTAATAATTATTTCGGTTTTGCCGAGCTCAACAAAACCATTCGCAATTTACCCATGCGAACGTGAGTCACAGACGATTCTATGTGACTGAGAAATAACTATTGGTGAATCACACCTCTAAAGTACGGCTGGATTTACTCGAACTCTTGCACTGTTGTATTCAAGAAAAATCTTAATTTGCGTTTTACCTCTTATTTTTGCGTTTATTTTATAAATTGCATCTCTAACCCATCGTCCGCTTTTGGGAGAGCCGAACGAATAGGAATCTTCCAGATCTTGTTCTTTTACCCATTCAGTTAAACTTCGTTTTTCTGCTAATAGCACATTACATATGTGATATTGGTAAGACACCTCCTCGGCAATAAAAATGTTGATGCTATTCAATAAGATATTTCCATCTTTCGGACTAAAGCTTGGCAATTTTTTTTCACGAGCTTTAACATTTTGGGCTTTCTTATCTTTTTCCGCTTTTGAGTGAGTCACGAGGCGAGCATAATTTCTTTCTACAATATTGTCTTTACCATTTTTTCCTAAAAGCTTTTTAGCCATTTTAATAGTTTTTTCTGCCATCTTTTTATCTTCCTCCTCCTCATAGATGATTGCTAAATTATTAAGTGATGCTGAAGTCTCTTTCCCCATTTTAGAGATCAATAGGTAATATTTTTTGCTATTTTCAATTTCGCGTGCCTCTTTGAATGAGTATGCGATATCAAAAAGAACATCACAAATCGCACTATCCTTTTTATTTATTTGAGTTAGATCACTGTCTTTCTCGATCCTATTGATCAAATCAACTATGGTCCCATACCTTTTTGTTTTAAAAAGTATTTCAACATCCGATTTTATGCTTGTTTCAGTATATTCATCGACGCTTAAAGCACCGCTATCAAACAAATTACTGACAACCTTGTCATAGTTGTCTAGAAAATCTTCAGAGCAAT
>CAZQCI010000124.1:2740-5996 GCA_964592255.1 uncultured Nitrospiraceae bacterium | reverse complement strand
ATTCATCTTAATTTGAATCACTCCCTCGAACCTCTCTTACTTTAAGAGGGGGGTATTTCAATTTGGGTATTAAAATTTCAATGCAGTACCTTTTCCGTATGAGCCCAAGACTTAAGGGCGGGTTCGTTTTTTTCTTCTAAAACTTCTACTTGGCCTTTCACAAAATGAATCATATTCAAGACACGCCGTTTGCGGTCGGTAATTTCTAATTGACGCTGTTTAATTTCTGGAGATGGCAAAAAAGTAGTTGCAATAAAATCCGCCAAATAGTGTGGTTTAGGAAATAAATCGACATAGCGTATATAGGCATCGTCTAATTGCCCCGAAAGAAAAATCCAACGCCTAACCAAAGTAGTAAGCTCATTTTTTAATTCTATTTCTTCTTTAGGGCTATCGATAGGACTATCTGGAATAATTTTGGCCAAAGCTCGGATATAAGGTGTTTGTTGCAGTATTTGTACAATCTGTAATCGGCTTTCCCCTTCTACAGAAACATCTTTTCTCCCATCAGGAAAGGCTTGAAGCAAATTTACCTTTCCGGCCCCACATGTTAAACCAACAACAGAAGGACCAGCTTGTGGGCCTACCCAACAGATAGCCAAAGGAATTTGCCGACGCAATACCTCGTCCATCATCAGTTTGTAACGATCTTCAAAAATATGCAGAGGAATGGTGGTATTAGGAAACAAAACAACATGAGGCAGTGGAAAAACACACACTTCCTGAAGTGAGGCCATGTTTTTAATGAACGCAGGCTGAAAACCCTCTTTTTTGAAAGAAAACAGCTTTTTGAGCCATCCAAAATTCATGATGGAAAAAGCTATAACCCTGCCCCGCATGTGAGTCAAGCGGATCTACCCAGCAACAGTGGCCACAAGCCCTTGGGTTGCTACTAAAACCCCAGAGGTGACGGCTTGAGAGGCCGAGTCTGCGACAGGATCACCAACCTCATCAAGAGTTGAGACGGCTCTCTGTTGTCCTGTAATAGAATTAACAAAACCAATGATTTCATCTTCGTTGGCACCAGACTGAATCATGGTAATGATTGTATCAGAATCAGTTAGCGATAAATCAAAATTAGAAGACTCTAGTAGACTAGCCATTTGATCGCATTGAGCAGAGCCTGTATCTCGTAAAAAACGGATAGCTCTTTGCAGTGGACTCCACAAAAGGCCATCAAGGCTTGGTGGTTCTGCACGGGCTGCAGTTACCTGACCTGTTTCAGAAGAAGAGCCAACGATCAAGTCCTTAGGTACACTTGGAATACTACCAGGAGGCATAGTGCGTGCTTGTAAACGGCGTAAAATAGCTTGGCAAAAACGCTCTATGGCCATTTGAATTTCTTTCTTTCTTTCTCTACTTTTAATAGCACGAGTATAACTAAAAGACAGACGTAATTGGTTATTAACAACACGAGCATCTCGCAAAATAGCATCGTCTGGAAAAAAATCTTTCAAGGGTATGGTTGTAACAAAATCTTCATAAATCAGGGATTTCATAAAATCCATATCGGTTACAAAAGGAACATTATCAAATTTAATGACAACAAAAAAACCTGCTTTGGAATTAGTCCAGCTTACGCGATCACGCACCCCCTCAAAGTAATGATTTAACCCTGCAAGAAAGATGGATCTATTTTCACCATAAACCTTGTTTTTTCTTTCTGCCTCGGGCCACAAACTGCCTAAACTAAAAGTGCCATCTGGATTTTTACGATGTAACATCGCATTAAAGTAGGCAAAACTTTCAGGATTTTGGAATAATCCTTGAGTACCAGCCGCCTTTAATATCATATCGCGCATTGCAAACACACGTTTGCCGTCTTGAGTTTGCCATTGCGCAGGTACATGTAAATATCCTATTCGCTTCCCAGGTTCCCATATTTTTGAGCCTGTAAACACATGAATCACACGACCATCGGGATCATTTACAAAAAAAGGCTTTGCCCTGCTAGCTTCATCCTCATAAGTGATGTAGGTGTAAGGAGCATCTTCAGCAATCATAATCTCTTTTTCTCTACATATTTTATAAATAGCATTTCTTCTTTCCTGAGACATGGATAGCCCACCTGGATTATGGCCATCAGGAATAGCATAATAAAAAGGAACAAAGCGCCCTGCTTTGCGTGCCGCATCAATAGCTTCTGCAAACTTTTCAGGAATGGGCCCTTCCTCATCCATATCCACACTAAAAATTGTGACATTCGGATATTCTTTAACTAGTGAAATAAAACCTGCATAGGTAGGACTATCAGTAATAATCGCTATAGGCTCATGCGTTTGAGCGACAACTTTCAAAAGTAAGTCCAAGCCTCCTGTAGAACCTGTGGTAGGCACAAGAAAGCCTGGGGACATCACACCACCAAAGTCACCTCCATAAACAGTAGCAAAATTCGCTCTAAACTCCTCTACTCCGTCTGTTGCACCATAACTTCGATATATTCTTAATAAATCTCTTACCTTAACTCCTTTGCGCTCAGCTTCAAATTTCAACCACGCTTTCCATCTACGTTCATCCTCTTCAGGTTGAGAAACAGATCCACTAGGATACCCAGCCCCTAAGTGTAAGATCCTGGACAACAGTCCTTGCTTGTCTAAGTCCTGCAACATACCGGACATGAAACGAGTAATCGCTGGTGGCTCTAGCTGATAAATATTAGGCACGATAATAGGTATTCTTGTGTCTACAGCTCCAGACATAAAGCCTCCTTCATTTCATTAAAAATCTATTTTTTTTGAAAGCGAATTGACTGAGAAATCCCCCTCTATGCCCTGTGGGGCAAGGATTTTCAGAAGCTTAAGGACTATCAAAATATAAAAAAGGGTCAAGAAAATTAAAGTGGAGGATCATCCCGATGAAAACTAAAGGTCACTTATTTTTATACCCATACTTTGCAAGTTTTGCCGGATTTTTAGTCCAGTTTTTATCCACTTTTACTTTAAGGCCTAAAAAGATTTTCGTCTGCGCCAATTCCGCAATTTCTTGGCGAGCTAGGGTGCCAATTTTTTTGATCATGCTTCCTTGCTTCCCGATCACCATGCCTTTTTGGGATTCTTGTTCTACCAAAATAGTGGCTTCAATATGGGTAACTTCCCCCCGCCCCCCTTTTATTTTGGTGGGGGGGGTGTTTTGGTTGGGGGTTGGGGCGGGGGTTTGGGGGGGTGTGGCATTCTTTGTGGGTGCAGGGGGGCCTGGGGAAGATGAGTGGGGTTGGGGAGGAGCTTGTTGGGGCTGTGGCTAGGAGGGGAAGTATTGG
>CAZQCI010000124.1:0-2730 GCA_964592255.1 uncultured Nitrospiraceae bacterium | reverse complement strand
CTTGAAATGTGAGTTCTGTTGCTTTTTCACGAATGATTTCTGCGGCCAATTCCCGCATGGATACATCCGTCATATCTTCTTCATCAAACAAAGCAGGCCCTTCTGGCAACAACTCTTCCATTCTTTTAATCAAAGGGGCTAAACCTTTTCCCGTAAGGGCGGAAACTTTAAAAATATCATCACAAGGCTCAACAGGTCGTGGAAGTTCAGCAACACTTCCTTGGATTGCCACGTCGTCTCGCCCATGGCGGAACTCTTCGCAATGACGAATTAAAATTTGAGGTACCCCTAAATCAGATTTATTTAAAATAATCAGAAACGGTTTTTCCGGAAATTGTTTTTTATTTCTTTCAAACAAATCAAAAAGTAATTTTGGGGAAGATTGGTCAGAAGCTACAACATAACAAAGAAGGTCGGCATCCTCGATGGCCTCATCAATTTCACCCAACAAATATTGATTGAGCTGCTTGTCCGACTTGTGCACACCCGGCGTATCCACAAAAATCATTTGAGCAGTGGGTGTTGTAAGAATACCTTTTAGCCGTTTACGCGTTGTTTGAGGCTTATCGGTAACAATAGCTATTTTTTCTTGAAGAATTTTATTGAGTAAGGTGGATTTACCAGCGTTGGGTGCACCCAATAAGGCAATAAGGCCACATTTAAAAGGGAAAGAGGAATGGTTCGACAGACTCACCATGTTCTAATCCTTCTCCAACGCCTTCAAGGCCTCTTGGGCGGCATTTTGTTCCGCTTGTTTTTTACTTTTACCCATTCCCTTACCATAAACCTGGCGATTGATTGAAAGGTGTACTTCAAACATCTTGTCATGGTCCGGCCCTGTTTCCGAAACCAATTCATAATAAGGAATTTTTTGAAAGCGATTTTGTGACTCTTCTTGAAGCCTTGTTTTGTAATCACGGCTAATATCGCTGATCTTGGCGGTTTTCATCAGAGAAGAAAATTGCAATTTAACAAAACGACAGGCCGCTTTAAAACCCGCATCCAAGTAAATAGCCCCCAAAACGGCCTCGTAGGCATCTGACAATAGCGAGTCTTTATCACGCCCCTGACATTGATCCTCCCCTTTTCCCAAATAAAGGTATTGTCCTAAATCAATCCTCCGGGCTAGCTCTGCCAAAGTTTGTTCATTCACAACAGCCGCACGTAGTTTGGATAAATCCCCCTCGGAAGATTCGGGAAAATGCCCCATCATCAAATCAGAAATAGCTAATTCCAAAACGGCATCCCCTAAAAATTCGTAACGTTCGTTCTGTTCGGTAGAAGGCAAACGACATTCATTGGCATAGGACTTATGGCTTAAAGCTCGTTTGAGAAGAGCTGGATTTTTGAAGCGATGTCCAATATTTTTCTCAAAATTTTTGAGTTTTAAGCGTTCATCACGTGGCAGAGGGCCAGAATAAAAAAAAGAAAATAAAGACATGAAGACTTTTGTCATCCCGGCGCAAGCCGGGATCCATTGAACAAGATATGTCGAGCCTGTTGACCTATGGATCCCGGCTTGCGCGAGGATGACAGATAAAATTTCTACAAAACCCCTTCAATCCAACCACCACCCAAGACTTCATCTTCGTGGTAGAAAACAGCAGCTTGACCGGGAGTTACACCAGGATGTTTTTCCTTAAAACGAATCAAAGCTCGATTGTGATTATTTTCAACAACTGCCTCAATTTCATTTTTTTGATAACGAATTTTTACACCACAATTGATTTTTGGATTTTGTGCATAACTCGGCAACACCCAGTTAAGACGCGAGACGGTACAACCCTCTTTTAAAGTTTCCTCCCTCACTCCCAAAACAACTTCATTTTTTTCCGTATCGATGCGGGTAACATAATAACGCTCCCCCATCGCCACTTTTAAACCACGGCGCTGACCAACGGTATAGGCATGAATACCTTCATGCTCCCCTAAAATATTTCCTTCTGTATCTACAAAATGTCCGGATTTTAAATGATCGGAAGGGTAATGCTTTTGAATAAAACGAGCATAGTCATTATTAGGGACAAAACAAATATCCTGACTTTCGTGTTTGTCCGCCGTTGGCAATCCATGTTCGCGGGCCAAATTGCGGATTTCGTCTTTTGTGTAGCTTCCAATAGGGAGCAGAATTTTTTTCAAAATATCCTGATTTAAACCAAACAACACATACGATTGGTCTTTGGCATCATCCACACCTTTTAATAAATGATAAATACCTTCCGCATCTTGACGAATACGAGCATAGTGCCCTGTTGCTAAAAAATCCGCCCCTAATTTTTGAGCCTCTTCCAAAAGCCGGTCGAACTTAACATGCTGATTGCATAACACACAGGGATTAGGCGTTTGCCCTGCTTTATAGGCGTTTACAAAAGGCAAGATGACATTTTGTTCAAAATGAGTTTTGTAATTAAAAGCATAAAAAGGAATGTTGAGTTTTTCACATACTAAACGAGCATCTGTAATATCACGAAACGAACAACACGTTTTTGTAGAAGGTTTGCGGTCCGGCTCATCATAATCCCAAAGTTTAAGTGAAATACCAATTACCTCATAACCTTGTTGTGCAAGAAGAAGAGCCGCCACGGAAGAATCCACACCACCAGACATAGCCACAACAACTCTCGGTTTTAGTTTTGTATTCGTCATGATTATATCAACGTCTCTCGTCACCCCCACACAGGCGGGGGTCCATAATTTCCCATTTCTACATCCGCTTCAAAACTTTTTCAA
>CAZQCI010000123.1:0-6008 GCA_964592255.1 uncultured Nitrospiraceae bacterium | reverse complement strand
CGTGGCCAATAATGCCTTCAACAATACCCAAGATTTTTTATACCGTTACTTGAAAAACATTTTTAAAACTAAAACGACCGGTAACCAACACTTCTTCTTCTGCCGACTTCAAGCTAGCCTTATACAAAAAGGATAAGAGCACAAGAAGGCCTGCCACAAAAGCGGCGGTAACAACATGCAGATTGTCCTCATTAACACTGCTGGATATCCAGCCAAACCAGTTAAAATGTCCCATAAGAATCCTTTAAAACAGAGATTTCAGTCCTTCGTAAAAAATACCCAAAATAATGGATGAAAATCCGACAACAAAAGAAAGCACATTCACCTTAAATGAAAACAACATAAAGGCTACAAAGCCTAAAAGTAAGATAATTTTAACTGCAAAACGAAGTGCATTCTTACCAGCATTGCCAGTTTCCTCTCCCAACAAGGTAGCAACAAGACGCTGTAAAAAACGAAAGTTAGCCAACCCAGCAAAAATACCGGACACCAAACCTGCCAAGACTGGAGTGGTGGGATGCAAAAAAAGAAGCGTCGCCAACATGGCAATACCAATTAACACAGCCGCCTTCTCAATGGTGCGTATTTGCCACAAGTCCTGATCCGTTAAATGTTGTTCCATGCTTTGCCCCATAGTTAACTCCTTTTTCGCTCTTGGTGCCAGGTTAAGATCCGAATTAAATTATAAAAACCGGCAATGGATCCCACCAAAAGACCAAGGATGGTAAAAAGGGGAGTTTTTCCCCAATGGGTATCGGCCCAACCGCCCACATATATTCCTACAACCACGGACATTGCCAATTGAAACCCCACCGCACCATAAATGCCCCAATTAATCAAAAAAGAATCCTTGGGAACATTCGGGGTTTTCCCCGATTCGGTCTTTTTTTCCAAGCGCGCTCTGCCTAGCACATTAAAAAAAGGAGAGTCAAACTAAAAACCATAAACCCATTGACCTTTAATCGAAGATAGGGTTTTATACAAAAAATTTTATTCTAAATAAGGAGCCTGCATGAAATTTTCATCTTTGACAAAAATTCTTTTTCTTTCAGTATTTCTACTTACTTCGGCCGCCTCTTGGGCTTTGCCAGAACTCACAGAAAAAAACATCAGCGTGGCTGATCCTAAAATAAAAATTTGGGGTGTCAAAGCTATTGGTTCCCCTCGGGAAGGCTCCACCACTGGTAGCGAAGATGTAACCTTTCAACATAGCGACGGTTCTACTTCCAACGGAAGCCTTAAGGTCCAACGCGGAACAATTTATCAAGACGGCGAGATCAACCACAACTACGGTTCACGATGCTACCACGCTACCACCAAATATTGGATTACACCTTCAACCATGAGTATGTGGAAATTCTACATTCCCAGTAACAACCAACCTATCGACTGCCCTAGCGGCATTTCTCCAACAGGCGATGCCGACATCCGTAAAGCCGAGTCAAAAGAACAAATCCGGATGAGAGCCGAAGCTGAAAGAGCTAAATTCCGCGCTAAGCACGGACAATAAATAGTATTTTAACTGATATTATAACGCTTTTTCGAAAGCGATTAGTGTGTCTTGCAAGTCCTGCTGGCTATGGGTAGCTGAGATAAAAACAGCCTCAAATTGTGAAGGGGCCCAGTTGATACCTGCGTTGAGAAGTTGATGAAAAAAGGCAGCGAATTTTTTTGCATCAGCTTTCCGGGCTAAATCAGCATCGGTTACAAGACCTTCTGTAAAAAAACAAGTCAGCATGGACCCCACCCGATTGACCTGCAGCGAAAGGTTTTTTTGGGAGGCAATTTTGTTAATGCCTTCTTCTAAAAACTTTCCTTTCTCTTCTAAATTTTTATAAAAATCTTTTTTCTTAAGCTCTGTAAGAGTGGCAATCCCTGCGGCCATAGCCAAAGGATTACCCGAGAGAGTACCCGCTTGGTACACAGGGCCCAAAGGTGCGACGTATTCCATAATGTCTCTTCGTCCCCCATAAGCACCAACAGGAAGACCACCACCAATAATTTTTCCAAAACAAGTGAGGTCCGGAGTGATGTGATACAACTCTTGAGCGCCACCAAAAGATAAGCGGAAACCCGTCATCACTTCATCAAAAAGAAGCAGAGCTCCTTCCTGTTTGGTGATATTTCTTAAATCTTGAAGAAATCCAGGCTGAGGTGGAATACAACCCATATTACCAACAACCGGTTCAACAATAACGGCTGCAATCTGATTTTTATATTTTGAAAATAAGTTTTTAACTGAATCAATATCATTAAAACGGGCAATCAAGGTATGTTGAGTAAATTCCGGCGGCACACCCGCACTATCGGGCTGACCTAAAGTTTGGGCACCCGAACCCGCTTTAACAAGTAGAGAATCAACATGACCATGATAACAACCGTCAAACTTAATGGTCTTCGACCGATGAGTAAAAGCACGTGCCAATCGCAGAGCCGACATGGTGGCTTCTGTCCCGGAATTGACAAAACGAAGGAGATCAACGGAAGGGTACGCCTCTTGAACCAGTTGAGCGAGTTGAATTTCTTTAGCGTGCGAAGCCCCAAAACTAAGCCCACTCTTAAGCGCTTCATTAACAGCTTTGAGAACTGGAAGAGCGGCATGCCCTAGAATCATGGGCCCCCAACTGCCAACATAATCGATGTACTCATTGCCATCAGCATCCCAAATACGGGATTCTTTAGCGCGTGTAATAAATAAGGGAGTACCTCCCACCGACTTAAAAGCCCGAACAGGAGAATTGACTCCACCCACAATATGTTTTTGAGCCATCTCAAAAAGTTTTTGGGAATTAGAAAAATTCATAATAATTCCTTAGGATCAATTCCGGCCTGTAAAATAATTGCTTTAAACAAACCAAGCCCAATGATTTTTCCAGAATGAACAGGCACAGTAGTTTGTTTACCGGTCTTTTCGTTGATTAAGTGTAAATGACTGCCAGACTGGCCTGATTCTTTAAATCCGTTTTTTTTGAGAAAACGAATCAAATCTTTGGCTGTCCAACGTGGAAGTCTGGGACTCATGCGGCAACTTGAATGGTTGTTTGGTATGTTTCAACTTCGGAAAAACGTTCTCCATTTTTCTTTAACTCTTTGAGATGTAGTTTAATCGCCTGCAGAATATTTTTTTTTGCAGCCTCGACCGTTTTACCTTGACTAAAACAACCTGGTAACGAAGGCACCATAACAAAATAATTTTTTCCATCCTGCTCTCTGATAATATCAACGGCAAATGATATTTTTTTCTTGTTCATGAGTTGATGATAACAAAATAAGATTAAAAAACAACCGCTAAACCGAAGACCGAGCGGCGTGCACAAAATTTTTGAAGGAGGAAAATGTATCAATCACCGCCGTGGGCTCATAACCACAATGAACCATGCAGTCGGCACATTTGGGGTGCTTGCCGGTACCGTAATTGTCCCATGCGGTATCTTCCATTAATTCCTTGAAAGTTTTGGCATAACCCTCACCCGTCATCAAATAACATGGCTTCTGCCAACCAAAAACATTGCGGGTAGGATTTCCCCATGGGGTACATTGATAATTCTTATTCCCCATAAGAAATTCTAAAAAGAGCGGAGATTGATTAAATTTCCAACGAGGCTTGCGATTTTCCAGTACTTGCTTAAAAAAAGTTGTAGCTTTTTCACGGCGTAAAAAATGTTCTTGGTCTGGAGCTTTTTCGTACTGGTAACCAGGGGAGATCATCATGCCTTCAATACCTAAATCCATGGCATAATCGAAAAATTCCCGAACTTCTTTAGGATCTTCCCCATCAAAAAGTGTGGTGTTGGTGGTCACTCTAAAACCTTTTTCACGCGCGGCCTTGATGGCTTTAACAGCCACATCAAAGACCCCTTTACGATCCACCATTTTATCGTGTGTGTCACGAAGCCCGTCGAGATGAATGCTGAAGGTTAAATACTTTGATGGCTTGAAAAGATGTAATTTGCGTTCGAGTAAAATAGCATTGGTACAAAGATAAATATAGCGCTTCTGCTTGATAAGCCCTTCGACAATTTCCTTAATTTGTGGATGAATCAATGGTTCGCCACCAGGAATAGACACCATCGGCGCGCCACATTCTTCAGCCGCCTGCAGGCATTCTTCAACGGAGAGATATTTGGATAAAATTTCTTCAGGATGCTGGATTTTTCCACAACCTTTACATTCCAAGTTACAACGAAACAAAGGCTCAAGCATTAAAACCAAAGGATAGCGTTTAACACCCTTTAGCTTTTGGGTCATGATGTACTTAAATACAGTTAAACCTTGCGATAGAGGTACGGCCATAGGGCTGACATGACTAATGGATCCTGCGGGAAATAACAACCTTAAATTTCTCGACAAATACCAGAAGCAAAGATAATTCAGGGATATGACTGCCAAATCACTTTCACTTAAAAATTACCAGTTACCCGATAAATATGGCCAATGGTTGGGCTATAAAATCCACAAAATTGCAAAACCTGGAGAAGTAGAACTCACATTAAAATTGCGCGATGACCATCTATCCCCTTCCGGCCGGATTCACGGGGGGGTTATTTCTGGATTTTTTGACTTCACTTGTGGTGCAGCAGTATTTACAACCATGGACCCGCATGATTTTTGTTCCACTGTCGAAATTAAAGTAAATTATTTCAAACCACTAGAAAGTGGCGATCAAATACTTGGTAAGGCCAAAGTAATTTTTCGTGGAAAACGTCTGTCCGTAGTAGAAGCCTTCTTATATCGGAATAAAGAAACAGAGCCTGTGGCTATGGCAACCGCCACTTTTAACATTGTAACCAAAAAATAAGATGTTTATGAAACTTATTAAACTATACACTTTTACACTCATCTCTTTGGTACTGTTGGATGGTTTATGGTTAGAAGTAATAGCCAAAAACTTCTACCAAGCTCAACTTGGTTTTTTATTTGCGGAAAAAATTAATCTGATCCCTGTTATCATTTTTTATCCGCTTTATAGTACGATGTTGGTTTTCTTTGTTTTACGATCCGCCTCGCCACATTCTTTAGGTAAAACCTTTTTGTCTGGAGCCTTATTTGGTCTTATGGCTTACGGCACTTACGACCTCACAAACCAAGCCACCCTTAAAAACTGGCCTGTCATTGTCACATTAGTCGATATGGCCTGGGGAACTTTTGTGACAGGAACGGCCTGTACCCTATCGGCATGGATCAATCGGTATCTGACATCAATCAATCATACAAAAGTCCAACAGAGATAAATTCATAAAGAAATCCAGCGGGTAGAAAAAACACAACATTGTATCAAAATGAGGATTAAACCCCTCACCCTCCCTGTCTGACCCCCCCCTTAAATTATAAATAAATATAATAATTTCAAATACTTAAATTATTTGTCCGACTTGGCCTTATCTTTGCATTAATCCCAGCAATATGTTTTTTGATCAAACTATAAAAAGGAGACTTATGAAACGTACCCGAAACACCTTAGTGGCCTTACTCTTAACTGCATCTATTGCTAGCCCTGTTCAGGCTTTAGAATTGAAAGATACTAGAAGTCCATCGCTTATGGACAAAGTAAAAGTCTTCTTAGGAATTAAGAAAGATCAAAGTTCGGACACAAATTCCGATTCAGATTCTAATGAGAGCTCAAATACCAACACAAATAATGGAGATCCAAACGCTAATAATACCAACGAAGGTTCGGTAACTAGCTCAACAGCTCCTACAGCAACAGCCAGCACAACAGGAACTACATCGGGGACTACATCTATCTCTTCTTCCGTAACCACGGTTTCTTCGGGTACCTCAACAAACAGTGGAGATGGAGCGACTGTTTCTTCAAATCCATCTTACGGCACTTCTTCTTCAGGTGGCTCTTTAGAAAATGGTAGTCCTTCTGATTCTGGGTCTTCTTTACAGAACACACCCAACCAAGTCACAAGTGGTAATACCATTACTGTTCAGCCTCAAAAACAAGACATACAAAAAGCACAACCATCCCCAACGCAAGGAGTCAGCATACCAAAGGAGCAGCA
>CAZQCI010000122.1:0-6141 GCA_964592255.1 uncultured Nitrospiraceae bacterium | reverse complement strand
ATACTAAGATTGAACAGCTTAAATCAAAACTCGACTCGCTTAATGAACAAAGTGAGCTTAACAGTTTAAGCCTGCAAAGCCTAACCAACCAAAGAAAAGTGGCGTTTGAAGCCATTAGCAATTTGATCAGCAAACAAAACGAATCACTATCAACCATCGTCCGAAACCTGAGGGGATAATATGGTGGAACCCGCTGGAAATTTTAATATCGAGTCGTTTATCGACAATGTGGCCGCCAATTTTGGAAAAAGTGACATCGAAGAAAAAAAAGTAACTCAATCTTCGGTCCGAATCCACACCCGTAGCCTTGCGGATAAGCGACAAGAAAGGATTAAAAACCTCATCGATCAAATGAAAGGAGCTCATGGAGGGGGTGGCGGTTGCTTCAAAGTATTAAAAGTAGTGGCCAAGGTTGTGGATTTTTTAACCAAACCTCTTTCGATGATCACATTAGGACAATTAAAAACCGATTTAGGAAAAACGTTGGAGATGCTGCAAGAAGCCAAGAACCAGAAAAAAGTTTTGGGGATAAAAATTAACGGCGAATCCATTCTTAAATCGCTGCAAGGCCTTAAGAAATTATTATCGGAAGATATGGAAACATTGAAAAGTCAGGATGAAAAAAGTGCCAAGGAAACTGAAAGAATTTTACACATCATCGACGAAATTCATAATGGCTTTCGTACCAGTAACAAAGTTTGAATAAGCATTAAGGATAGGTGATTTTGTGGAAATTTATTCGGCTGTCTGACGAGCCTCGCCGAAGGGGGGCGAGGAGTTTCGAAGAAATTGGAATAAAATTATCTACCCTTAATACTTACAAACATAAGGAGAACTTTATGAGCCTAACTGCTTCTAACGCCAATCATTCACAAGCCATCAGTATTCAAACTCTGTTGGAAGAAGCCAATCAAGACTCTTTAGAAGCGCGCAAAGACACTAAACTGGCCCGGGCAATCCACCACGAAAAAAACATGGCTTTATTGGATAAAAATATCAGTGCCTTACAAAAACAGCAAAACGCACTTGGTAAAGCCGGTACATTTAATTTTTTTATCGGAATCTGTTCCAATTTTTTCAACATCGGTACCCTCGCATTAAGTTTGGCCTTACCTCCCCTCGCCCCGGTCTTTCAGGCGGCCAATCAAGGCATACAGGGGGTCATCAACAGTGTCTCTCAATTAAATCCTTACACTAAAGAAGCCGGCCAAGCCGGAGTGAACGCCGAAAAATTTAAAAAATGGGCAGAAGTGGAGAATTTTCAAACCAGTATCGAAGAGGAACATTTAAAAAGTATGACGGAAAGCCAACAAACTTTTAAAAACCGGATGGAAAAAGCTTTAGAAAATATGGAACGGTCGGAAGAAACCGTGTTGAAGGTATGAAACTGAACGATATTTTAAAAATTATTCAAACCCTCAGTCAATCGAACCAAACTAAAATACCAGAGTGGAATTGGGATTTAAAAAACGATTTGTGTTTGGACTCTTTAGACATTGTGGATCTGATGATGAAACTAGAGAAAAAATACAACATAGAATTTGATGAATTGGAACTCTCTCCGCTGCTGACTCTTGGAGATATTGTCACACAAATCAAAACACTTAAGGAGACTCATGAAAAAGTCTAAAACCCTCAGCTCCATTAACGAAGCCCTCATCAAAAATTTCGCAGGAATTTTAGTCCGGCACGAGCAAATTCCGCCGGAAGATTTGGATCTTCCTTTAAATGATTTACAAATGAAAATCAGCCATTATCTGGGGCAGCCTTCCCTACAAGCAGAATCGCTTGACGATCAAAAATGACCATGTCATGACCACCAAAATTAAAATGACTTCCAAATCAGAGTTAAAACTTAAATTATTGAATTATTTAAGGAATGTGAATCTGAAGGAATAACACTGACAGCTCAGATTATTCCTTACAAAGCAGACCCCAAAAAAGAAGAAGATCCCTTACCTCGTCCCATACGGCAGACTTCTTCAAAATGAGCATGACTTACGGGCTGGACAGAAAGACGTGATCCTTTTTGGAGAACCATCATCGATTCTAATTGAGGATTCGCTTTCAAATCGGCAAGTGAAACAATCTTTTTAAATTGAGAAATAAATTTAACATCCACCATAAACCACAAAGGTTTTGCCTGTGACGATTTAGGGTCGTAGTGACTATCTTTTTTATCCCAGGCCGTAAAATCTGGATAGCCCGCCTTACACACTTCAGCAATGCCCACCACACCGGAAGGGTCCGCATTGGAATGATAAAACAAAACACGGTCGCCTATTTTCATTTGGTCGCGCATAAAATTACGAGCCTGAAAATTACGCACCCCACTCCAAAAAGTCCGACCATCACGCGCCAAATCATCAATGGAATAAGAAGAGGGCTCCGTTTTCATCAACCAATAATTCATTGTGCAAGTTCCTTCATAGCATCCATCACTTGAGTGTGAATTCTTTTAACGGCCTGCTCAAAAGTCTCCCCTGACTTGATCCGTGCAGGAATAGGTTTACCAACAAAATGGGTCAGTTTAACCGGTAAGGGAGCTAAACCTAAACCATAAAAGAGAGGAAGTGAAAAACGAATGGCTTCTAAAATTTTAATGCGCCACTTCAAAAATAATCTGGAATTCCAGTAAACATCGTTAATACCCACACAAAAAGTGGGAATGATGGGGGTGCGAGTTTGGAGAGCTAAACGTACAAAACCTTTACGCCTTTCCCAGGGGATGCGCTTCATCCCAGGCTCACAAACAAGACCTTCGTAAATGCCACCGGGAGCTAGAAATAAGCACTGATCATTTTTTAAAAGACGCTCTCCATTTTTAGGGTTTGCATTAACGGCTCCACCTTTTAGAAAAAAATCACGAACGAGAGGAATAGAAAATAAAAAACCGGCGGCCAGACCCCGCGGATATACTTTTCTCCTTTCAATCACCTTCTTACATAACAAAAATCCGTGATACGGAATAATCCCATGATTCATCACCACTAAACTTCTTTTACCGATGGGGATATGTTCCAACCCGACCACTTCGTAACGGAAATATTTTTCCATAACATTGAAGTAAGGAATAATTTTATTCAAAAAAGAGGGATCATGATGCGTCAGTTCATTTCGGACATGAGTCGACTTGTTATTTTTTATTTTTTTCTTAGATGTTTTCATTGTGATTCGCATTCAAAAGACAAGTTATCATAAGCCAACTGTACTCCTGGTGGCAAAGCAGCATTATCAATGTCATGATCATAATCATGGGTTAAATGGATCAACACTGTTTGTTTGGCCTTAATTTTTTGAGCCTCAACTAACGCATCATCCAGACAAAAATGGGATTCGTGAGGCGTTTTACGTAAACCATCCACAAATAAAACATCAAGACCTTTCAACTTGGGATAATCTTCGGGATAGACACCGTTAGTATCCGTCAGCCAAGCAACAGAGCCAATACGATATCCCACGTTATCACGCCGTCCATGACGCAGGCGAATCACCTGAACAGGAATACCTAAAAAATTAAAATCCCCATCAAACACTTGGGGCACAAGAGAGGGTTTACCTCCTGGGGAATAAGCTTTGGGATTAAAAATATATCCAAAACGAGCTACTATTTCATTTATAGTTTCCTGATTTCCATAAATAGGAATCGATTCACGTTGGATAAAGTTAAAAGTTCTCAAATCATCAATGCCATGAATATGATCGGCGTGAGTATGAGTATAAAAAACAGCATCGACACGCGACAAAGAACACTGCAAAACTTGGGCTCTAAAATCAGGGGTAGTGTCAATAATGATATTCTTGCCATTGACTTCAAACAGGCAACTGGACCGCAAGCGCTTATTTTTAGAATTGGTGGACGTGCAGACCGGACAGGAGCATCCGATATAGGGTACCCCACTGGAGGTACCGCTACCTAAAATGGTGGCTTTAACTTTCATTTTATTATTTGACTCACTTTAAAAAATTACAAATTAATTCTGCCAACTGTGCTGGTTGTTCATGATGCATCATATGTCCGCAATCGGGTAAAATAATTTTTTTGGATGAAGCAGGATAACGCCTCAAGCGCTTCTTTAATTCTTTTCCAAAACTCCCTTTGCCTTTCATCCATTTTTCCATATTGGTTTTGCCTCCAGCAATCAAGAAACACCGCGCCTGAATACAGGAGATAAAGGCATAGAAATTTTCTAAGCGAAACAGATAAGGTCCCGGCAGCTTATGTCGAGTATCCGCTGATACAATAACCTTTTTTCCATATTTCTTGGTCATGTAGGAAGCTAGGAAACGGGATTTTTGAACATCAAGAGCGGGATTAACCTGCCTTAAACGCCGGGCCATGTCTTCTTTATTTTTATAAATACTCAAAGGCACAGGCTGGTTTAGCCCCTGCAACCATTGTCGCATTCTTTCTGGGCCTTGCTCATAAGGCATATCCTGAATCCCAAAACCTTCCAGATTGACAAAGGATCGAATACGCTGGGGAAAAACACCGGCATAAAACGATAAAATATTTCCACCCATGGAATGCCCTACACAATCAATGGGTTGATGTGGGGATAAAAAATTGAAAAACTGATGTACATCTGCCAAATATTCGTAAAAAAAATAACCTAAAGGATTGTGAGTATGTTCCGTCTGCCCAAATCCCCGGAGGTCGAGAGCAATGCAATGAAAAGAGTCTTGAAGGTGGGAAGCAATAAAATGAAAACTAGCGGCCGTATCCATCCAACCATGAACAAAAAAAATCTTAGGTTTTTTAGGGCTTCCCCACGTATAAAAGGTGTGCTTTAATCCGTTTAATTTAACGATAGATTTTTTGGGGGAACTGTTTTTCATCTTTAGAAACATACTTCAAGATGACAGTCACCTCAAGTGTCTAAGTAACCACAAGGAGCCTTTATGAAAAAAGCCTTTTTAATCTTTTTAGGTATTTTATTTGTTGCCTATTGGATCTTTAGCGGAACCTATAACCGCTTGGTCACCGCTGAAGAATCCGTTAAAACGGCATGGTCTCAGGTAGAAAACGTCTATCAACGCCGCCTCGACCTTATTCCAAACCTTGTGGAAACGGTAAAAGGCTATGCAGCTCATGAAAGTGAAACTTTGGAAAAAGTCATTGAAGCTCGTTCCAAAATTTCTCAAATCACTCTTAGCCCTGAAATATTGAACGACCCCCAATCTTTGGAAAAATTTCAACAAATGCAAGGGGAGCTATCCTCCGCGTTAAGCCGATTAATGGTTATATCGGAACAGTACCCCAACCTTAAAGCCAATGAAAACTTTTTAGCTCTTCAATCCCAATTGGAAGGAACAGAAAACCGAATTACCGTAGAACGCAAGCGTTATAACGAAACAGCCCAGGCTTTTAACACCTTATGCCGTGTTTTTCCCAATGTGGTTCTAGCCAGACTCATGGGCTTTCAACAAAAAGCCTATTTTAAAGCGGATACAGGAGCCAATCAAGCGCCCCAAGTTCAGTTCGAACATTAACATCAGCGCAAGGCAAGTTTACGGGCCACATTCAAAATACGATCGGATAATTTTTTATCTTCAACCGTAGGACAGCCTGCACCCATATTATCCCGATTCTGCCTGCTATGGAACGAAACAAAAAAACTGACTTCATTCTTCTCTGGATCATTCCTATCGCCACACTCATCTTCACGGCCTTTTATTGGCATATTATTAAAGGAGTAGACCTGCACTTGATTGGTTTTACTTTCACCATCCCTATCGTGTTCGGCTATACGGTCTTCGGCCTAGCTACAGGACCATGGAAATTATTGGCCTGGAAAACACCCTATAGTATTCAAGGAACTGTCCTACCGCATATCGGATTTCTCTGGTCAGGCTATTTAAATTTAGGGCTCCTCCTCGTCAGCGATGCCTTCCTCTCTCCCATGCAAGGCTGGAATCTCTTAACTTTGTTCAGAATTGCTTTACTGTGCGGGCTTATGAACTTAAGTATATGCACTAGATTCAACATGACTTGCCTGCATGCAGGGCTTTTGGAGGTCCACGCTGTTCGATCTAAATATCGGAAGCAAGGTCTGGTAGGTATTCTCCATTCTTATGCCATCCCTTTCGGCGGAACTGGATTTTTATTCGGACTACTTGCCAAAATAGGGCATCATCTTC
>CAZQCI010000121.1:0-6241 GCA_964592255.1 uncultured Nitrospiraceae bacterium | reverse complement strand
GGTGAGAAATGGATTTATCTCCAGGAACGGAAACAATCCCTCTTAATTGACGGGCTGGATGAATAGTGAATGAATCGGTCATGAGGTAAGGCTCTTTCGAAGACTGGAGGTTTTTTCAAAATAACTTTTAAGAGCACGACTTTTCTTTTTTTCAATCCAGCCCGCTAGTCGTAGTAATTCTTTAGAATAAACACGAAGAACTTTTGCAATATTACGAGAGTTTGTCTCGACAATGTCTAACCACATATCTGCAGGTGAGGAAGCCAGACGTGTCGTATCTTTAAAACCAGTGCCGGATGAAGTAAGTAAAGAAGATAGAGGAATGCTTAAAGCTGCCGTCTTCATCAGAGTATAAGCGGCCATTTGTGGCAAATGACTCGTGGTGGCCACAATTTGATCATGCTGAGAGGGTCGCACCACCAAAACATGGGCTCCTAGTTTTTCCCAAAATGCCTTAGCTAATTTTAAAGCACGAGGATGGGTATTTGCATGAGGAGTGAGAAAACACTTTTTACCACTAAAAAATCCCACCTGTGCTTCCCGGGCCCCACCCTTTTCTTTACCAGCCATAGGATGAGCCCCAACAAAAAAAATGCTTTTAGGAAATTTTTTTTGGGCGGTCAAAACAATATCCTGTTTTGTTGACCCTACATCCATCACCAAAGTTCCTGGTTTAGCTTTTTTAGCAATTAATGGAAGCAGAGATAAAATCGTTTTTACCGGAGCACACAGCAGAATACAATCGGAAGAAGCCACTAAGCGTTCTAAATTATTTTCAACACCATCTATCAGCTTTAAACGCAGTGCTTCTTTTAAATTCTGGTGGGACCGACCAAAACCCAATACCCGACGGGCCAAACGTTTTTTACGAGCATCCGCACCTAAGGATCCTCCAATTAAACCCACACCGATAATTGCCATTGATTGAAACATTATGCTTTGGGATAAGAACCTAAAATTTTGAAGAAACTACACTGCTTCTTCAAACCATTCAGGACACGTGATACTTTGGGGTTATTGATATGCCCATCTAAGTCGACAAAAAACATATATTCCCAAATACGCTTCTTAAGAGGACGTGATTCTATCTTAGTTAAGTTAATTTTCTCCTTCGCTAAAGGAGCTAAGGTTTTATATAAAATGCCTGGCTCATCATGAGTCACAAAAAGAATGGATGTTTTATCCTTACCCGTTATATCGGGTTGATTGTAACCAATCACCAAAAAACGAGTATAATTTTGCGTTTGGTCTTGAACTTCCTTCTCTAAAATTGGCAAACGGTAACAACTGGAGGCCAATTCAGAAGCAATAGCCGCAGATCCTTTTTCTCCAGCCGCTTTTTTTGCAGCCAACGATGTGCTGTCTACAGGGCACAAAGACGCCGTTGGCAAATGCGCAGACAACCAATATCGACACTGAGCCAAAGCTTGAGGATGCGAGTAAACCACTTTAATTTTGGCCAAACTATTTTCCTTACTCAATAAATGTTGACGAACCCGCAAAATAATTTCGGAACAGATTTTAAGAGGTGAGTCGACAAACAAATCGAGAGTGTGGCTGACAACCCCTTCTGTGGTATTTTCAACAGGAACCACACCAAAATCGCTATGGCCTTTTTCAACACTGGAAAAAATATTTTGAATCCCAGATTCCGGAACAAAATGCGCGGAAGAACCAAACTGTTGCACAGCCGCCATTTGGGTAAAGGTGGCTTCGGGCCCCAGATAAGAAACGTTTAACGGCTGTTCCAACGCACGTGTGGCAGAAATAATCTCACGAAAAACAGATAAAATTGCTTCGTTTTTAAAAGGGCCGGCGTTTAACCGTGACAAACGTTCATAAACGGCTTTTTCCCGAGCTGGAGCCAATATGGAAGAGCCACTCTGTTTCTTAATATGCCCTATTTCTTGTGCTGCTTTTCCACGCAGGGACAATAATTTTAAGATTTGCTGATCGTAAGAATCAATTTTTTTTCGAAATGTTTCGAGCTTTTTCATGAAGCGCCCAGTATAAAAGAAAATAAAAAAGCCGCCAGCAAAATTTAGGGGAGTCGTTTAAGTTGAAAAGTTTTTGAGGTTTATCAGATCATCTCGGATAATTTGAGTCGGGATCCATTTTATAATCAATATAGCCCCCCGACCAGAGGGGGTAACAATGACATGAGGCTTAAACTGATCTACTACCAAGTTGAGGATCTGTTTGACTTTTAATAAAGGTTTGACTAAAAGGCTCAACGCTGAAGATGAGCCAAGGCTCACTAAGCGGGAGTAGCTCAGTGGTAGAGCTTCTCGTTGCCAACGAGAAGGTCGCGGGTTCGAGCCCCGTCTCCCGCTCCATTTTATTTAGTGATTCAACTTTAAATAATAGCCTCCTTGTTTTTTTAATTTAATGATCAACCTTATTTTATTAGCCGCCTGTACTTTACCAAAAGCTCCAGACGATTCTGCCGCTGATTCTAGTACAAGTGACTCAATAAGCCTCTCAGATGATTCAATAATATATTCTGATTCAGATTCAGCTGTAGTAGAAGTTGATTGTTTTGATAAAAAAGAAGCCAGCGATTATCCAATAACAACAACAACCACTTATAGCACCATCGAAGTAACACAAATCTTACCTTCTGATAGTAGTTCTAAAGATAATATTTTTTCAGATTCAGAACTCAATACACGACTTCAGCTTCTCAATACTGCAACTCAACCTATTAATAGACAATGGGTTATCACTAAAAACACAAGCGTTACAGGGGCCTATGCTAGTAGTGAAATAATAAGCGATGAAGAGATAAGAGAGGTAGCAAACACACTCGATTCAACATCAGGATCTGTGCCACTTCTAGTTGCTAATGAGATATCGGGGAATGGGGAGCTGGCCTGGATTGATCGCGATGGAAATGAAACTACGACGGATGATCAATACGCTGTACTCATGGCTGAGTACGACTCCGCTTCTTCAACCGTAGCTCATGAATTGGGGCATAACGCTAGCAGAGTGCATACAGATCAAACTCCATTAGGATACGCTAACAATAGCGATTGCGACTCAACTAGTGATAGAGATTGTTCAACCCCTGCAGACCCTTATGGCACAGATAGCTGCACCGTTATTGGCTGCCAAATTGTATCATGCCCTACAGATGAAGAAGGGCATATGTATAGCCCCGACCTCACTCAATTTATGTCACATTATTATGGATGTCGCACAAGCTATTCTACCGAAGCACTTGACGCGTTGAATTGTAGAATCGGAGAGGGAGATCTATACACTCCTAATGATTTAGATGTATCAGAAGTAGAACCAACATCAGCTTTAGAAATTTATAATAACATTAGCGTTGGTGATTCTAAAGGTACCAGTGGGTCTGATAAAAATTACGATACCATTCAAGAAGCCATAGATCATATAGGGTTCGATGGAAACATCGTTGTATACGAAGGAGAGTATCAGGAAAACCTTAAAGTATCTGGGCAACATTTTACACTACAAGCAGCCGAAGGCGCAGAGGTCACCATTAATGGAAATGGAAAAACAGGGCTTGAAATACTCAATGAAGCTAACGTTTTTATAGAAGGCATTACCTTCACAAACGCTGACTATGGATTATATGCTTTTATGAGCACTCTAGATATCGAAAACTGTACGTTCACTAATAACAATTTTGGACTTCTAGTAACGTACTCAATAGCCACAGTCAATGATTCTAGTTTTTCCGAAAATACTGATTCAGGCGCCGGTTTTTCATACAACCAAGTAACAGCTAGCAATCTTTCTTTTGAAAACAATGGCTATGGGCTAGAAACTACCAACTGTGTAGGCAGCATAGAGGATGTCACCCTTTCAGAAAACAGGATAGGTGCCTCATTGTATGATGGTTACAATAAAACCACATTTTCAGATTTTACATTCACATTAAATGAGATTTCTCTAGTACCTAATAATGCCACCATGGATAACTTTGTCATTTCCAATAGCACACATACGCTTTATGCGATTAATGCTACTAACGGTGTCAATACCTTTAACGGAGGCAGTATATCAGGAAATGACAATGGGAGTATTGGTGCTGTATCTATGCTCTATGGCCATGAAGGTGCAGTAACTACTTTCAACGCTGTCGATTGGGATTTATACGAAAAAAACGAACCTTGTGACGTTAAGCTGCCAGACTTATGTTACGATGATCTTTCCAACAGCAGCTCTTATGAATGCGTCTATCACGATGACGGTAGTGGAACATGTTCCGAAATATAATCGCTCTTTGCTAACTATTAAGCTAACTCCAACACAATACTTCTCTGCGCTAGATTAATGTCCGCAATTTTAACCGCTACTTTATCACCTACGCGGTAAACTTTTTTACGCCTTTTTCCCACAAAACGCAGCTTCTTCTCGTCATAAACATAATAATCATCCCCCATCTGATTAACATGGAGAAGACCTTCCACAAAATGAGGTTCTAACTCCACAAACAATCCAAACTTGGCAATGCGGCGAATAACCCCTAAAAACTTTTCGTGTTGATGGGCCTGCATAAAATGAACCCGTTTCAACTCAAGCATTTCCCGTTCGGCTTCCATGGCTTCCCTCTCCCGCTTGGAAGAAATATCCCCAAAATAAGCCAGTTGATCGTAAGCATAAAATGGTTTCGGTTTTTTGTGATGAGTGTTCTTGGAAAAAATAAAATGAATTTTTTGATCCCCCGTCTGCTTTAACCAATACTTCAACTGACGATGCACCACCAAATCGGGATAACGCCGGATAGGCGAAGTGAAGTGACAATAATCTTTAAGGCTTAATCCAAAATGCCCACGATTTTCGGGCGAATAAACCGCAATCTTCATCGATCGCAGAAGAATTTGATGTAAAAAAGTCTCCATAGGAAACCCCCTGAGAGACTCTAATAATCGGGATAAGTCTTTAGCATTAGAGACTTTGGAGAGCGGACGTTTAATTTTCAACTCACGCAATAACTCCATAAACATTTTAATTTTTTCGCCATCTGGAAAATCGTGGACACGATAGAGAAGCGGGATGCCAAAACGGCTAAATAAATGAGCCACTCCTACATTGGCAGCAATCATAAATTCTTCAATCAAACGATGTGAAAAAAAACGACGTGCACGGGTTATGGCTTCAATCTCCCCCGATTGATTGTAAATAATTTTAGCTTCCGGCAAATCAAAATCAAGAGCCCCCCTTTCATAACGATGCTTCATCATCTTGTCGGCCAGCTCTTTCATCAACAACAGGCTAGCTTGGACCGGTTTTGAAAAGTTTTCAGAAGCCGAAGGGCTATCAAAAAAAGTTTGTACTTCGTCGTAAGTCGCACGCTTATGGCTCTGCATCACAGCTTCGTAATACCAAGCCTCTAAAGGAGTGCCATCCGAGTTGAGTCGTATCTCACAAACAAGACAAAGAC
Source organism: uncultured Nitrospiraceae bacterium (assembly GCA_964592255.1). Classification (GTDB taxonomy): domain Bacteria; phylum UBA10199; class UBA10199; order UBA10199; family SBBF01; genus CAZQCI01. The sequence goes on along the minus strand of CAZQCI010000121.1, from coordinate 822 downwards.
GATCTAGGCCCCCCTTTAGACTACACAAATCGTTGGACAGTTTTTCTGGCAACATCGGCACTGCAAATTCAGGAAAATACACGGAAGTCCCGCGGTTAAGAGCCTCCTTGTCGATAGCCGAACCGGGAGTAACATAATGAGCCACATCAGCAATCGCTACAGTCAAATGATAAAAATTACCTTTTTTCTCAACAACAACGGCATCATCAAAATCACGCGCTGTAATACCATCGATGGTAATCAAAGCTTTAGACCTTAAATCAACACGCCCTCCTATTTCTTCTTCTAAAACATGAGAAGGAAATGAAGCGGCCTGACTACGAACCGTCGAAGGAAAATCGCGATGGATATGATATTTAACTAAAACAGCTGCCGTATCCGTTTCAGGGTCAAACGCTTGGCCCAATACTGAAAGGACCTCTCCTTTATGAGGACGTGAAAAATGGCCGTAAGACGTGATGTGAACAACCACAGTCTGTCCCGGAAGAGCATCGTGAATTTTATCAGGCGGAATATGAATTTCCATCCGTTGCTTCAAATCATCATTGAACACCACATAATTTCTCCCGTGTTTCTCAAGGCGCCCTAACCAATGTTTGCGCCCTCTTTCAACCACCTTGATCACACGGCCATCTCGACGCCCCCCTTCTTTCTCAACATAACTTACTAAAATAGTATCGCCAGATAAGGCATCGTCTAAAAAAAGCGGTGTTATAAAAACATCTATTTCTTTGTTGTCTAAAGGCAAACAAAACCCATAACCATAGGGATGCATATTTAAAATACCTGTTAAGGTATGAGAAGTATCAAGAACAGAATCAC
>CAZQCI010000120.1:4521-6332 GCA_964592255.1 uncultured Nitrospiraceae bacterium | reverse complement strand
CTCACTGACAGATTTGTAACGGAACTAAGCAGGTTTGACTCGTCACCTTTTCCTTGCATCAAGACTGCCGTAAAAGGTTCCCCTTGATTTGGGGTGACCCGCAGTATTTTAACGGTTCGCTTATCCGTTTGCGCGGTTATGGCGACAACACTCTTGGGTTTTTCACCCTTTAAGAAATCCGTTAAATTTTGTTGGTGATGGCTATCTGTAGACCATCCTGTAATGAAGGGTTTTTCATAAAGATATAAAGACAGAAGTTCTTTTTGAGCAAAACTGTCCCAGCTGTTTGCGTTAGCATTGGTATCTACTCTTTTCCAAAGATCAGTATTATTGATATCTGTATCTGTTGCATTGATGATGCGTTGATTTTTTAAAGTGACTTCTTTGGCTTGTGTGAGGTGCCCTCCACTCATAGCATTTAATGAAACAACTCTAATGGAGACTTCACTGATCTCTACTTTTCCATTTGCTAAGTCTTTTCTGATGATAACCGTTCGTGTCTCATCGCGTCCTGTTTTATACTCGGTATTGTTCGTGGCTTTTCTAATAGCATCTGTATCGTTGAGATTTGGAAACTTATATTCGGGAAAATAGTCTGGAAGTTCAAACGAACTCTCCGCGGCTGCAACGACAGGTGTCGGTGACACAGGTGTCGATGACACAGGTGTCGGTGACACAGGTGTCGATGACATAGGTGTTGTTACAAGCCAAGGTGCGATAAAAGGGGATTTGCCTTCTTCTAATGCTGTAACTAAAGCCGGTTTTGGTGGCGGGCTGTCATCCCACATTCTTGCTGAGTAAGTTTTTTCTATGGTTTCCTGGCACCAATAGGCATGTTGACCATTTTTAAGTTCTTGTACTACAAAATTAATAAAGACAGGCGTATTAAATTCCGGAGAATTTATTTGAATGGCTAGCATTTGTTGTGCCTGATCTTTATCGTCAGGTCTATAATCATAGATCAATTTAGATGCTTGGTGGTTTTTTAAATCCGGATCACCTTGGCTTGCATCCAATTGAGTAATGGTGATTCTACTTCTGACTAATGGATCACGCGTTGGATCCTCTGCTGGGTTGATATTAATTGCATAGCGAGGAGCCTTTGGATCTTCTGTTTCCAAAAAAATAGTAGTCCATGCATCCTTCCTGCCTTTAGTGACCTGGTAAACAACCCCTTCTATGTAAAATGATGAACCATCTTCAAAGGCATTTACTCCTTGATCAAGGAGAATATCAAGCAGTTGCAAAGGTTCGCGAGCTCCTCTATCAATTAAGGATCGCCCCGAAACGCTAAGGTTAACGCGTCCATCGTCTAATCCTTTTAAAAATAAAGATTTTTTATCGATGAAGGGGTTGCTGAGAGCACCATAACATAATGGAGCATAAGGATTCCAGCCGGGAGTATCGTTTGGTTGTTCTTCGGGTTCATTACTGTTATCACCCCTGCCCCAAAAAAATGTATTTTGAGATGTCTCAAGGCATTTGATGTAAGTTTTGATACTGCCATTTCTCGATGCCGAAGTGATTACCTTTTTTTCTTGAGGATTACTGTCCGTGATGGTGATGCCTGCTAGGGCAATTTCACTACTTGCTTCCTCATTGCCCGCTATTTTTACGGCAGAAAAGGTGGTGCCGTTGTCTAAAGTGAGTGTGATAACAGAAACTGAGCGGTTTATTTCTCCTGTTTCTGCATTATTACTTTCGAAATTTATGCTTTGAAGTCTGGCGGGTTTAAGGCGACCTGCAAAAAAATCTTCCAAATCTGTTTTGTGTGCAGGTGTTGTTCTCCAATAGGGAGATAGTGCTCCTTG
>CAZQCI010000120.1:0-4511 GCA_964592255.1 uncultured Nitrospiraceae bacterium | reverse complement strand
TTTTGCGTCTTGTCAGGTAATTGTGAGTAGAGCTCGCTTTGGAGTTGACCGTTCCCGATGCCGCTGTCTACCAACTCATTGCCGATAGGGGCTACGTTAAAAGGATCGAGTGAGGGGGCTTCCCAGTTAGGGCTATTAACTAATTGTGTAGGGTCGATTTGTTGCCCCGTTTTTAACTCTCTAAAAGCTGTTTCCTTTGCAAATTTTTCCCGAAGTCTGGCTGGTTCTGTTAAGGGTTGCCATGTACTGGTACTGGCATTGACTAGGGCTGTTTTGTATTCAGGGCTATTTATATTATCTTGGCTGTTAGCACCTGCGATATGAGTGACAGCGCTGATTTGTTTACCCGATCTGTCTACAAGAGCCTGATAAACGGTACGGGCAGTTTCAAAGTTCTTGTCGTCTACTAATCTTTCGAGGCTTTTTTCGAGATTGGCCCAATTGATTCGACGCTCGTCGTCTGGAAGTGTAGGGGCGTCTTGAACCGAAACATATTGGTCTATTTGCCGGGTATCGATATGGGTTTGTTTTTGCGGTAGTTGTTCCAGGCTGCTTTGAGAAAGATCGAATTTAGTGACTAATTCTCCATTGACTTCTAAGCGGTAGGGGCCTGTGGGAATAAGCCCTGTGTAGGTCACATAGGAATTGATAGAGGTATAGTTAAGCCGTTGTTGAATGGTTTCAATATCCCCTTTGTAATCCCATTTTTTTAATAAATTTTGAGAGCTTGAGTCGCTGGCCCAGTCTTGTTGTGTATAAGTGGCATTAGGATAACTAATGCCCGTGTATTTTAATGCAATGGTTGCATTAGAAGGGACGACGATGGTTACCCGTGCATAGGTGTTTTGAATAACTTTTTCCTTAGCTGCCGCTGATGCTTTGAAATTATCATTGTTGGGAAATTGACTGTTAGCCGCCCAATGATAACGTTCATTAGCATTGTCTATATTGTGTAAAGCTAAGGCGTTATTACCAGCGATGAGATTAATTTGTGGGTTGATCCACAAAGGGTTTTTGCATTGTAAAAGATAGTTTTCGTAGGTCTCTTCTAGATCCATTCTAAGTTGGTCTGCGTTTTCAGGGGCGTCGTTGATTTTCTTTTGAAGCTTATTTAAAGCCTTAAGAGCTTTATTTTGTAGGGCGACCTGAAAGTCGGGAGCTGTTTCTTTTTGTGGGGTGCGGGTCTGTGTTGTGGTTTTGTCTTCATCCTCTTCATCCCCTCCCATGGCTACCCCATCCATGCCGTTTTCTCCTAATGCTGATAAAGCCTTATCGGGGGAAGGTGTGGCGCTATAGCAATTAGGGTTATTGCTTGTGCAAGCAGCTTCTTCTGGGGGCTCTGCAGTTGTTCCCGCATAGGCTGCCGTTATTAAAAAACTATTGGGTATAATGTTTGATGGAGGTGTCATAAGTGGATTATTTATCGGTGTTTTTTATAAAAAGTTGCCTATTTTGTACGGCTTAAACATACGAGGAGAAACGTGAAAGGAGAAAAGGTAGGTCTGTGTATTTTTTTGTCTTAGTCTTATTTTTTTGTTTTTTTTAAAATTATTTTAATTTTAAGTAGTTAGAATATATTTCTTTAACTTTTTCTTTAATTAAAAAAGAGGAGTTCCATCCCATCTGATTGATGCGTCCAACATCCAATAATTTTTGGGGGGTACCGTCAGGTTTGGAAATGTCCCACTCAATTTTCCCTTTAAATCCGACCGCGTCTTGAATGAGGTGCGCCAATTCGCCGATGGTCATATCTGAACCTGTACCAATGTTGACTAACTCAAAAGCCTGATGCTTTTGTAAAAAAGACGATTCTTGGGTCATTAAAAACAGGCAGGCTGAAGCTAAGTCGTCCGCATGAAGAAATTCCCTTCTTGGTTTTCCGGTACCCCAAAGGATGACAGAAGCCGATTGATTGATTTTGGCTTCGTGGAATTTACGGATTAGAGCCGGTAATACATGACTGGTTTCTAAATTGTAATTATCGTTAGGGCCGTATAGGTTGGTTGGCATTACCGGTAGATATTCCGTGCCATATTGTCGATTATAAGTTTGGCACATTTTAATCCCAGCAATTTTAGCAATGGCATACGCTTCATTAGTTGGTTCTAAAGGACCGGTAAGCAAATAGTCTTCCTTAATCGGTTGGGGGCATAGTCGCGGATAAATACAGGAGCTGCCGAGGAATAAAAGCCGCTTCACTCCATGTTCATAAGCGCTATGAATGACATTGTTCTGAATGCTTAGATTCTGATGAAGGAAATCAGCCGGGTAGGTGCTGTTGGCCAAGATTCCTCCCACTTTGGCGGCGGCCAAAAAAACATATTCCGGTTTTTCTTTTTTGAAAAAATCCCGCACCTCGGAGTTTTGGGTTAAATCAAGGTCTCGTCTATCACGGAAAATGAGATGATTAAAACCTGCTTGCTCCAAAGCACGCCTTATGGCGGAGCCCGCCAATCCCTTATGGCCTGCTACAAAAATTTTGGAATGTTGATTCATGAAAAAGGATCGTGATTGCGGGATAATAAGCTTATCCTGGAGTCATTTTGTTTTTAGTCCAATGAATGCCTTTGGCTGTTAAGATTTTTTGGCCTTCCCCTGGACTGGAAAGTCCAACGGCTTCCAGGTCGGCATCCACCATGATTTTGACTAATTCTTTGAACGTGATTTTGGGGGTCCAACCGAGCTTTTTTTGAGCTTTGGAAATATCGGCCTGGAGATAGTCTACTTCGGTAGGTCGAAAATATTTGGGGTCAATCACCACATGCTCCTGCCAGTCACGATTTAAATAACCAAAGGCTTCCACCAGAAACTCTTCCACGGAATAACTTTCTCCCGTACCAATGACAAAGTCTTCCGGTGTGTCGTGTTGCAAAATACGCCATTGGCATTCCACATATTCGGGTGCAAAGCCCCAGTCACGTTTGGCTTTAAGGTTTCCCATATATAACTTGTCCTGTTTCCCAGCTACAATTTGGGCCAAAGCACGGGTTATTTTACGGGTGACAAATGTTTCTCCGCGTCGTGGAGATTCGTGGTTAAACAAAATGCCATTACAGGCAAACATATTGTATGCTTCACGATAATTGATGGTCATCCAGTAAGAATAAACTTTACCAGCCGCATAGGGGCTTCGTGGGTAGAAAAAAGTGGATTCGTTTTGTGGAGGAGGGGATGCCCCGAACATTTCGGAGGAAGAAGCCTGATAAAATTTGCATTTAATTCCACTGTGACGGATGGCTTCCAAAATACGTGTGGTTCCCAACCCCGTGATGTCTCCGGTATATTCTGGCATGTCGAAGCTGACGCGTACATGGCTTTGGGCTCCTAAATGATAAACTTCATCCGGTTTGATGTTGTAGATCAAGTTGACTAATTGCCCCGCATCGGACAAGTCGCCGTAATGAAGAAAAAATTTCACTCCATGTATGTGTGGATCAACATAGAGGTGGTCGACCCGATCGGTGTTGAAGGTACTGGCTCTACGAATAAGGCCATGGACTTCGTATCCTTTGGAAAGGAGAAATTCTGCAAGGTAAGAACCGTCTTGTCCGGTGATTCCGGTAATGAGAGCTTTTTTCATGGTGTGGGTGTATATCGAAAAGTTTTTTTTTATGCAAGCTAGGCGACTTGTAATTTTTCGACTTCACTCCAATGGAGGGTGGCTTTCATTTGGTAGTTGATGAGATGTAGTAGAACCGTAATTCGCCCCTCGGCTGTGGAGGGGCGTTCTAAAATTCCAATTAAATCTTTGAGGATTCCTTTTTTAACCCGTACCTTATCACCGGCTTTTAATAGGTCCGGTTGTTGATTAATAATGCCTTCAGCGTTGGCTCGGTTTTGGATGCTATGAATGATGTCATCATCCATTTTGAGTGGCTTACCACATGCCGAAATAATTTTGTTAATCCCACGGGTATACTTGACTAGATGAAAATTATTTTTTTCTTCAAGAAAACAGTTGAGAAAAAGATAGCCAGGAAAAAGAGAGGAAAGTTTGAAGTAGGGTAGACCTCCCCGGTAACTGACTTCCCTTAAAATAGGAAGAAAAGTTTCAAAACCACCGTTTCTTAATAACTTCTGCACATCTCTTTCACGATGTGCCTTTGTCTGTAAGACATACCATGACCCCATAACTATCCCCTTAGTATTAGGCATAGCTCAACTCTTCTACAATCTGCAAATTATTTTTGTTTTTTAGTGCGTCAAAATAATACAGTAAAATCTAGGTTGACAAAGGCCTATAATTAACCTTAACGTAAACGTTAAGTATGGCTCATGAACCCTATTCCAAAGAAGCCTATTCTATCTCGGAGTTGGCCTCCCAGTTTGATATTAGTCCGCGTACCATTCGATTTTACGAAGAAAAAAAATTAATTTCGCCTGCGCGTACGGAAGGGAACCAACGTATTTATAACTCCACCGACTGTAAACGTTTAAAACTTATTCTACGCGGTAAACGCTTTGGTTATAGCTTGGAGGAAATTACGGAAATGTTGGGAATGGTGGATGAG
>CAZQCI010000119.1:0-6346 GCA_964592255.1 uncultured Nitrospiraceae bacterium | reverse complement strand
TGCGTCAATTGAGAACCAATATGACAGTCAATGCCAACCACTTCAATACCAGGCATTTCAGTGGCTTTTCGATACATCTCCAAAGCACGAAGGCGCGTGATACCAAACTTACTCTTTTTTAAACCGGTTGAAATATAAGCATGTGTTTTAGGATCAACATCAGGATTGACCCGAAGAGCAATGGGTGCACGCAGCTTAAGAGAAACGGCCACACGATTAATGGCCGAAAGTTCTTCTACCGACTCCACATTAAACTGCAAAATACCCACCTTTAAAGCTTGGCGAATTTCATCGTCACTTTTTCCCACACCCGAAAAAACAATTTTCTGCGGATCACAACCAGCCCACAAAGCCCGTTGTAACTCACCACCTGTAACCACATCCACACCGGATCCTTCGTTAAGAAAAGTTTTAAGAACAGCCCGGTTGGAATTGGCCTTCATGGAATAACAAATAAGATGGTCAACCCCTGAGAAAGCCTGATCAAAACGTATGAACTGCTCCCGCAGGGCGTTATAGCTGTAGACATAGAGCGGTGTCCCCTCTTTTTCCGCCAATATTTTAAGGGAAACATTTTCGCAGAATAACTCGTTATTTTTGTAAGTAAAAAAACTCATAAAATGATGATGATTAGGCCAACAACTTCTTCGCTCTTACCAACTCTTTTTTCACACATGCTTTGGCCGTACCACCAATGGATTTTCTTTTGTTAATGGAAGTTTCAAGATCCAAAACAGCAAAAACACTTTCTTCAAAAATAGGGGACACTTTTTTAAATTCCGGCAATGTCAACGTCTCCAACGTTTTTTTATTTTTGATGCAATAACGCACTAACGTTCCCACCACTTCGTGGGCTTTTCTAAATTCCAAACCTTTTTCCACCAAATATTCCGCAACATCGGTGGCTAGAAGAAAACCTTTTTCTGTAGCGGCTTTCATGGCATCGGCGTGGATGGTAATACCAGGAACCATCCGAATCAGAACATCCAAACAGATTTCCGCTGTTTCGATAGAGTCAAAAAGCGGCTCTTTATCTTCCTGCAAATCTTTATTGTAGGACAAAGGCAAACCTTTTAGGGTTGTTAACAAAGCCACCAAATTTCCTACCGTCCGCCCACATTTTCCACGGATTAATTCTGGAGCATCAGGGTTAACTTTTTGAGGCATCATCGAGGAGCCAGTACAAAATTCTTGTGGAAGCGTCATAAAAGAAAATTCCTGACTCATCCATAACACCCATTCTTCCGACAGACGGGAGAGGTGGACCATAAGCAGTGAAACACAAAATAAAATTTCCGCAATATGGTCCCGGTCAGAAACCGCATCCAAACTATTATGGGCCACATCATCAAAACCTAATTCCTTAGCTGTAAAGGCTCGATCGAGAGAAAGGGTTGAACCCGCAAGAGCACCAGCCCCTAAAGGAGATGTATTAAGCCTTTTTTGTGCATCCAAAAAACGCCGCTTATCGCGTTCCAACATTTCAAAATAAGCTAAAAGATGATGGGCTAAATAGATAGGCTGAGCACGCTGGAGATGGGTATATCCAGGCATGGGCACAAAACCCTTAGTTTCGGCAAAAGCAACCAACTCCTTCTGCAGCGCCATTATTTTTGAAATCAAATAACCCGCATGGTTTCGACAGTATAATTTGATATCGGTAGCGACTTGATCGTTACGGCTGCGTCCAGAATGGAGCTTAGCCCCAGCCGTACCTATTTTTTCCGTTAACTTAGACTCAATGGCCATATGGATATCTTCCTGCGACACGTCCCACTCAAAACGCCCGGCTTCGATATCCTTTAAAATAGCCAAAAGACCTTTTTCGATCTGAGACTGCTCAGAAGAAGATAACACCCCGATTTTCTTCAACATACGCGCATGAGCCACAGAGCCTTGAATATCTTCATGGTAGAGTTTTTTATCAAAAGGCAAAGAAGCATTAAAACGTTCCATCAGCTCGTTTTCATGCTGGTCAAAACGACCCCCCCAGGCTTTTTTCTTTTGTTGAATCATGGATTTGCGGACGCTACCAGGATGAGAGAGCCTTGTCAAACCAAGGCATAAAAGGCCGGTCCATTTTAAATCACTTGGATCCCGACTTGCCACAATGTGGTCTTCGGATGAAGAGTTGAAAATTATCTTGACGAATTTTTGATGTTAAGGAATACTGGTAAAAGTTCTAACGTATTATTCTTTCCAAATTAAACATAAACGACCCGAGATAATCACCAAAATATAACTTAAATAATCTGTCGTTAGAACTCTTCCTTTCAAAGAAGCTCTTGTAAGATGATCCTCCAAAGTCGTTTATTCCAAATTCATTTATGTCAGACACACCCAAATCTAGCAATCGCTCCGGAAGCGTGCGTGAATATTCACCCCCTCGTCGTCGTAACTCTAGTGGGCCCGGACCTCGTTCCGGCGGGCCACGATCCTCAGGACCTCGTGAACGCAGCTCCATGAACAACATGGACGATATGTATACTCCGCGTTCTTCTGGCAGCAATAATTCTTCTTATAATGGAGACAGCCCTCTTCCTCCTTCACCACGGCCAAATTTTGAAAGTGAAAAATCAGCGCCTATGACCGAAGAGGCAAAATCTGCAAGTAAACTGGCCGAAGACTCATCAGAAAAGCCCACTTCAGAGAAACCAGCAACAGATCATCCTACTCTCGCTCCTTTCTTTAAAGGCGGGGTCATGCATTTAAAGGATTTAAAAGAAGTAAAAATTACCGAGTTGGTTCATTTGGCCAAAGAATTTCAAATTGAAGGAGCCGCAGGTCTTACTCGGCAAGAATTGATTTTTGCCCTATTGAAAGCCCAAACAGACCAGCAAGGGGCCATTTACGGCGACGGCGTTCTGGAAACGCTGCCTGATGGATTCGGATTCTTGCGCGCTGGTGATTATAGCTATCTGCCAGGGCCTGATGATATCTACGTCTCTCCTTCACAGATCAGACGTTTTAACTTAAGAACTGGCGACACGGTTTCGGGCCAAATTCGACCACCTAAAGATTCGGAACGTTATTTTGCCCTATTAAAAGTAGAAGAAGTCAACTACGAAGACCCTGAAGTGGCGCGCGAAAAAGTGTTGTTCGACAACTTAACGCCCCTATATCCCAACGAAAAATTTCGTTTGGAACACGACCAGAAAAATTTTACCACACGCATCATCGATCTATTAACCCCCATCGGTAAAGGCCAACGCTGTTTAATTGTGGCCCCTCCCCGAACCGGTAAAACGGTGATGTTGCAAAATATTGCCAATGCTATTTCTGCAAATCATCCAGAAGTTTTTCTGATTGTTTTATTAATCGACGAACGTCCGGAAGAAGTGACAGATATGGAACGCTCCGTTAAAGGTGAAGTTATTAGCTCCACTTTTGATGAGCCCGCCACCCGTCACGTGCAGGTCGCTGAAATGGTGATTGAAAAAGCCAAACGATTGGTGGAACACAAAAAAGATGTTGTGATTCTTCTCGACAGTATCACGCGTTTAGCACGCGCCTATAACACTGTTGTACCACCATCTGGAAAAATTCTTTCCGGCGGTGTGGACTCCAACGCACTTCATAAACCCAAACGTTTCTTTGGGGCCGCACGTAATATTGAAGAAGGCGGATCGCTCACCATCATTGCTACAGCTTTGATCGATACCGGGTCACGCATGGATGAAGTAATTTTTGAAGAGTTTAAAGGAACCGGTAATTCTGAAATTCATCTGGATCGCAAACTGATGGAAAAACGTATCTTCCCTTGTATGGATGTTAATGCTTCCGGAACACGAAAAGAAGACTTGTTACTCCCTGACGACATCTTAAACCGTGTTTGGGTTTTGCGAAAACTGCTTCATCCACTGAACGTGTTAGATAGCGTGGACTTTTTAATCGACAAGATGCGTTCCACCGAAACTAACAAAGATTTTCTAGAATCGATGAATAAATAAAAAGAAGCAGAAATAAGTTGTTACTTTTATTTTCTGAATACTCCCAACCCTACTGGCACACCAACAAAGCTGGGAAGCCTCAATTCAAAGGCTCCAACACGTGCGTACATTTGGCTGGAGCTTCCACCATCAAAATTTAAAGCTTCTACACAACCTAAGCCCCCTTTTGATTCTTGTTTAGCCATCAAGTCCGCCAAATCGCGGATGTCGAAAGGAAAAAGAGTTGTCAGCAAAATAATTTCACCTGAACGTGTAATACCGATGGCTGTTTTCTGACTCGTTTCACTCTTCAAGCGTGGCACTTTGCCGTTCACAACTAAACGAGGACCCGCTTGGAAAGCACTAGTCACAGTTTTACTGTCTTTCCATTGAGTAGAATGAACAATGTGAGGAATATTTTTCTCCATATAAAAAACACCCCACCACGAAATATTTTTAAATGGATTAAGCTGTTTACCATTAGAAATAACCAATCCTAAAGCTTTTCCTGTTGGATCAAAAAAATTAGCATTGACCGCTATCAAGGCTCCACTATTTGAAACCATATTTTTTACATTAGAGTATGTAGCTGTAGAGGTCTGGATGGGACGCAAATCAAAACGTTGGAGACTAATTTTAAAAGCGTGAATGAGGTAAGGAACAGAAGAAGAACGACGGGGCACTTCAATTTTGCGATAGCTAAGCCCTGTCTCTAACTTTTGCCAGGAGGCAGACTCCACAGACTTACCCAATGCGGGCAAAGTCCAAAAAAATAAAAAAATAAAAAAACAACCCCATCTCATAATACACAGCCTAAGAAAAATTGAGAGAAAAGCCAAATGAAAGTTGGGTAGTGTCTCAGTTTGATTGATTTATTTCTTCTTACAAGGAGCTCGGTGTCTGAGCCTACCTGAGTGTACAAAATAAAATAATTGGAATAAAAAAACCTCATACTCTTTCGAGTATGAGGTTTTCAAAACCCCTCCGAGCTTTTATGACCAGGATTGACATTACATTCCAAAACCACAGGGGGTTCCGGAATAATAGTCGGTATCCAGGTAAAAATTATCACTAGGATTGTAATAATCGGTAAAACGGTTTCGGTCTTCGTCAAGCACACGGTAATTAATCCACGCTTTGCTCTTCTTCTGCGTTTCCTCATCGGAACTTTCGGCGTTGGTTTTATCTTCTTCAGTAATCATACCGTGCTCAACATAGTCAGCAAGAAGATTAGGAATTTCATCCCCACGTTGATCCACATTATCAATATGCCCTTCATAACAGCCTGCATCCTCGGAAGCTTCCCCTTCCACCATGCAACCATGGAGGGTAAAAACCAATGCCTTACCTTTACCGCTACTACTTTCTTGTGCAAAACTAGGAGCCAGTCCCGGTTTGCCATGAAAAGCCCCAAAACCGATGCTTACATTGACACCCAAGTTGGCAAAATCTATCGCCTCACCCGCAGGCATAATCTTGGTTCCATCTTCCGTAATCACATAATTACCCCGGCAGGATGTTAAAGGTTTGGGCGTGCCATCATCTTCAAAGCAACTAACATTATTATCTTCTGCAGCAATCAATTCTGAATTGATGCCATCTTTAGTCCAGTTAAATTCAGCGGAACTTAAAGGAATGTAGACATCACTCTTGGAAAAATCACTTCTATTGTTTGTGGCAATCAAATCATCCCAATCAGAAGAATCGCCTCCAATTACTTTGGTGGTGATAGTCACATATAAATCAGCAAATAAAAGTTTTGCAGCGTTATCAAAGAAAATACCCAGGCTGTCCGTAACCAATCCACCCTGAAGATGCACATTACGGAAGGTAAAATCCCACTTGGTATCATCTTCTTCACCAGTCTTTAAATCTACAGCGGGTTCATACTCTCCAAAACCTACCCATGTAGACGGATCACTATATTTAATGCTCTTGTCAGTGCATAAATATTTTTTCTGTTCTTCTGTTAGCTCGCTCTTCCAAGGAATGTCGGAAGGATAACACCCTTGCGCAATATCAAAAAGGAAAGGAGTACATCCTTCATACCAAGCATTCACACGTCGCATTTCAGTATCCGCCCCGAAAGCATCCCAACAAGCTTCAATGGCTTCGGGATCTTCCTCCCCAGTCAGTGTCTTACCGGCTTCATAAGTACATCCGGGCGCCGTATAGGCTTCATTGAATTTAATGTAAGACCCAAATTGAAATGTACGGAAACGACTGTGATAGTAAGCTGCATCCCGATCCACACCGTCACCTTCTTCCAACCCTTGAAAAACTTCCGGAACAGTTTCCCCAGAGGCTAAATAGAATGTGGAGATTTTTCCTTCAATAGCTGGTGTGGTACAATTTCTACTTCCTGAAGAGTTTTTATTAAATTTTACAAAATCGTGGTAGAAAACATAATAAGTTTT
>CAZQCI010000118.1:0-6383 GCA_964592255.1 uncultured Nitrospiraceae bacterium | reverse complement strand
CACGTAGGGCGGTGGAAGTGGCTGAAAAATTAAGCCAGCTGTTTGGGTATCGTATTCAAACCGTGGCGGGTTATACCGATGACGAACAATTACCTTATTTGGACAAGGCTACCCATAAAATCAAACTCACTATTCCTCCTGAAAAAGCGGAACGGCCTGGTTACATCATCTATAACGATGCCGAAGAATTAAATAAACAAATCATCAGTGCCATGGCCTCGCGTGGGCTTCCCATTGATTATGCCGATTTGGGCTGGGGTTTCTTGTCTGAAAATGCGGCATTTACGCAATTTTTGGAAGATAACGGTATCATGAATTTGGGTCCTTACGCTGTTACTCATCGGGCGGTGGGTGAAAAAACTCCGGGCATGGAAATGGCTGAGCGCGCGGGGCTTCCCATTATTCCTTCTTCCTCAATGGTTCCGTTATTAGCGGATGGAAAGCCCGATGTGGAGCAAGCCTGGGGTTGGGCCAAAAATTTAGGGTATCCACAAGAGGCCCTCATGATCAAAGCCGATGGTGGTGGTGGCGGGCGTGGGAATTTTCTTCTGGAGGCGGACCCAGATAAGAGTGAGGCGGATCTTAAAGAAGAGTTTGCCATCATTCTCACAGGATGGGTGGAATATTCCAGAACGGCTTTTAATAATCCGAACGTGGCCCTTCAGAAATATATTCCGGACGCTGAGCATATTGAAATCCAGGTGGTGGGGGATGGAACAGGACGCGAAGAAGGAATTTCTGTTCTCGGTTGGCGCAATTGTTCCCTCCAGCGTAACGACCAAAAAATCCAGGAATTTGCCCATTTTGCTCCCATGCCTGCTGCTCTTGTGCAGGCCGTTAAAAAGTTTTGTGCGTCTTTCGGTTTAAATGGGCCGACCACGTTGGAATTTTTGAAAAAAGAGTCCGCGCATTATTTCATGGAAGCCAACACCCGCTTACAGGTGGAACATTTGGTGACGGAAGAAGCGGATTTGGTGGACATTAAGCTTAATTCTTATCTGGCAGTTTGGGGTATGCCACCCACGCGTGCCTTTGCCGAGCGCGCCCGAAGTATTGAAAGTGGAGAGCTTCCTCCACGTTATGCATTGAATATGCGTGTTAATGCGGAAGTTCCTGATGATGGGTTTAGGCCTTCTCCCGGAAGGATAGAGCATTTGGTATTGCCCGCCGGAATTAATGTGCGTGTGGATACGGCTATAGAAGTAGGAAGCACAGTTTCTCCCAAAAGAGACTCCATGATGCTCAAGGTAACAGTTACCGGCAATAGTCCCGAAGAAGTTCGGGCCGCCGCTAAGATTGTTTTGAGACAATTAGTTGTTTTAGGCGTGGATCACAACGCTGAGTTTCACATGGAAATGTTGGATACCAGCCAGATGCGGCAAACAGCCCTTAACGATCCGAACGATCCGTCGAAAGGCGTAAGGATGGGTGCAGGGGTTACAATTCCTTTTGTTAAAAATTATATGTTGGCCCGCAGTATTTTGCGCGATGAGATTATGGCCCGCCTGACCCCTTCTGAAAAGGGGGATTTGGACAAAATAGCTCAAGCCTACATAGGTGCCCGGGGTGTTTTTTTTCAACAAGCTCTCAAATCATTGGAGCCAAAAGAACGAGTTTCTTTTGCCATTTTGAAGGATGATTACAAAAAATGGGGAGAAACCCTTTCTTTCTTTGACGCGCTTCTGACGCAGTATAAAGAACAAAGCTCCCGACATCTGCTCGGTGATACGACTTTCTTGCAGTTTTTGATGTCTAAGAAAAATCAGGCAGATGAAGACTTAAAGACACAGGGGTTGATGGCTCTTAAATCTTTTGATGAGCCCAGTTTGGCTAAGATGGCTTCTCTTGTCACGAGTACGAAGGATCGTGACCCTAAAACAGCTTTTTCTCTTTTTCTTGATTCTCGAAGTGACGGGGAACGCGCGTTGTTGGCGCAGATGCTGGGAGTCTATAATGAAAAAAGAGCTGCCTATTTACAGAGCCTAACGGCTTATAGCGAGCCTCAAAAAGGAGTTGTGTCCCGTTTATTGGGCGACTCCCGTGATGTGCGGATTTTGTTTGAGGATGCAGGCAAAATTACTTCCCCACAAGTACGTGATCTTTTCAACGAATATTATCCCAAATGGAAGCAGCCTAAACCTTACCAAAGTGAAGCGTTGTTGGGTGCTGCCATTGCCGCTTATAAGAGAGAATATCATGCTAGAAGCCAGGCTTTATTTAAGCCAGGTTCTGTTGCTCCTTACAGCACGGAAACCATGCCGGCCTCTTTTGGTCTTAGCTTCAGGGCTACCATTGATGGACAAACTGCCGATATTTTAGTCAGAAAACTATCTTCGGAAAACTTGTATGCTGTAACGGTGAATGGTCGCACGGTGCTGGCGATCGCCAACCAAAAGAATCCCTATGAATTCCAGATTGATGTTTTAGGGGACCGTATTTCTGGAGAGAAGCGGAGCAATTTTTTAACTTATGTTTCCGGTTCCGAAGGAAACTTAAAAGTTTCCATTGATAATTTTCACCATGAAGTCGCTATTGGTTCCGTAGGGGCTGCCCGGGATCCTGGGCTTGTCCTCTCTCCTGCTCCGGCTAAAATTTATTTTGGAAAAGGAATGGTGGAAGCCAAAAGTAAGATTAAGGACTTATGGAAGCCAGGGGATCGTGTTACCAAAGGGCAGATTATTGGATGCAGAGAAGCGATGAAAATGTTTGCCCCCATTGTAGCTCCTTTTGATGGAACCATCGCAGAAGTTTTGGTGGACAATGGAAAAACCGTTGGAAAAGATACGCCTCTTATTCGTATAGCTCCTTTGGCTTCAGTGAGCCAAGAACAAGTAGAAGAGGTTCCCCAATTTAACTTTATGCCCAATATGCGGATGGGATCCCGTGCCGCTTTAAGTTCATTGGATGTCCAGGGCCCGGAAGCCGTAGACGCGGTTTTAAGTTCTATCCGAAGTCGTTTGCAGGAAGAAGCTCCCAGTTTAGTGAGTTATGTGGGAGAGTATTTAAATGGTTTTGATTATCATCAAGATCATCTTCTTCGTATTTTGAAGTTGCTTTCCGAAGATTTAACTCCCGAGATGGTGACCCCTGAATTTACGAATAACCTTACCACGGTTTTGCAACATTATGCCGAGCGTCAGCAATTATTTTCTGAAAAGTATGCTGCAGAATTTGATGAGTTTTTACGTCAATGGAAAGATCCTAGTTATGTGGAGCCGGAGTCATTAAGAAAAATTCTGCGTCAAAATTTGGCTCATTTTGGAATTGTTTACGAAGTGAATGAACGTATTCAACCCAATGATCGTTATCCTGAGCATGTTTTGGAGAATGCTTTTTTGCGTATTTGTCAGAGTTGGCCGAGATGGGAAAGAGGAGAAGGTAAATTTCGTAAAACAGTTGTGTCTTCTCTTATTTGTTTGGCGGGTAAACTTCAGATACTGCAAGCTAAAGGCCCCATTGGCCAAATTTATTGCCAGGCCAATGACAAGGATGTCAAGGTTCTTAAAACAGCTGCGTTAGAGGCCGCCCAAAAAATTGATCCTCTGTTTTACGATACTTTGGTTCGTCCCTTGGTGCCGGCACAATATCGTGAGCGGTATTTAAAACTTAAAGCTAATATTTTTGATGGATATGAAACTCAAAAAGAAGCCATGCAGGCTTCTTTTAACAATCCTGAAATTCCGATTGAATCAATCCCCTATGAAGATGTCCGTCGTTTGGCCCAGGCCTATGCAGGCAATAAAAATATTAGAAACGTTCGGGTGGTTTCTTTGTATTCTCCAGTTGGCGAGGTTGCCCCTTATTTGATGCTGTGGGAAGAAAAGAAAGGTGCATCTTTTATTTCCAAAGAAAGTCTTCTTGTCTCTGTTCGCCATGAACAAGGCGCTCAGTTTGTATACCATGGTGGAAAAATAAGCGGAGAGACGGCCATTGAAGAAACCTTCATCCGTGCCGCTCAAGTGACCGGGATGTACAATGCCTTGGGTCTTAGCCTTGGTAAGAAAGAGGACGTTTTTGGAAACCATCGTGTTTTGATAGATGTCATTCCAGAGGTACATTATTCAGAAAATGGTGCGGGGGAACAAACTTATTCCCCACAAGTTTTAAAACGTATTGGCTGGAATGTTGCGGCGTTTTCACGAAATACAGGTATGCAAAGGGCTACTTTTTTTGCCAATACGACTAATGGCGAAGGCCCTGCCCGTCGGGCTTTCCAGTTTTATATTACTTCTTCAGGCGATTTGATGTTGCGCCGTATGAAAGCGGATGAATACTTTACTGTCACCGACGACGCAACGATGAGACAGCATGACCGTGGCAAACTGACTGTTGAGGAACGGGCCAAGAGTTTTTTTGATAAGGGTGAATATAGAATTATTACAGTGGATGGTGTGGATAATGTCCCCAAACGGTATCCTCTTGGTCATGCTCAAGCCGGAGAGATTGTCACAACTAAGGAAGGCACTACTGTTTATGAAACGGTTGCTGGGACTCTGGCTGTTGGATGTGTGAATGGGAAAGAAGTGGTTGCGTACTTGAGCGATTTTCGTGTGCTGGGAGGGTCGGTAGGAACCCGCGAAGGTCAGAAAATGGTGGCAACGAGTGTCTATGCCCGTTTGCATGGATTACCGGTAGCTTGGTTGAATGACAGCGCTGGGGCCAATATTGGGTCTGGAATTAATTCACTCAATGTTTCTACAGAAGATTTTGCTCTGAAAGTGATGACAGGCAGTGATGTAAGGCCGGAACATTTTGTGCAGTGGATGGATAGCCATCCCGATCAGGCGTTGATGAAAAGTTTAGTTCGCCAATTTGGAAATCCTTCCAAAACTCTTATCGAACAAGTGCGGGCCGTGCCCGATCAAAGTTTACATATTGCGCTGATGCTGGGAGGAAACGCCGGCATGGTGGTGTATGGCCCAGCGCTTTTGTCTTTTGTTCACATGATGGATGCCCCGCAAGTGTTTGGAGTACTTACCGGCAAGGATGTGGTCTACCAGGTTTATTTTGAAAGATTTACCGATTATGAATTGGGCGGGGTTCCTATTTTGCTGATGCGTGCTGGTACCGTCGATGGGCGTTCACTCACCGAAGATGACATGTTTGATGTGGCCCGCCAGGCCCTGGCTTGGTTTGATCCGGCTAATCAAAAGTCGTTGGAAAGAATACAGCGTGTTCAATTTCCTGAAAATGGGGACACAGCCAGTGGCAATTTGCTGACCCAGAAAATGCTGGCCCAAAATGCGGATGGTGGCCTTGTACAAAGTTACAAAGAAGAGTTGTTGGGAGGGGGCAGTGTTACTGCCGGACGCATTCGCATTGCTGGCAAAACCGTGGCCATCATGGGGCCGCGTAATCTTAATGGTTTTGGAGCGCCCAAAGCGGTGCAGCGGGCCATTGATTTAACCCGTTCGGCCATCAAGCAAAATATTCCGATCATCCGCATCATCGGTAAACAGTTTTTTAGCAATGCGGCGCACCGTGCAGGAGAAGCGGCTTTTTCTAGAGAGCGCATGACCGAGGAATACACTGAGGCAAATGTCCCTAAAATTGCCATCATCATGCATCCGCAAGGTTTGCTTGATACGGCAGGGCTTGCCGGGAGTGATATTCAAATTTTTGTCAAAACACCTGCCACCAAAGACGTTGATATATGGAATGCGATCAAAAAGCATTGCATCATTGTGGGTAGTTTTGATGAGGCCATGGACTGTGCGGCTGAGTACCTTCGCTATATGCCTGTCCGAAAAGGACAGCGTCCAACGGTTGAAACGGCTGATCCTTTCGATCGTCCGTTGAGTGTTTCCGCAGAAAAAGTATTGCAACAACAGGTTGCCGCACTTCTCAAACAATATGGTTTGACTTGGGTGAGTGGTGATAGCTCGCTTGCGTCGGTAGCGGATTCTGAAGATCCGGAGAAAAAATTTACATTAACCATCAATGGAGATGATATTTCCTTGCGTCAAGCAGATGGGAGTTCATGGACTCTAGCGGATCCTATTAAACAAGATCCTCCTTCTCTTGGTTCTTTTAGATCGTTGCAAGTGGTGAGTCGGACCAATCAGAATTTATTTCAAAAAGTTAATCCAGATTACAAAACAAAGGCAGTTACCGACATTGTCCCGAAGGAATTGGATACTAAAATGGATGCCCATGTTTTGATACGGGCGTTGGTGGATGACGGGAAATTTTTTGAAATAGGAACTGGAACCGAAGATACTCCCGAAAATCAGGCCTATGGTTCCAACCAAATTATTGGTTTTGCCTCCATGGGAGGGCGCGTAGTGGGGATTTTGGCCGACCAGTCAGCTATTCGTGGTGGGGCGCCGGAGGCATTTGAAGGGCCCAAAACGGCGGCGTTTGTTAGACTTTGTGATAGCATG
>CAZQCI010000117.1:1002-6398 GCA_964592255.1 uncultured Nitrospiraceae bacterium | reverse complement strand
ATTGGACAGCTATTCCATATTGGACATCTACTTTAGCAGCAACTTACTCTATCATGTTACTCTTACCATCTTGGGGTGGGATGATTAATGGGATTATGACCCTTTCTGGCGCATGGGATAAATTGCGTACAGACCCAATCATGCGCTTCATGATTGTTTCTTTATCTTTCTATGGCATGTCTACTTTTGAAGGACCAATGATGTCATTAAAAGATGTGAACGCACTTTCCCACTATACAGACTGGACAGTCGGTCATGTTCACTCTGGTGCATTGGGTTGGGTGGCAATGATTACATTTGGTTCAATGTATCACATGATTCCACGTTTATGGAATACACAATTATATAGCGTTCGTTTAGTGACAGTTCATTTCTGGTTAGCAACAATTGGGGTGTTACTGTACATTACTGCAATGTGGATTTCAGGGATTATGCAAGGCTTGATGTGGCGTGCATTTGATGATTTCGGCAACTTACAATATTCTTTTGTGGAATCTGTTGCTGCAATGCATCCATTCTATGCAATGCGTGCCTTGGGTGGTGTCTTCTTCTTAGCGGGTATGGTTTTAATGGTATATAACTGCTACAAAACTATCCGTTCTGGTCAAGCTGCTGAGAAAGAAGCAAAATTACGTGCTGCTGGTTTAGCTACAGCTTAATTGTTGTTCAAACATCGACTTGACAGTGGGAGGAGGTGAAAGTCCTCCCACTTTTGTGACAAGGAAGAACTCATGGTCAAGCATGATACGATTGAAAAAAATCTGGGCATTATGCTCGTTTTCGTGATGATCGCGATTAGTATTGGTGGTCTTATCGAAATTACCCCGCTTTTCTTTATTGAAAACACTGTTGAAAAAGCAGATGGTGTTCGCCCGTATACACCATTAGAATCTCGTGGACGTGACTTATATATTCGTGAAGGCTGTTATTTATGCCATTCTCAAATGATTCGTCCTTTCCGTGACGAAGCATTGCGTTATGGTCATTATTCTTTAGCGGCTGAATCCAAATATGATCATCCTTTCCAATGGGGTTCCAAACGGACAGGTCCTGATTTAGCACGTGTAGGTAAAAAGTATTCAAACGAATGGCATGTACAACATTTGATTGCACCACGTTCTATGGTTCGTGAATCTGTTATGCCAAATTACCCATGGTTGTTATCCACTAATTTGGATTATTCCGATATTGAAGATCGGATGAAAGCATTGCGTACAACAGGTGTTCCTTATTCTATCAGTAAAGCTGAATATGATCGGAACGTCAAACAATTTGGCGAAGAAGTTGCAAAACAACTTCATATTCCAGATGCTAAGAAAAACTTAATTGATCAAGCACAAGCTGGTAACTATGACGGTGATCGTAATAATATTACCGAGATGGATGCACTCGTGGCATACTTGCAAGTGTTAGGAACAATGGTTGACTTTAGCAAGTATAAAAATGATGAGTTTGTTAAATATCGCTAATCGTTTATTTAATTTTTTAAACGAATTAGTGCAGGAGGTGTGAAAATGGATGGTCTCATTACTTGGTTTTCAAGTATGGAAAATACAAAGCCATTAGGTTTAGTGATTTTCTTTGTCGCGTTTTGTGCCATTATTGTTTATGTTTATGGAAGCAAAGATCGCGGAAAGGTTATTGAAGACTATAAGAATATGCCATTTCAAGATGACGATGATGTCGTGCATGGTGTTCGCCCTCCTTCAGATAAACAAGATATCAAAAAAGCTTAATTTTGTAACGGAATAGGACGTCTACGCATGAGTCAACAACCAAATACACCAAATTCTGGTGGTGTTCAAACCACTGGGCACGTTTGGGACGATACGCTACAAGAATATAACAACCCACTGCCGAACTGGTGGCTGTGGACTTTTTATGGCACTTTACTGTTATCCTTAGTTTATTGGTTTACTTATCCAGCATTTCCTGTGGGTAAATCTTATACAAAAGGGTTTAACACCATTACATATGTTAATAGTGCTGGCGAAAAAGTGACAACCCATTGGAATATGCGCTCTCAATTAATGAAAGAAATGAATGAGCAAGATGAGAAGCAAAAGCCATATTTCAAAAAAATCTCTAGCATGAGCTACACACAGATTGCGAAAGATCCAGAAGCATTAGGATTTGTAAACTCTGCAGGGAAAGCTTTATTTAACGAAAACTGTGCGGCCTGTCACCAAGTCGGGGGGGGTGGTAAAGTTGGTTATTTCCCTAACTTGACAGATGATGATTGGCTTTACGGTGGAACCCATCAAAAAATTGAAGAAACTTTGAAAAACGGGCGTCGTGGTTATATGCCGCCATTCAAAGAAGTCTTAGATGAAAACCAAATTACAAACTTAGCTTCATATGTGTTAAGTTTATCTGGCGTGAAAGTGGATCCAGCACGTGCTGAAGAAGGGAATAAACTTTTCCACAGTGAAACAGCTGCTTGCTACTACTGTCATAATACAGATGCAAAGGGTCGTCAAGTGATTGGTGCGCCTAACTTGACAGATAAAATTTGGTTATGGGCAAATGTTCCAGAACAAAATACACCAGAAGGCAAATTAGCCGAAGTGAAAACTGTCATTACAAATGGTTTGAACAAAGGGGTGATGCCTGCTTGGAAAGAGCGTTTAAAACCTGAGCAAATTAAAGTTTTAACTGCTTATGTTCATGCTTTAGGTGGTGGTAAATAGTATTTTTTCGCCAAAGAAAAAAGAGAGGCGCAACAATGTTGCGCCTTTTTTGTTTTTATTCTTTTGGTAAAATAATCGTTGGTTTTTCTGCCGCACGATATAAAATTAAAATTTTTCCAATTTGTTGGACGGCAGTTGCTTGTAAAGTATCGCAAATTGTACCCAACAATTCCTGACGATAAATGCGATCATCACCAAAAACCCGCACCTTAATTAACTCATGTGCAATGAGGGAACGGTCAATCTCAAGCATCACATTTTCAGTCAGCCCTGCTTCACCAATAATAACAACTGGATTTAAATGATGTGCTTGTGCACGCAAAAAACGTCTTTGAGTTGGGGTAAGTTCAAGTATCATATGATTTTTTTTACTCAGTATTAAAACAATATTATGAATCGGAAACAAAAAAGCCGTGCATGGTTACATGATCATATTAATGATCCTTATGTCAAACAAGCACAAAAAGATGGCTATCGCTCTCGTGCCGCTTATAAATTACTCGAAATTCAAGAAAAAGACAAATTTATTCAGCCACATATGACGATTGTAGAATTAGGAGCGGCTCCTGGTAGCTGGACACAAATTTTAAGTAAAATGGTTGCTATAAATTATTCGTGAAGGCGGTAACCAATACCAGGCTCGGTCAAAATATAGGTAGGTCTATCGGGGGCGGGCTCAACTTTATCGCGAAGATTGCTAATAGTTACCCTTAGAAGATGAGACACTCCCTCCAAATCTTCGGTCTTATTCCAAACCTCTTGCAAGAGCTGTTTATGTGTAACAACTTTTCCGGCATTCATTACTAGAACTTTTAGCACATCGTATTCAGTGGGTGTAAGATGAACTTCTCGGCTGCCCATTTCAACGCGATGCTTTGCGATATCAATAGAAAGCTTCCCAATCTCATAAAGAGTTTTCTCATTTTTTGGAACAAGTCTTCTCATGACAGCTCTTAAGCGGGCAAGCATTTCACCAGCACTAAACGGCTTGGTTAGATAATCATCCGCTCCAGCGTCAAGAGCGGCGATTTTGTCTGATTCATCTTCTCTCACAGATAAAATGATGATTGGGGTCTTAGCTCTTTGCCTAATTTTTCTGGTAACGTCAATTCCATCAATGTCTGGAAGTCCAAGGTCTAAAATAATGGCATCGGGGTGAGAGGAAACCGATTGATCCAAAGCTTCAGAACCCGTTGAGGCTTCAAACACAACATATCCGTGCGATGCAAGAGTTGCCTTGAGAAATCGTCGAATTGTTTTCTCATCATCCACAATAAGAATGCGCGGCCCCTGATTATTCATGATTTTACCGCCCGCCTGCCGGCAGGCAGGGCAGAAAAATAGCAATAATTGTCCCACCGCCGGGACGATTTTCGGCCCAGATTTTACCTTTGTGGGCTTCAATAATCCCTTTGCAAATGGAAAGACCTAGCCCCGATCCTTCAATATTTTGTGGACGCTTTACCCGATAAAACTTATTAAACACATGATCTAAATCTGCAACAGGAATACCAAGACCGCGATCCATCACCTTCATTTCAATTTGGCCATCTATTTCTTTTGCCTCAATATCAATAGGTAAACCAAAAGGCGCGTATTTAACCGCATTGTCTATCAGGTTGATCAAAACTTTCATCATTAGACGGAAATCCATAGGGATATAAGGCAGTTGTTCTTGAATATTGACTGTTACTTTTCTATCTTCGAGCCGATCTTTAAGCTCGGCAAGCGATGACCCAATCACGTCTCGCACTTCGCAAAGGCTAGAAGAAATTTTCATCGCATCAGCTTCAAGGCGCGCCATGTCTAGCAGATTTCCAACAATTCGATTTAAGCGATCAGAATCTTCGTGGGCGGTCTCAAGCATTTCTTTTCGAGTTGCTTCATCGAGTGAAGATTCTTGCAAAAGACCGCTGAGCGCACCTTTGATCGAAACAAGAGGCGTTCTCAAATCATGCGAAATCGAATTAAGGAGTGCTGTTTGCAATTTTTCGGTTTCTCGGCGTATAGCCTGCTCTCTTGCCTTTGAAGCTAGCGTGCTAATTACAAGCCCCACAATTAGTAAGGCCGCAAAAGTGAAAACATATTGAACATCGGCAACTGTGAATGTCAGGTAAGGCGGGACAAGAAAAAAATCAAAAGCTAAAACACTTAAAATAGAGGTTGTAACCGCAGGCCCCGTTCCCCACCAAATCGCAGAGACAACGACAGCCAAAAGATAAAACATCACAATATTCGTCGGCTCAAGATTTCTTTTAACAAGCTCGCCAAAGATGGTAATAAAAACGACAAGAATCGCGCTGACTAGATAGGGATAAAATCGGAAAGGTTTTGCGTTCATTACTTCCTCCAGCACCTACGGGGTTAGCTGACGGACTAAGGTCTAAGGAAATGACCTCTTACCAAAACGGTAATTCGCCCCTCTTTATTGGGTCCCCCATTCCACATTTAGTGGACTCGGGCTACAAAAGCGGGATTATACTCTGAAAGAAAGAAATGTCAAAATTTACTGTTTACCAGGCTTGGGTCCGGAATGTCTGTTTGGGGTTGAGTTGTATATGCAAGGGAATAAAGTAAAAAGAGTTTGTGTGAGTGGTAAGGATTGATTTCATGTGCGCCCCATATTTATTTCAAGCTGCTTTTAAAGCAGCCTTAATAGCATCAGGCCTAACTTGAGCAACTTTTAACAACACTCTTGCAGCGCCG
>CAZQCI010000117.1:0-992 GCA_964592255.1 uncultured Nitrospiraceae bacterium | reverse complement strand
TACACGTGCAGGACCTTCCGGTTTACGGCGTGATTGTTCCCAGTTTCGTAGTGTGCCGGCACTTACTCCAATAAGATGAGCGAATTTAGTTTGGCTGGCATGCCACTGGTGGCGAATTGATTTTATTTCTATTGGCTTAATGTGAAAAACTCTTGATGGTTTACGTTTCTTGATATGAATTTCTCTAGCCTCATCGACACTCTTTAAGAGATGTTTAAAAGCAGTGTCTTTCATAATAAACCTCCTTTGACATACTCACGCAAAACTTTTAGCTGCTGCTTGGTTAAATCTTCTTGCTCGTTCTTATCGTAGGCATAAATCATATATAACTTTCTGTCGGACTGGGGATAATAAATAATTCGCAAGCCCCCTCTTTTTCCTTTTTGTCTACTAGGGGATGACCAGCGAAGTTTTCGCAATCCGCCACCTCCCGGCATCAAATCTCCAGCTTCCAAATTGCTGGCAAGTATCTCCTGTAAATCTCTATAATTATTGTCCTCGAGTAATTCCGTAATTAGCTGGGTAAATACAGGCGTTTCAATAAATTCAACGCTTGTCACTTAATTGGAGTATACGCTATTAGCGTATACCTGTCCAGAGCGGCGGTGACTATTTCTTGAGCTTACCTTGCATCCAAATTTTGTTACTTTAGAGCCTTGATTGTCTTGCATAGTTAAACCCTCCTACTATACAAGACGACTGACCCCCTGTTTTTCGTTCAAACTATTTTTAACAATTTGTTATCGGCTAACGTATCCCTGCGGGACGTCGTCCGGTTTACTGCGGGACGTCGTCCGGTTTATTGCAAGGCGAGTGACCGTGAATGGATGCACCCGTAACATTTTGGCAATTTCGGAAGGCGTTAAAGTTTCAATCAAAGGCATTGTTATTTCTCCTAACGGTAAGTAAGCAGATTATAACAACTCAAACACACCCCGTGAAGTCATTTCGATGCGACAAATTATACTCAATGGAAATGGTTTCGGTTGGAA
>CAZQCI010000116.1:4595-6523 GCA_964592255.1 uncultured Nitrospiraceae bacterium | reverse complement strand
CGCGACCCTCAGCTTGGAAGGCTGATGCTCTAGCCAACTGAGCTACTCCCGCAAACAACTACAGTGTTAAGTATGTAGCGTTTAGTGTTTAGTGAAAAAAACTCTCTTCACTAAACACGATACTCTAAACACCTAATCACTGCTTTTATGGTGGAGGGGGAAGGATTCGAACCTTCGAAGGCATAAGCCGGCAGATTTACAGTCTGCTCCCTTTGGCCACTCGGGCACCCCTCCGTTACACAGTGCATAGTGGATAGTGTGTAGAGTTTAGTGTGTAAAATTTTATTTACATTCACTACACACTAAACTCTACACACTGAAGCACTGTCGTACTTGAGCCGACGGCCAGGATTGAACTGGCGACCTACTGATTACAAATCAGTTGCTCTACCAGCTGAGCTACGTCGGCTTATGTCTGAGTAAATGCCAGGTCAAACCTCCACAACAAAATCATTTCAAAGATCACAAAATAAAGACAAAACGTTTTTTCTTTAAAAGCCTACTTAAAGATATGAATTGATTATTATTTTTGAAGACACGCCTCCGACCGCAAACGATTAAAAAAACGTTAAGGCCGGGAAATTATTTAAAAATCACTTAGGTGTCAAGGAAATTTTAGATACTTTTAATGAAGTGTTACATTCTGCCGAAGGATTGACTCCTTTTGATAACGAAGATCTTCTTCAATCGCAATTAATTTTTCCGGATTCATTTTCAAAAGACGTTCACGGGCCCAAAAATAATTCTGTCGATGTTGTTCCAATTGAGCCAAAATTTCCATCTGCTGACTGTAGGAAGTATATTCAGTCAAATGCATCAAGGCATACTCATGCCCAAAGGCTGAACGCGTTAAGGTCGCTTCCAATTCTAAAAACGATTCAGGAACTTGGGTCATATTACTGTTTTTTTGAGCCTGGTTCATAATCCCTCTCTTTCCTATGAAGACAACACTTAACTTTAATGCAAACCAGAAGCCAAAAAGACATTCTTTGTAAGATATTGATTTTATTATTATTTGTTAGATTTCGAGACTGAGTTTAGCAAGCCAACTGGAGACTTCACCCCCCAACCAAGAAGACTACCCCTCAATATCTTCTATAATCTTTTCAATAGTCTGAAGAGGCTTGGCCGACTGAAGAACGGGACGACCCACAACAAGATAATGACTTCCTTTACGGATCGCTTCCCCAGGGGTGAGGATACGCTTTTGGTCGTCATGAGAAACAGGAGTTTTTGAATCGGCCAAACGAATGCCGGGGGTCACCAAACAAAAAGAAGCCCCACAATGTTTGCGTAAAACAGAGGCTTCTTGAGCCGAGGCCACCACACCATCCAACCCCGCTTTTTGAGACAGTTTAGCCAACTTTTCCACTTGCTGATCCACTGGGGAGGAAATATTGATTTCTTTCAAATCATTCATGCTCGTTAAAACCGTCACCCCTAATACCAAGGGAGGGGATATCCTGTTTTTATAAGCGGCCTCCAAGGACGCTTCTTTCGCCCTCTTCATCATTTCTGTTCCACCACTGGCATGCACATTAAACATCCAAACACCCATCGATGTGGCAACATAAGATACCCGCGCAACCGTTTGAGGAATATCATGGAATTTAAGATCAAGAAACACGCGCACGTCATGACTTAAAACTTTATCCACAAAGCGCGGCCCTTCAGCACAAAACAATTCGTAGCCTATCTTAAACCCCACACCGGCCACCTTAAGGCGACGCACGTAATTCAAGGCTTGGCTGGCGGAAGATGTGTCCAGCGCAATAATGAGAGGATTATGTTTCATGAATTTTCTTGGCCACACCTTCCAAAGGAACAATATCCTTGTTACCGGTACGACGATCCTTGAGTTCCACTTCTCCTTTTTCCAAGCCACGCTGTCCAACAATCAACTGAGAAGGAATTCCCACTAAATCGGC
>CAZQCI010000116.1:342-4585 GCA_964592255.1 uncultured Nitrospiraceae bacterium | reverse complement strand
AAGTTTAACTCCTGCACGCTCATCTCGATCATCCCACAAAACATCAAGTCCCAATTTTTGAAGTTCGTCATACAAGCGGCGACTGGCTTCCATAACTTTGGCATCAACCCCTAATGACACCAACACCACAGAAAACGGGGCAATCCCACGGGGCCAAATCATTCCTTTGTCATCATGATTCTGTTCTACCGATGCCGCCATCGTGCGCCCAACGCCAATGCCATAACAACCCATCACCATGAGTTGCTCTTTGCCGGATTCATCTAGATAAATAGCACGCAGTGCTTTAGAGTATTTTGTTCCTAAGTAAAAAACTTGGCCTACTTCAATACCACGATGAGACTCCATCGTTCCTTGTTTACAGCGAGCGCAGCTTTCCCCTTTTTGCGATTCCGCTTTTTCAATGTTGGCGGCATAATCACAAGAAGTGCAGGATAAAATTTCATCCTCACCAGAATCGGCCAATACTTGAAACTCGTGCGACAGAGTACCACCGATGGTCCCAGTACCCGCTTCAACAGCACGAAATTTAAGACCACAACGATTAAAAATTTTACGATAGGCTTCGTAATAAACTTGATAGGTTTTTAACGCGGCTTCTTCATTACGGTCGAAGGAATAGCAGTCTTTCATTAAAAATTCGCGACCCCGCATCAAGCCAAAACGCGGACGAATTTCATCACGAAATTTAGTTTGAATTTGATAAAGAGACAAAGGTAATTGTCGATACGACTTGATCTCGCGACGAGCTAAATCTGTAATCACTTCTTCGTGGGTAGGACCCAAGCAAAACTCATTGTCGTGCCTATCTTTCAAACGCAATAGTTCTTTACCATAAATATCCCAACGTCCCGTTTCTTTCCATAACTCCGCGGGCAAAACCATGGGCATCAGTAGCTCGGAGGCACCAGCAGCAGTCATTTCTTCACGAATAATCGTTTCAATTTTTCGAAGAGTGCGTAAACCGAGGGGAAGATAATTATAAATACCGGAGGCGAGTTTACGGATAAAACCTCCGCGCACTAAAAGTTTATGGCTGATAACTTCAGCATCATTGGGAGCCTCACGAAGTGTCGGCAAAAGAATTTTGGAAAGTTGCATTCCTGCCTTCTACCTGAGGACACAACGCTTTTCAAGAAAGAAGAACCGTAGATAGTGGGTCAGTTTGAGAATAATATAATTGTCACCTCGGCAGTATTCGGCATGACTCAAACTTCTTTTCTCCTGAAAAGAAATGAAAAGAAAGGGAGAAGAAGCAAAAGCCCCCCACTATAATTAAAGCCTTGAGCCGTATTTAGAGAGCAACCCGTTGACTCACTAGCCCCGCTACTCGTTGTTCTCGCCCCTCCGGTAGAGCTGGTTTGAGTCTGCGAAGCCGTTAAAGCAATTGCTTCACCCGATGTACCAGTAATAGTGACCAAGTCCTCTTCAACAATTCCGGATTTTTGCTCCACTCCACAAGGGGAAATACTAGAGCCCCCAACCCACAGCTCGTCAATGGGCTTGACTGTAATTGTATAGTTTTTGCCAGCATCAAGACCACGTAAAACAAAGTCCCCACAATCGGAAAGACATTCGTCATCATCATTACTATAACCATCACCGTTATCATCTACAGCAGGAGCAAAGGCCCCGGAGACTACGGCAACAGTATCGGCTGGGTCGGAAGTATGGGCTTGAATATCCGCACAACGAAGAGCATCACCGTTTCTATCAGTCAGGGTTCCCGTCACCGTAACTTTATCATCCTCCCAAGTGGAGTTGCCATAAAGGGTAAGCACTATCACTTCATCTTCACGGGTAGGAGTTTGTTGATCGGCAGCATCCACTGATTGAGGATACATGGTAGGAATATCATCACATTCATCCGTAACAGATGTATCACAACCCCCACTTTCGGCAATTGTCTGATTAACTTGAGTGTGATCTAAACCAATTAAATGGCCCGTCTCATGTGTCATCGTAAAATCAAGATCGTCTTCAGTAAACACAATGGTCCCAGAACTACCGGAGCACGCTCCGGCGGCATTACCAGATAAACAACGGCAATTATAAACAGCTTGAGCATCTAAAATAGTATCTTGGTCCGCATTCAAGCCATCAGGACCCGAAAATCCTAAAACAGAAAATTCATTTCCAGAACCAAACAGGTCCACCACAATCGACCCATCATCATCAAAAATAATGGGGTTAATCCCATCATTTAAACCAGGATCATCCGAGCTATCAACATAGTAATCGTTATAATTGGACGAGTCGATATCATCGGTAATATCTCCTGTTTGAACATCAAAAGTCAGACTCACATCGCTAATATCTGACCAATGACTTATGTTAGTTGTCAGCTTAGTCACCATATCAGCGTTACTAAAGGTAGCGCAGTCTCCCGCTTCTGGGCTTAAGACAATGGCAGAAGAATTATCCCATGCAGCAGCCACGCCGCTTTCGTTAACAAGATAAGGCCCCCCTGCCCACGCAGACGAAGCCGTCACACACACTATTAAGAAACCTAACAAAGACAGTACTTTTTGAGTCATATGGATTTTAGTCATTTTTTATTCTCCCATCATGGTCTTAACAGCGGATTTAAAAGTTTCGTAATCATCAACACCTTGGCCTAATTGCAACGCTCTTGTCGACAAGGCCTTGGCATACTTGGTAGACACCATCGACTTAAAAAGTCCCTTCCGATGAGCTAAGGACGGAATGACCCATTCCCCATTTTTTTTAACCATTTCCAATTGCCCTTGATACAGCCCTAAAGGAGCACGCATACCGGTTTTTTCAGATTCCCCAGCTAAGAAAACAAAATAAGTTTTACCAACGACAAAACGGGGAAGCCCTCGATTACTTTTAAACACCTCATCACCAGTTTGATCGCTAATACCTGCCAATTGCTTAAAAACTAAGGTGTCTGAGCCACTTCCTTTAACCCACTCGTCCACATGTCCAGTGACATAATTAACAATGTAACCATTTTCGTCTTCCTCTATTCGATTGTCTGTAATGGTAAGACGAACAATTTGAGGCGCAAAACTAACCAGCTGATTTAACGTTAACTCCTTAACGGCATAAGCCCAAACCGATGAAGTAAAACAAACAAAAGAGCTTGAAATCACCAGAGTAATAAAGGTAAATACAGCTAATCGCTTGAAGGTTTTAAGATTCATATAAAAGTTTTCTTTCTTTAAGTTAAGGTTGGTTTCCACAAATTAGAAAAACCGCCATATCATGTTATTTTAACGCAGGACATCCATGGAGTCAACGAATCGTCAACTATCAATCTAAAATGAAATATACAAAAAACATGCCTTTCATGCGACTAATAATTTTATTTTTTTTCACTATATTTTTCGGCTTTAATTTCCCTTCCTTCAAAAAGCCTGCTGTAGATTTAAGTAAAATTCAACGCATTACCCGTGCCAGCTATTATATACAAAACGAATATTACGACCCTTCTCGAATTCACCCGGATAAAATGTTGAAAGAAGGATTAAATGCCTTATCAAAGATGATTCCGGAAGTTTTAATCAAATTTCCAGAAACGCCACCTTATCAATTTACCATTAATGTAGGGGATCAATCAAAAACAATTTTAGTGGATCAAATAAAAAAAATTTCTGATATTTTCGCCCCAACAGCCGCCACTTTTAATTTCATTAGTGACCATTATCAGGGAGATGTAAAACCGGAAAATTTGGAATATGCGTTTGTCAATGGGATGCTCACAACGCTAGATCCGCATTCCGACTTGCTACCACCGGAGGCTTACAAAGAGTTTAAAACGCAAACCCAAGGCAAATATGGCGGCCTAGGCATTGTGGTTGGCATTAAAGATGATGAGCTCACAGCTATAGCCCCTTTAGATGGCACCCCCGCAATGGCGGCTGGCATTAAACCAGACGACAAAATCATTCAAATTGATGATGCCTCCACTATCAATATGCCCCTGTCCGATGCCGTTGATCGGCTACGTGGGGATGTCGGCTCCAAAGTCACTCTGCTGATTCGACGCAAAAATGAAGCGCCGATTGAAATCAGCATGATTCGACGTAAAATAGTTATTAAAAGCGTCAAATCCAAACTGGTCATGGCCGACAAAAAAAGGGTGGGAATTCTTCGCCTCACCGGTTTTCAAGAAAACACTTATGCCGACATGCTCAGAGAACTGAACAAGCTCCAATCTAGCGGGCCATTACAAGCCCTAGTACTCGATTTGAGAAATAATCCAGGTGGTTTATTA
>CAZQCI010000116.1:0-332 GCA_964592255.1 uncultured Nitrospiraceae bacterium | reverse complement strand
CCGGTGGCCTGCTGGATCAGTCCTTAAGAATCATCGATCAATTTTTAAGTGGTGGAGACATTCTCTATACCGTCGGCGCTAATAAAGAAGATGAAGAAATGGACCAAGCCACTCCTGATCCCACCGACCTCACCATCCCTGTAGTGGTGTTGGTCAATGAAGGCTCTGCCTCTGCTTCCGAAATTGTTTCAGGCGCCCTTAAAAATACAAACCGCGCCCTCATTATAGGAAGCCGTACTTTCGGAAAAGGATCTGTTCAATCTTTAATTACACTCAAAGATGGTTCGTCCCTCAAGCTGACAATTGCCCAATATCTAACCCCTGGTCGCGTT
>CAZQCI010000115.1:0-6622 GCA_964592255.1 uncultured Nitrospiraceae bacterium | reverse complement strand
CAAGTTTTGGATTTTGGCTTGATGGACTTCGTCTCCGGCCACCATGGCGCCATACCGGAACAATGTATGAAATCCCCCGGACAATTTGACCATGCTCTTTTGTTAAGAGCCAAATCAACGGTTGTGGCCGCCGCTTTGGCCAATGGGATTGTACCCGCCCACAACGTAACCTTGGATCTTAAAGATGCCGAAAAAACCAAGGCTGATGCAACACGCGCCCGGAATGAATTTGGATTTTTGCGTATGTGGTCTATTTACCCGACCCAAATCGATGCCATTGTCGCTGCGATGACTCCGGATCTTTCTTTAGTTAATAAAGGGTGTGAAATTTTATTGGCTGCTCAGAAAAACAGCTGGGGCCCTATT
Organism: uncultured Nitrospiraceae bacterium; assembly: GCA_964592255.1. Taxonomy (GTDB): domain Bacteria; phylum UBA10199; class UBA10199; order UBA10199; family SBBF01; genus CAZQCI01. Next base: position 6,256 of record CAZQCI010000115.1, on the reverse strand, counting down.
CAATTTGATGGGGACCTCCACGATCGAGCCACCTATCGCTATTATTGGGAATTAATCCAACGCATCCATCTGTCCGGACAAAAATTGCCAGATGAGGCGGAAAAAGCGTTTTTCTAGTAGTCATTCCGGCGAAAGCCGGAATCCAAGTTAAATTCAAAATGGACCCCGGCTTAAAACATGCCGGGGTGACGAAAGTAACTTTACGAAAGGTTTTATGACTTTTAATAAATCCCAACTCATCTCCCTTATTGAAAAGGGAGAAAAATTAATCGATTCTGTTTTTGATTTTTTAGCCAAAGAATCGGCCGACAATGGAAAACTGTCCATTTCTAAACTAGACCAATACCAATTGGCCAGTTACGACGCTGTATGGGCCAAAAGTCAACTTTTGGCAGCACGCCAAATTGTGGATTATGCCGAACGCGTGGGCGGCAATTTAGAAAAAGATTTAGCCCTCTTCTACACAGCTGATGTGTTGCAAGAACTTTCCGGAAAATTTGTTCAACATATGAGTTCCCTTCAGCTGTCCCATAATTTGATGGGGGAAACCGTGTGGAATAACGACATGATGGCTTTTGTTGGCGCAGTACTCGACCCAAAAAATATCGAACGCATCGCCAAGGAAATAAATGACAAAAAAAGCGGCGGCACTTATGGATTAAACGACGACCAACAAATGATCCGCGACACCTTTAAAAAATTTGCGGAAGATGTCGTGATGCCAAAGGCCGAACATATTCACCGCCACGATACGTTGATTCCTTCGGAGATCATGAATGGCCTGAAAGAACTCGGATGTTTTGGCCTATCCATTCCCCAAAAATTCGGCGGATTTCAGGACGATTCTAAGCCAGATAATATGGGAATGATTTTGGTGACTGAGGAATTAAGCCGCGGCTCTCTGGGGGCCGCTGGCAGCTTGATCACGCGTCCAGAAATTATTTCCAAAGCCCTTCTTAAAGGGGGGAGCGAAGAACAAAAAGCCAAATGGTTGCCTTTATTAGCCACGGGAGACAAGTTTTGTGCCGTAGCCGTGACGGAACCTGACTACGGCTCCGACGTCGCCAGCATGAAAGTGGCCGCCACAAAAACAGCCGGTGGATGGCTTATCAATGGCACCAAAACCTGGTGCACCTTTGCCGGTTACGCGCACGTCCTCCTCGTTCTCTGCCGCACGGATGCAGACCCGAAAGCCGGCCACAAAGGACTTTCCATTCTCTTGGCCGAAAAACCCTCGTTTGACGGTCACGATTTTACTTATGATCAACCCAATGGAGGTCACATCGAAGGCAAAGCGATTGGCACTATCGGCTATCGCGGCATGCACAGTTTTGAAGTGAACTTTAAAGATTACTTCGTGCCTGATGAAAACTTAATCGGTGGTGAAGCGGGTTTAGGAAAAGGTTTCTATCTCCAAATGGAAGGTTTCTCCGGCGGCCGCATCCAAACCGCCGCACGCGCCCTGGGTGTGATGCAAGCTGCATTTGAAGCGGCGCTTAAATATTCCAACGATCGTCAGGTTTTCAAACAACCCATTTTCAACTATCAAATCACTCAATACAAATTGGTAAGAATGGCCGCCATCATTCAAGCCACCCGTCAATTGACTTACTACGGCGCCAAATTGATGGATGAACATAAAGGACAAATGGAAGCCTCGCTGGTTAAAGTTTACGCCAGTAAAATTGCCGAATGGGTGGCGCGCGAAGCCATGCAACTTCACGGTGGTTATGGTTATGCGGAAGAATACGCCGTAAGCCGATATTATGTGGACTCCCGAGTCTTCAGTTTATTTGAAGGTGCGGAAGATGTATTGGTGTTGCGTGTGTGTGTAAGAAGTTTGGTTGAAGAAAAATTGAAAAATGCTTGAGTAACTCCCCCTGGCCCCCTCTTATCCTAAGAGGGGGAAATTAATTTCCTCCCCTTAGGATAAGGGGAGGTTAGGAGGGATTACAAAAATTTATGAACATCCCCTACCCTTTATTCAAAGAAGTCGCTCCCTCTCAAGCTGCTGATGTCAGCAAAGTAAAATACCCCCAATATGGGAGAGTATTAGAAGATTTCAACGAAGGCGAAGTTTTCTGCCATCCACGGGGGCTCACAATTACCAAAGCCTTTGCCATCGATTTTGCGACGACGTTCATGGAAATGAATCCTCTGTACTTAAATGAGGAATACGCCAAAGCGCACGGGTTCAAAGACCTCGTCGTCTCACCGCTGATGGTCATGAATATCGCGCTTTCTTTGGGCGTACAAAACGATTCCGAAAAAGCGATTGCCAACTTGGGATATTACAATGTCTGTTTTGCAAAACCCGTCTATCCGGGAGACACCCTGCGTGCTTATACAAAAGTGTTAAAGCGCGATCAAAAAGACCCTGCAAAACCCGGCATCGTGAGTATCCGCACTTTAGCGGTTAATCAAAAGAAAGAAACAGTACTGCAATACGACCGCAAAATTATGGTAGCGGGCGCTGGCAAGCAAAGCAGCCCCACCACCATTCAAAACCAACCTTTTCCTCAACTGGAAAATTTATCGATTGAGCTTCCGGAAGCTCAAAAAAATTATCCTAAGGATTTAACCGGTATTAATTCGTATTTTGAAAATTTCAACGTGGGCGACATCATCGTTCACGCGAATGGCAGAACCGTAACTGATGAACATTTTGAATGGACTTACAAAGTGATGAACACCCATCCTTTGCATTACGATCGCCTTTATTCCACCGCACGTAGTGGAGCCATGAGCGGCGAACCCATCGTTTACGGCGGACTTTTGTTTGCCTGGCTCTGTGGCCTAGCCAGCCGCGATGTTAGTGAAAATTCCTTGGCTGATTTCGGTTACACCGAAGGCTACCACACCCAGCCGAGTGTGAGTGGAGATACAGTCTATGCGATTTCCCGAGTACTCGCCAAAGAAGAAGGCCCCATTCCCAATACCGGCATTGTCACTTTCCAATTGATTGGCCTTAAAAACATCCGCCCCAACACAGCTTTGGAAAAATACGGCGCTGATCTTTTCATCAAAGAAAATGACAAAAAGAAATTAGGAAAAGAAAAAATCGCCGAGAAGATTTTTGAAATTGAGAGAAGACTTTTAATTAAAAAAACCTAACAACAAAACTGGCCCCTATAATCAATTCTTCAAACACAAAAACTCAAGATTTTATCTCTAGAAATGAACCAGACGTTTTATTTTTTAGGGTTTAGTGATTATGTATTTGTGACTAAACACACTGCTTGATGACCTTACAGTGCCTGGAGGTAGTGCTGGCAGGCTATATTGCTGCATATCTCTTTCCAATGCTTTTAAAACTTGTTGTCGCAACTCTTCAGGCAATTCGTGGCCTTGTAACCGATTGTCGACAGACAGCACCCATTGATTTTTCCCCCAATCAGCAACGATGTTAATTTCAACACTATCGGGCATCACACTATTATTCCTATACCAACTTTCATAAAGCTGTCTAATTTTTGTAGCCAAGATGGGTTCAAATTTATTTTTATCATACCGAGGTGCATTTGCTCTAGCTGGCACAGAAAGAGGAAATTTAAATGAGCCGGTATTCCGAGGATAAGGTAAACGATTGGACTGAGATTCAGGAACCATGGCCACCATGGAATTAACGTAACTTCCCCCACCCGATCGGCCCATACTGGCAATGGCTTCCTTAACAGGTTCAAAACCTTTCATCCTAAACCCAAGGGTATAAGGCAGACTCGCTTCTTGAGTATGATAGCCCACACTCCATTCCTGTTTTTCTGCATCTAAAAAACGATACAGTTTATCTACAAGCTGTACGGCCGCTTCATCCTTGGGATCTGCAGTCAACTCCAATTGACCTGGGGCGGGAACACTAAGTGTCAGCCGGGCAAAAACCCCCTTCTCTTCAGGGGTTAAAGCTCCTGCAACACTGGTAAAAATTTCTCTTCTTACATCTTGCAAGGTTCGCAAAGGAGTTACGGTAACGTAAGGGTAAACTTCAGTTTTGACATCACACCCTGAAGCCACAGTTAAATTATCACCTAATTCTCTAAGCAACTCTGTAGTATCTTTATCGTATCTTTTTGTATCTTTAGGCTTTAAGGTAAAGGCCCCCCCTGGTTTGGGCTCTACTTTAATACGGCTGAAAAAGGCTAATTGTCCCGGTGACAATACAAACTCGGGCCGGAAAGGGATGTCCAATTTTTCCCAACCATCATGTAAAAGCTCCACAGTTACTTCAGTCCCTGCTTTTACGTAACCGGAACTATCCGTATCGGAAGGGTCAAGATCAACTTTATCAACACCTAAAGCTTGAGCTACTGTTTGAGGGTTAGCATAACGGGCGGCGACTTCACTGAGGGAAATCCCCTCCTCGTCAGCTTGAGCCTTTAATTCTTCAGGCGTAGGAATGTGAGTTGTAACCTTCATCGTCAAAAAACAGACAATACATCTACAATCGTCATTTTACATTGTTTTTAACTTTTGTCCTAAAAAAAATTGACTTACGTTGAAAAAATAGCAACTTTTAGACAGCCTTAACGATAAGAATATAAGTTCATAAGGCCCGGCTTACACACTCAAAATCTTAATTAAGATATTGAAATTAAAGGATTTTTATCTTGAAAATAGAACTAGCACAGGCAGGCAATACCTTATGGATGGACTTAAACCATGATGGGCACGTTCAGAAAAAGCAAGAATGCATCCAATTTGGAAAAAACCTCTCCCGGGAAGACGCCGCAAAACAATTATTAAAAAACTATCCGGAACCCTTAGCACGAACAGATGGACTTGCTTTTGTGGAAGTTAAAAAATTCAGCGACTTTTTATACAACCCCATCAAAGAAAAACTACAAAACGAAATAAAAGCTGACATCAGAATATTATCTCGTCGCAAAAAACTCCCTGAACGTTTTCGTCTTTTACTCAATGATTTAGAACGAATGGCAACACTTCTCCCATCAATTCGTTTTAAACAAATAGATTCACCTCTTTTTAAAGATCAGGCCCGTTATGATGTCGTCAGCAATACTCTCTTTTTTAAAGCAAATTCCCCACCAGATGCCTTCATTCACGAATTATCCCACGCATTAATGTTAAAAGCTTTTACATCGCAAGATGATGAGTACAAAAATTTTGCTTTTGGATTTAATTTAGATGGTCAGCAAACACAATTAACCTATAGCCCTAGCAGCATTTTGGAACTGCAAGAACACGACCGAACACTTCCAAACGGTCAATTCACTTGTCCAACGGAAAAAAGCAAAGCCAGCTCACTCGCTAACGAAGTCTACGCTTATCAAAATCAGGCACGTTTTATTCTTTTTAAGAGCGGGCTAAAGGCATCTGCAAACCCTCAGGATATTTTTATCAATTACAGAAATTTAATTACCAGCCAATGGGAAACCTCTACTCTTGTGGACGGGTACGATAATTACAACGCCATGCTCAGAGCGTATTTAACTAAAGAGGACAGTTTGAAAAATTGGGTTTCAAGTTTATATACACGCAATCAACACCCCGCTTTTACCAAAACAGATAGCTGCGTCTCATTATAATTTCATACGGCCTCAGCCCAACTTTTGACTAAGACCACTCCTATCGATTCAGTAGTAGGACAGTTTGCAATTGAGTGGATAAAAAAATCGTCATTCCGGCATTATTTAGCCACAATGTGGCAAGCCGAAATCCAAAGTGGAACCCCACCCAGACGGGGGTAACAGCCTGGTAAACACATAAAAAATTTTAAGCTGAGACTCGAGACCAAGAACTGAAGCAGCAAACTACTCTGCGAGCACTTTTTTCAGCTCTTGGGTAAAGAGAGGAACAAAGGTAAACAAATCGCCGACCACACCATAATCCGCTCGTTGAAACATAGGAGCATCGGGGTCTTTGTTAATAGCGACAATGATTTTGGAGCTTCGCATACCAGCCAAATGTTGAATAGCACCAGAAATACCACAAGCGATGTAGAGTTTGGGGTTAACCACCTTACCGGTCTGCCCCACCTGCATATCATGAGGAGCATAGCCAGAATCGACCGCGGCACGGCTGGCGCCTACAGTGGCACCCAACACATCAGCAAGCTCACGCAAAACTTTGAAGTTATCGGCATTCCCCATAGCTCGGCCACCAGAAACAATGATTTCGGCTTCGGTCAAATCACCGTCGTTCAGGTACTTGTCCATCAGGGCTTCGCTGGCTTCAGCGGCGGCCTCGACCATGACCGCGCGGGCTTCCGTGGCCTTGTCGACCAAATCAGCCGGGATGT
>CAZQCI010000114.1:0-6972 GCA_964592255.1 uncultured Nitrospiraceae bacterium | reverse complement strand
GAGGTTTATCAAAATAACGATCAGGATAAGGATAATGCTCATCAATCACATAATCCACTCCACGAAACACTTTATTCCAAAAACCAAAAAAAGCCCAAATCGCCCGGCTGGCATCGTAGGTACTGGTATTTAAATCACCACCCAACAAAACAGGCCAAGGATTTTTTTCAACGGACTTTAAAATAGCCTCCATCTGATCGGCACGTTGTTTATGGGAAGAATGTGCGTCCAAATGAGCGCAAATGACAGTAACTTTTTGAAAGGGAAAATCAACCTCAGCAACCAAAGCCTTCTGACAGCCCAAACGTTTTTCCTTACCCCGCATCTTGTCTTTACAATTTTTCAATGCAACCAAACGAAGATTGGTAAGTGGATAACGACTGAGAATAGCATTTCCGTGAAGCCCATATTCATTGTCGCCCTGATAATGGTTTTCAACCGAATTACCAATGCATAAGTTAAGATAAGAAGGAGCAAAAAAATAATTCATCCCCAATGCCTGAGCCAATTCTCGCGCAACATTACGGTTAGCGGAACGAGCCATCCCAGAATCAGTTTCAGGAAAAAAGAAAACATCCGCTTGAGAAATTTCAGGATGATTTTTTAAAATAGAAAGAATGCCGTCAAACTGAATACCACGTTCCAAATTCCAATTAACAAATCGATAAGAGCTTTTCTTTTCCAGAGGCAAAGAGGGGGCATAAAAACCAAATTCCATGCCATAAGCCACCCGTTCAATTTCTTTCTGAATACTCCGATACAAAAGAGACTTCTGCACTTTTCGAGTCGAAGAAAAAGAACTCAAATTTTTAAGGTATGAATTAAGCTGATGAGTCAGCAAAGCTTCTTTTGAAGATAAGGAATCCACGAAATGTTATTTTGATTCTTTCAAAGCCTGTTCTTTATAGGCTTCATAATCCGCTTTCAACTTAGCATCATCAATTTGACTTTGATGAGCGTCCTTGACAGCCTGGTTTACATCGGCAGCAAACAAAGTATTTCCTTCGTTCATTTGGAAATAACCATTGAGCGTTGTGTAGTTAGCATCAAACCAATAAAACCAAACCCCAGTAGCGGTTACAATGGCACCACGAATACTTTTGATGGGCAAATTCCAGGCTTCTCCTTTTTCAGGAACAAAAAGATAAGCATTTCCAGAACGTGCAATCTTAACCTTGGTATTGGTATTAAAAGGTGCTGTACCCGATTTATACACCCCTGCGTACTGAGTACCTGTTGTTTGTGCCGTACTGGATGGAATTTCAGGACTCGCCGCATCTTGAGCCAAAACCTGAAGTGAGGCAAAAACTACAATCACGAATGACACAACCCCTTTAAAAATGATTCGTTTTTTCATTTTTTCTTTCATGATTTCCTCCTACATCAAATGTTATTTAAGGGTCAATCAAAAAGCCCCTCGGTTATGTCTCAGTTTGGAAACTGCACGAGTCATTCCGGGGTGACACCCAACTAAACACGTAAACAATTTAAACCGAGACACTACACCCCCCTCACCCATTCATAAAATCCTATAAAATTCTCATATTTAAATTAGTTTCATTTTGATAATTTTTATCATTTTGAATGGCACTGGCTAAAATTAAAAAGTCAAAATCATGAACATATTCATTAATTTAGAGTTTTATCAACGACTTAACCGACATAAACAAAAAAAATAAAAATACCTTTTATGGCATTTCTTTTGCTTACTTGCAAGGCACCGGCAGAGCTCAACCGGTTTTAAGGGATAAGGAATTTTATGAAAACTAAAAATATTTTTTATGTACTTGTTGTTACCCTCATCGGCGCTTTTAATTTCAATACAGCACAAGCGGGTGACTTACTAGACAATACTCCCATCGTTAGAGCCACGGCTACAGTATCCCTAGCAAAAAATTCTATTATTTTAGAAGGAGCCGCCACAACACAAGCCTCAGCAACGATTGATTCCAGCCTACAATCCGCCAACACACAAAATGCGGCATGTGTTCCTGGAGGAGGAAACCCTGACTTCGATAATGATGGCATTGCCGATCGTTGTGACAATTGCCCTTCCGTAGCCAATATCACTCAAACGGATACAAATCAAAATGGCATTGGAGATAGCTGTGAAAGCCAAGAAGCTGCAACACAGCAAAACAACACTCCCACACCCTCTCCACAAACAGCCGCCAACAAAATATCTGCAGCTACATCACCTATTCTTGTAGCAAGTAATACTCCCGTTAAATCAAGCATGGAAGCAAACACAGGCCTATCTAGCAATTTGAATAACAATAATACTAAAGTGGCCAGCTCGACCAACCCTTTAAGTCCAAAGCTTCAAGAGACCAACTCAAAAATTTTAGACCAAAACACGAGTAAAACACCCGATAAAATAAAGGATAATAACAACTCCACTTCAGCTTCCAACATTGAACAACTAGATCCTTCATCTAGCGTCATCAGTAGCGGTTCCCAATCTTCAGGAACTAAACTAGATTCTTCCGCTGCTAGAGAAAAAGAAGCGGATATCAGCCAGATTGACACTACAGCAACGGATACAAATACCAATGAGGATAGTACTGACGAAACAAGCACGGATAGTGAAGATACCGATACAAGCAGCACCACTGTCACCCCTCTCAATGATTCTACAGACTCTTCATCGAGCAAAAAAGCGGCTTGTGGTGACGGACAAGTAGAAGGCATTGAAGAATGCGATGATGGAAACACCACCAATGGTGATGGTTGTTCTTCCAAATGCCGTACTGAAACCAGCGACGAAGAAACAGATGTGGCTTCATGTTCAGATGGGTCAGAACGAGTTTCTTCCACCTGCTTTAACACAGCCAAAGGCGTAGTCTGCATCGGTGAAGATGGCAGCCTTGTAGACCGTATCCGGGCAGGGTCCAAAGCCGTCATCACCACCCGTCAAAATGGAAATTTGATTGTCGCTGATAACCGTTCCGTGCGTGAAATCGGTAGAACAGAAAAAATATTAGTCAGTAACAAAGCCTCACCAACTCAAGCAATCGTTCTTGGAAAAAGCGGAAAAATTTATCTCGCCCAAAGTGACGGGATCTATAAAAAAGCAGGGCCAACTAAAGAAATGGTCGTTGATGGTGTAGATACCCATAATTTAGCCATCGATAAAAAAGACAACCTCTACTTCAACAAAGAATGCCTTATTTTTACAGCCCAAGTCGATGAAGGCACTCCAGAATTATTAGTCAATCTTAGCAGCAGCGATAGTCCCCGCAAAGCTTCCGATGCATTAGAATCTGCCGAAGCCAATGAAGAAGATAGCAGTTGTGAAAAAATTACAGGACTTTTAGTTCATGACAACGACCTGCTCGTCGCTCAAGCCAACACAATTACTGCTTTAGGATTAGCGGAAAAAGCCAAAACCACTCTCTTATCCTTAGACGATTCTGAAAAAATTATCAGCCTCCAATCTTATGATGGAAGCTTATATTTATTTACAATCGACGGCATGATCTACCAAACTGATTTTGAAGGAAGCACTCCTCAAAAAATTGGACATGTCACCCTGGATGATGCCAGTCGACATGTAACCAATGCCCGTCTTTGCAAAACCACAGCAACGGATGAATCCGATAGCTGCACTCCTGCCGGATTAAAATCAGCCACCGCTGACACACAATCTTGTTATACAGGTACCGATGGAACCAAAGGTGTTGGAGCCTGCCAGGCAGGAACTCAAACTTGCACAGCCACAACTAGCGACGCTGGAGAATGGGGAGATTGCGAAGGAGAAATAACTCCCGAAACAGAAACGTGCGGCGATAAAATAGATAACGATTGTGACGGGCAAACAGATGAAGGGTGCGAATGCAACGATGGAGAAACTCAAGAATGTTACAGTGGAGACTCAGAGACAGCCGGAGTTGGTTCTTGTGTTAAAGGAGTTCAAACTTGTTCAAACAACCAATGGGGAGATTGTGAAGGAGAAATAACTCCCGAAACAGAAACCTGTGGTAACGATATCGACGAAGACTGTAACGGCTCGGACAAATTATGCGATACCGCCTTGGTAGATTCAACCACTTCTGTAGAAGACGGCTCAAGCAGTGGTTCTAAAGCTAGCGGCGGGCAAAAATTTAGCGGAGCTGCTTGTTCACTCAGCCAAGCCGACGCCTTTCCCCAACAAAAAATGAATATGTTCTTCTCTTTGATGGGCCTTACGTCTCTTATCTTGATCCGCACAAGAAAAAAACTCGGCAGATCAGAAAAATAGAGAGTACCTTAAACTGACACACTGAACCCTTTACATGTTTTAAGAATAGCGATACAACTTCATCTTCACTCATTCTTAGGAGGTTGTATGAAAAAATTAATGATTTTACCCCTTACCTTAATCGCTTTATCATTCATCAACTGCACCAGCGCCGATAAAAAAGCCTGTCTTGAAGGCAACGACAAGCCTGCTTTGCAAGCCTGTAACCGGGAATGCGCCCGTGGCGACAATGAAGCCTGTGCTAAAGCCAAATTGATCGAAGCTCAACCAGCTACGAATTAATTTTAACAAATTATTTTTCTTACATTAAGAAGCTGTTTTAGCTTTATAAGGAATAATGGTTGGGTCTTTTTCTGCACTTGACCCATTCACTATGGGCTTGTCGCAGCACACAACTTGATTTCGTCCCATAGCTTTGGCTTTGTATAAAGCTTGATCCGCCAAATTAATCAGTTCTTCTTCTGAAGAGGCATGATGTGGGTAGGAGGCCATGCCAACGCTCACAGTCAATGGAATACCACTACCACCCTTTTCAAGGGTTCGGGCTGACTTGACTTCAACCAAATGGCGCAGCTTTTCAGCCACGCCTAAAGCATCGTTTAAGGCTGTATCAGCCAATAGGACAACAAATTCTTCACCACCAAATCGCGCCAAGGTATCCACTTCGCGAATATTTTCCACTAAAATACGCGTCAAATTCTTAAGCGCTAAGTCCCCCATCAAATGCCCATAGGTGTCGTTAAACTTTTTAAAATGATCGACATCAATCATCATAACGGAAAGAGGACGTTGAAACCGAGTGGCACGCTTCCATTCCATACGAAGTACTTGCTGAAAATGACGGCGATTATAAATTCCAGTCAACTCATCGGTCACAGACAACTCTTTCACTTTCATATAAAGGCGAAGACGTTCGAATGCGACAGCAATCTGATTCGCAATAGATTCTAAAAACGGTACGTCCATCGGTGAAAAAGCCCCCGGCTGACTACGGCTTAAATTCAAAACACCCACTACCGTATTAGAAGCCATCATTGGCACACTCATGAAAGAACCATCTTCTTTTTTTTCTCCTTTATAATGCAGATAACGACTGTCCGTTTTAGTATCGGAAATAATCAACGTCTTTCCTTCCGTGGCGACTAAGCCAGAAATTCCCTCTCCCGGCAAAAACTTCATTCCTTCAATACGTTGATTTTCATCAAACCCATGGGCGGCCCTCACTTCCAGCCACTCGTGAGTTTCATTAAAAAATAAAAGTGAAAACTCTTTTAAACCTAATGTTTCGGTCAGAAAGTCAGTAACCGTTTTAAACAGTTCTTTTATTTCAAGAGTGCCCCCCAAAAGTTGAGACAGAGAATACAATGTCTGTAAATCTTTTAGCGAAACAGCCAACTTCTGATTGGTTTCTTCAATCTGCAGAGCTTTTTGCTCTAAAACTTGTTTATACTTCAAACTTTCTTGGGCCATAATCAGTTCACGTTCCGTTTCAATCTTATGCGCATCCAAATCAGTAATACGTGCCAACATGGCATTAAATCGTGCCGAAAGCTCACCTAATTCATCATCCGAAAAAACCTTGGCACGGACTAGAAAATCACCCTCTTCCGCTTCTCGCATCACTTCCGTCAATTTTTGTAAAGGGCGGCCAACAAAAAAACCGGTAGCCATGAGCACCAACAAAACTTCCACAAAAACCAAAAGAGAGAAAAAGGTAAGAATTAATTGGATTGTATTAAACTTGGATAAAAAATCGACACTGAACAAATACACCATGGACAAAAACAAAAGGGTAACAAACAAAAGGGCTCCGGAAGTAGCCACAGCAATCTTAGCCCCGACACTTTTCTTGATAAAATTCAAGTTCATAGGCGGTATGATAGTCAGGTAGATTTTGGAAAGTCAAGACCAGGAAATACGCGGCAGGGCGGTCTTAAGCCATTACTTCTTTAATGATTCAAGAACTGCCCAAGGGGAAGACTGTGACACGGAAGACGAGCATGAACAAGAAGACTCATTCAGATTCGTCCGGCAATTAAGACACAAACCTTTGCAATCATCACGACATAAAAAGCGAGCGGGCAAGTTCAACACCAGTGTTTCGCGCAAGACATCGGACACATCCACTTCCACACCATTGTAAAAAGAAAAATTGAGGTCCACTCCTTCTTCAGAAAAATCCAAAGGTTTTGCAGATTGCAATTGTCCACGTGTACGGGGAACTTTTTCATCTTCAAAGGAAGGCGCCAAGTGCATGGTGACAGGCAAATCTAACTTAAGATCAAAAGGCTGCCCACAACGGTCACAGAGTGGTCTTAAAACAAGCCCTACCTTTCCAGTCAACGTTACATTATCGGCTACACGTTGAATAAAAAGAAAACCTGACACCGTGTCCAATTTAGGATTTTCCAACGGATAGGCTTGAACCACCGCTTCTTTTACCCAAGGTTCAGAAGGCTTCAGAGATAACGTTTCCCCTGCTTCTCTAATTCTGGAAACCAATATTTTCATCATACCTTTCTCGGCAGTTTGACTTTCTTGAGTTTTTCAACCCATTGAAAATAACGCCAAACTGGCTCCCCTTCTTCCTCCATACCTTCAAAATACAGGGTACGCATTTCTTTTTTTGTCACAATTCCATCCAACAAGCCATGAAACATTTTTTCACCAAAATAATAAGCAATGGCATGAGTTAAGCTGAGAAAAAGATCAGTGGAAAAATGTGAAATTTT
>CAZQCI010000113.1:4195-7103 GCA_964592255.1 uncultured Nitrospiraceae bacterium | reverse complement strand
AGCCTAAAAATATTACAACAAAGGGGAAACCAAGAGGTTCAAGTTTTTGCTCGACAGCTTAATTTAAGACAGTTGGCTTTAAGATTTCCAGTAGCCCCAGGTATGCCAGTTCACCCTATTTGGCCTGCTTTGGAAGGTTTAGGGAATAAAGGGGCACAGGTTGACTCCATCTCTCATTTATTAAGAAGACCCATTGGTCAAGCCTGGGCTGGAGGATTATTGGAAGATCACAAGCCCAGTATTTTGGGGGAATTAACACTGTGGGATGAGATGCCTCCATTGGATTTAGCTGCACATGATTCAAGCCGGCGTCCCCCTCATCGTTTATTGCTGAGTGGAGATCTGGTAGGATTTACCCCAGATGGTTTGTTGGAAGATCTGCTCGAGGGCTATTTGCAACAACAAGGTCTTAAGGCTTTGGTGACTACGGCTTATGATAAGGATGGTCAAAGAACCCTCTACCTGACTGTAGATAAGATAATTGAATTTAAAAGTGTTACTTTTTTAAAGTCGTTGGTTCACGCCGCGGAACTTTTATCCCAAGGGCCACATCCTTTAATTCGTGACTTAACACAGATTGAAGTAGTGGGTGGTGGACATAGTGTTTTTATCTATCGACCTATTCAAACCGAAGATGGTTCTGGTTTGGAATGGGACTTATCTGTACCGGATCAGGATTGGCAGATTATTGCAGGAGCTAATTCTCCTGTTTATCGAGATACTCGTTTAGCGTTGCCTCGTTCTCAGCCAGCTCTAGGTGTCGCGCCTGATGAAGATGCCTTAAGGGGTGCTTTAGAAGGAGCAATATATGATAGATTAATTGATACAGATTATTTTAGGTCGTTAGATTTAGAAGGCCGTGCTCAACTCTTTGAAGCATTTAAATCTGAAGATCTTCCCCGTGCTTTAGCGGGTTTATCCCCAGAATGGGCAGATCTTATTGCGGTTTATGAGGCGGAAGCCCAAGCTGCTGATGCTGGAGAATCGGAGAGTGAAGTTGTAACAACAGTAGAGTCGGAAGAAATACTCCCAGAAGAAGATGAAAGTACAGGTCTAGCCGTACTTTTACAAGATGCTGGTTATGGTTACTTAGCCGACGATACGGACACTATTTCTAATTTACCCCCAGAACAAATCGAAGAATTAAGAACTCTTTTAACAAGTGGGGCTCATAACGGGAAACTTGGTTCCGCATTAACCCAACTAGTTCCAGCATGGGGAGAGATGATTGCCTGTAATACAACAAATTTCTCCTTAGGAGAAGATGATACTCTTGAAACAGAGCCTACTCCTGGGCTCGAAGGTGCTTTGGTTACCGCTGCAGAAAGCGGTTTGCTTGGTGTAGCTACAAGGTAGAAAGAAAATTTTTTATGTCTTTAGATCCAATTTCAACTGTAGATCAAGCCATTAGTGTTATTGCTCAGCATCAAGCCGAAGGTCCTTTTGATGGCCGTGTCTTTAGCCCCGATAACTTGAGAGTTTTCTCTCTTCTATTAGCAGGCCAAGATCCATCAGATTTATTAGATAATTATCGTTTGGACTTATCTCCCCGGGCTCTTCAGGGTTTGATGAGTGGTTTTCTAGAGCGGGCTCAAGCTTCCTCTGCAGCTCCAAGACTTGTAGAGGCTGTCAGTTTTTTAAACACAGCTTTTGCAGAAGGTTTTCATACCGCCGCCCATGGAGCGAGCCGATTTGCCGACCGACCGGGTGTTTATACTAGCCGTCTTGCTCCACCACAACCCGTTGATGAAAAAGTTGTCGACCATATTGCTAGCTTGGCGCTTAAAAAAGGATCTTCTTACCCGCAAGTGGCTAATGCGGTTAGAAGTTTATTGTTATTGTCATTGAGGGATGGTGAAGGTTCTCGAGCCTTCTTGCAGCTTGCAGTATTGTCTATGCGCAACCCAACTGTGATGGAAATTTTGGGTAAGGCTACTCGTGATAAAAATAGTGGTTTAAGTGGTGTTGCCCGTTCTGTATTAGATCACGTAGCAGATCTCCCTAATCCTGATAATAATGTTTTACGTACAGCGCGTAGCTTGTTGGCGAAAAGTTTTTTGAATCAGTTGGATGATAAACCAAAGATGCCCCATCCGGGAAGTCTTGAACCTGTTGATGCCAGTCTTTTAGCAGAAGAATTAAAATTGAATGCAGCCCTTACTGAGGCGGCAATACAAGGGGATGTCTATTCGCTGATTATTTTAAGCCATCGCCTTCATCCAGCCCTCGACTCTATTGCTCGTATTGGTGAAGTAGCAATGAGGGGGAGGGGTACTATTCATGATAACGCACAGGAGATGTTGCAAGAAATGCCTCTTAATACGTTTGTATCAGCCGTCTTGAGTGGGGGGCCTTATCAACAAGAAGCTATTCGTACCTTAGCTTTGTTGGCAAGATATAGCAATGCTGCAACTCGTGACTTATTGCCTCACTTGAATTTAGGAACACAACGTTACTCATTGTCTTTAGGTCGTGCATGGAACGATTACACTCCATCTCCTAAAGTCTCACCCGATGTTTTCCGTCTAGGCCCACAACAAGATCTAGCGGGTCGATGGCAAGGTGTACGGGATGCTTCTTTTAAGGTGCGAAGCAATAGCCTTGAAGGTAGTGAAGATTATCTTCATCCTCGTGCCTGGTATTTATTAACACCCAGAGAACGGATGGCACGTTATATAGAAGATTGGTTTAGATTTGCAAATATACCCGCTATCGCTTCTCATGTTTTTTCCGACAATGGGAGACTAAAACTTCATGTTGTTATTGCCGATGGAACTCGTTTTGATCCTTTAACTTTTTTAAAAACTCTAGCGCAAGACCACTCTCTAATTAGAAAAATATATGCGGAACCATTTGTCTATTCTATTGAGGTTTCCACGGCCCGCCAGTCTTTGGTGACATATTATTA
>CAZQCI010000113.1:0-4185 GCA_964592255.1 uncultured Nitrospiraceae bacterium | reverse complement strand
AGGGTTCCTCAGTTCAAGGGTAGCATCAACGCACACACTCCAACACACCCTCGTCCTTTGGTAGTCTCTAACGACCTGAAGGTGATTAATAAGTCAGGTACAACCGTAGCCGTACAAGAGAAAGATGTTGTGCTACATCAATTGCTACAAGACATAGGGCTTCCTTATAACCTTGTAGATGCTGTCGATAATTTGCCTGATGAAGAGTGTCAGAAGATTGTGGATGTTTTACAATCAGGGGGTAGCCGATTAGATTTGGCGAAAATTCTTCAAGCATGTTTTCCTCATAAGATGTCGGCCATTTTAAAATTTTGTCCTGAACTTGAGACATCTCCCTCAACAGCCGAAGAGAGCCAGCAGGCAGCCTCAAACGCTTCTAGTATTTTACCCGTATCAGGAGTGATTGCTTCGACTACAGGGTTTGTGATGATGGCAGGTTAATAGGCTAGGTTTTTTAAAAATTTCTTTCACTCTTTTCTAGCGCCCTAACCTTTAAAAAAAGAAACAACTTTTTTTAAAGCGTGTCGATATTAAGCAGTATTCATTATGTGAGGAGATGCTTATGGGTATTGAAACAAGTGGGGCCAAGGCGTTTATGGTAACAATGGTGGCTGGGCGTTATGGTCCGGATAATCCTGATGACTCTGATGACCCAGGACAATCTTCTTCAAGCCCAGCGGTTCCTTCAACAAATTCTCAACCGTCCGAACCTTCTGCCGATAAATCTCCATCAGTGCCTCCTGCATCTCCAGTCTTGGATGGGCAAACACTACAAGCCCCGGTGCCTGCTCAAGGGTCTCAGACTTCTGAAGTACAGCCGCCTGCTACCGCTTGTCCTTCAATGATTCAGAGCTCTCCGTCAGTTGAGGTTGCAATAAGTGATTATAATTTTTTAAATGACGCAGGGGAGGGTGATACACAGCCAGTGGCACGCCCAGTAAGTCCTTTTGTAGGCGATGTACGTGTTGGTTGGACTCGTCTTACCGGAGGTAATTATGATTTTCCCCGCATGACTTTAGGGGTTTCTGGTTTTGTGGGACTAAGACGTTTTGATGACTCGGCAGAAACCTTGGGTACAAAAGTGAAAGGTTTGGCTTTTGGTGTGGAAGGGTTAAAGAGTGGTCCCGGGTTAGCCTCTCCTGATGGTCGTTTGGTTTATGCGGGCGTGGCGAAGGGATGGGTTTCTACGGATCCTATTGCCCATGTTGCGTTACTTGCTAGTACTGGTTACGCTGCTGTTCAGGAATTGGGGGCGTCTAATAATCCGGATGATACCCTGACAAGTTCAGGTATTTTTGTAGGTGCTGATTTTACGTTCTTGATTCTTAATGGTTCCATAAAAGTGGTGGAGCCCTTTCCAGAAGATGGCCAAGTCCAAAAACCGAGCGTGGCTTTAAGTGGGGGTATTACTTTTTAAGAAAGAAAAATAGCAACATTTCCCAAAAACTGCCGAAAATAAAAATAACAAAATAATTGTGTTTTTACCTCGGAACCAGGCCCATGGCTTCGAGCTTCTATCAACCGTGTCAGGCTTTATTAAAGCCTAAGGGGTGGTTTTGTGAGATTATCTTATCTTCTTTTGATTATTTTAGCTTTTGGCTCCATTCACTGTGGCAATGCCACCGGTACTGGTAGTTTTGATGAAGATGGCAGTGCCGGTATTCAAACAGGAGGAGGATTAAATCCTCAAGCCACATCTCCTTTTGAAGGCCTTGATACCGGTGATGATTTAAGCTGGGGGCAATTGATCCGCGCTCCTTACCAAACTACTTCTATCACTGAATTACCTATTCCAGTTTATTTGGCTTTTTTCACGGACTCTGAAAAAGAAGAAGTGATGGCCGGCATTGACATTGCCAACAAGGCTGTGGGTTTTGATATTTTTGAAGTAGTGGAAGAATGGGATGCCGACGTACGTGTTATTTATAAAGTAGATACCGTCGATTTTGATGATGATGAAGTGGCTGGAGAATCTTTTACCAATGTTATTGGTTATACTTATAACCGTAATATCTACATCAATGATAAGTATGATGCCGGACGTGTGGTGACCGATTGGGCTACCGAAATCCGTGATGACCATGTTAACCGTTATGTGGTGGCGCACGAATTGGGTCATGCCATGGGGATTCAAGCCCATGCTTTAATCGACTACGACAACGATACCACGACGACTCTTGATCCCACCGATTTGATGAATGCGGCCATTGTTTCTAACCCTACTCTTGATAATTACAATTACATGATGGAAAAACAGGGCGAAATTCTTTTGGAATATATGCAGCAAATTGGCGCGGGGGATTAGAATAAGACTAATGTATCAGCCAATGTTTTAGGCGTGATGATTTCAATCTTTTGGAATTTTTTAAGTGGTAATAAGTGTTTTTTATCCCCCGTTACAATAAAACTAGCCTTTGCAGTTACCGCACATTCCAAGATTCTATTATCCTCTTCATCATCTTTAACGACATGAAGTCGTTCACTAGGGTAAACCATTTGGCTTTGCCGGATTATTAATTGAAGCAAATTTTCTGTTTTTTCAGCGTTAATCTTCATTTTTGTAAGAACAATGCGTTTGAGTTCGGTAACAATGTCAGGTGAGATGGCGTTATTGAGGCGATTGGTTAAAATGCTTCGAATGATTTTATCGGGAGCTGCTCCTGGGAAGAGCAATCCTGATATCAAAACGTTTGTGTCGCAAACAACAATCATGTTTTTGATCTTTTGCCGCGTGCCTGATGAATAAAGGTATCTACATCATCTTCGGATTTTAAGCCCAGTTCGTGGCCTTTGGTTCGGAAAGTTTTTTGTAGGTCTTCCCATTCTCGTAAATTGATATAAGAGCGAGCTGCTTCCTGAAGGATGCCACTTAAAGTTCTATGTTCTTTCTTAGCCCATTTTTGGAGTGCTTTTTCCAGATCCACCGGCATGGTAATGCTCGACTTTGTGGCTTGTAATGATTTCATGCCACTAATAGTAGGATATAATCCTACTAAAAGCAAGATAATATCTTTATGGGTAGCGTCTCAGTTTGAAATTTTTTATGTATTTACCAGACGTCACACCCACCTGGGCGGGCGGGGGCCATTGACACTGTCTCTTTGTTTTACAATCCCTTCAATCGGGCCATGGCTTTTCTTTTGGCCTTTGGTAGTTTTTTGGCTGTTCCTCTTTTTTTGGTAATCCAACGTTTGTGAATGGGCTTTGCAGTTTCTTCTTCGTCTTTAAAGAGGGGATTTGTGTAGAAGGATGCCTCATTTAATTTCTTTTCAAAATCATCAGAATCTAAAATGCCACAGCCGGAGCTTTTGGCTGCTTGCAAAATCTGTTTGTCGGAACTGACGATAATAGCTTGATGGCCTAATTGTTGGGCTAAGTCGATGAGTACGGCATCCGCTGTTTGTCCCCCTTCGGTGTATAAGACACGAATGCCGGAAATTTTGTTTTCTTCAATCGATGGGTTGTCGGTTAAGGCCGCATCAAAGACAACAGTAATGGCATGATTTTTAACCTCACGGTAACGAGCTAATTTTTGAATCAGCGCCGCGCGTCCTTTTTGAAAATTGTGGGCTTCAACGGAACTTAACGTTGGTGAGCGGCGGATTAAATTGTAACCGTCGATAATAATGTGAGCCATATATTCCTTGTGTGATAATCTTTTTTTTAAGTCAATGGCGGCTTCCCTTTCAGATAGGGGGTG
This sequence comes from uncultured Nitrospiraceae bacterium, assembly GCA_964592255.1. Lineage (GTDB taxonomy): Bacteria > UBA10199 > UBA10199 > UBA10199 > SBBF01 > CAZQCI01. The sequence goes on along the minus strand of CAZQCI010000113.1, from coordinate 485 downwards.
AGCAGAATGACTACTCTGCTTAAAAAATAATCACTGCTCTTTTTTTGTGCAATTCTTCACTATTTCAAAAAAATAAAACCCTTTAAAATCAACGTTATCTACAAAAAAACTATTGGCATGGCTTTTGCTTTTACGGACGCATGTTGGTTTGGGTATTGGTTTTGTTTGATTGTTCATTTCTTAATAAAAGGAGAATCTATGCGTTTTAAATTTTTAATGGCCTTTTTGGTCATGATGGTTCCGTTGCTGGCTCCCTTAACGAGTCATGCCGATGAAAAAGCTGAACCGAGTTTGGAGCAACGGGTTATGGATTTGGAAGCTTATGTGAATAACGGTGCCCGTGGTTCTGATGCCGCTGATGCCGCGATTCTTCATTCGCTTCTGCCGACGCTTCGACTTGATTCGCTTCTTTCCCTGCTGGATCTCGCCGTTTGTTTTGGTGAACTTCACCAAGATGATTAAACGCGATCGCTTCAACGAATTTC
>CAZQCI010000112.1:0-7118 GCA_964592255.1 uncultured Nitrospiraceae bacterium | reverse complement strand
ATTTGGCAAATAATAATCCAATTGAACCGATGAAGGCACCAACTCAACCCCGGAATCTTTTTTAAAGGAAAAAATCAACTGAGACGTACGCCAAGTACCCTTAGGTAAATTTTTATAACGATTATACAAATCAGTCATGTGAACAATTTCTACATAATTCACATGATGAAATGTGTATTGGTCCTGAGAGGCTTCCTTGGAATATAAAATACTGGAAAACTCATACGGCTCCTTATCGTCTTGTGTATAAAGATTTTGGAAAACAATGGGCGAACCGTCACGCTTAACGCCATAATTGTAATTCAAACAACCACTTAAAAATAAAAAAGATAAGATAATAAGAAAAAAATTCTTCATAAAACTCGTTAAAACTTCATGGTCGTTTCTTGATCAAAACTTTGAATCTGATTCCAACGCTCTTTTAAAGAATTAATTTTGGCCACATCATCGGGAGATTTAGCCAAAGACGATAATTTTTGAATTTCTTGCATAAATGAATCTGCAAGACGGTTTTCGATGTACAGCTCGGCCAAATTTAAACGCACTTCAAATTTTTCGGACGCCAACGCATCGGAAGTATCAATCACCTGCTGTCGTTCTAACTGAAAAGATAAGGCTTTGAGTGAGTCCTTCGATTCACGTGCAATAAAAGTCAGCTCATCATAGCATTTGGAAAGAAGCTGATATTCGTACGCTAGTTTAACATCTTTTTCTTCTAAAATTTGTTTGGCTAGCAAAAAACGCCGTGAAGCCTGCGGCCAATTTTTTTCGCGCCGATAAATGAGCCCCTGGTTCGCCAAAAGTGCTGCTTTGGTTGTGGGATCTTTCAAATGCACGCTGATGTCGATGGCCTTTTGATAAATACTTAAAGCTTCCATATTATTGTCTTCCGAAAGATAAATATTTCCCAAACCATTATAGGCTCGTAAAAGAATGGCAAACAAATGCGCATCCTGGCATAGCTTAATACAACGTTGATACTCTTTAATCGCTTTCTTAAACTTTTTCATGGCCCGATAACATTCTGCCAAGGAATACACCGCACGAACCAAGGGTTCTTGGTTAGCCATTTCTGAAAAAAGACGGATGTCTTGCTCCAATAAGTCAACGGCACGGTCGTAATCCTTCAACTGATAATACACATGCCCTAAATCGTTATTGGTGATTTGCTGTAACTCCAACTTACTTAAACTTCTCGATAAATTACGCGATTCTGCAAAAATAGAAATCGCCCGCTCTGGATGTCCGGTTATCATTTCAATCTGGGCCAAATCATTTAAGAAGCGTACTTCTTCCACACGCGCCTTCGGCTCTTTTTCGGCAACAATTTTTCCTTTTTGCAAATAATCACGGGCTTCTGCAATTTTTTCTTGATGCAAAAGGCTTAAACCTTTTTTCTCCATCAACAATAATTTCTGCTTTAACGGAATAGTATCGGAAGCCGTATTTAACTCTTCTTCAATTTTGGAAATAAGAGCCTCCGCTTCTCGAAAACGATTAAGCCAAATTAAAATGTCGGAAGTATTAATGGCCCAATCAAGACGCTGCAACAAAGGAGCATTGATAAAAGTACGACTGAGGCGCTGAAAACATTCCAAAGCCTCTTCTTTTCGACCTTGTCGATTAAGAAGAGCCGCTAAATTAACCAACGCCTTTTGTGATTGGATCAAATCTTCACCCAAACTTTGGTGATACCAAATATCCTCTTCTCCCAAGCCAGTCTCCGGCAAACTCAAGCGCGTATGCCGCTTTTTTTGTTCAGGAACCGAAATCCGTTTAGCCACAAAAGGACCAAAAGTAGAGCGATAGAAAAAATAAAAACCATTTTCTTCACGAAGAATGCGTTTTTTACATAACTCGTCTAAAAGACGATAAACTTTTTTATTCTGCGTCAATCTTTCGAAAATTTTTACCGACAAGCCATGCTTAGCCAAAGAAAGCCAAGCCGCAATTTCATTTTGCTCAGGAGTAAGCGTTTGATATTCAGACTCCATCTGTTCTTCAAGGGAACGAGGCACTTCCACTTTTTCAAGCGCTTGCTCTAAATTGGTTAAAAGATCAGCACTCCAGCGACCGGATTTATCGAAAAGCAATCCCTGCTCAATCATTTTCTGCACAATCTGTGTGAGAATACCCGGATTACCCGCCGTATTGCGGTAAAGTTCACTGACAAATTTTTCAGGAATTTCCTTCTGACCAATAATACTTTCCAAAAATAGCTTAGTTTCTTCTTCGGTAAAAGAAACAAGGCTGACCAAATCGAGATGTGACGCTTCTTGAGGGAAAAGCCTTTTGAAAGTATCCCAGTGCGACGGGTTGCTACCGGTCGCGACAAATAAAAAACCTTGTGTGTTGGGAGAGAGAATTTTTCTTTCTAAAAGAGAGAGAAAGTCGGCTAAATTTTTCTTTCCCTCTGGAGTAGATAAATTGGAGAAAAGATTATCCACATCTTCCAATAGAATAACTTTGGCTTCTTCTAAAACTTTTTTCTCGTTATCCCCAATAGGTAACCAGGCTTCTTCCACGTTGATTTTTTCTAACTGCATCTCATTCTTAATTTGACTGATGAATTTCGATTTTCCCAAACCACGCTCGCCGTGAATAAACAAACCATAAAATGGCACTCCCCCTCTCCCTGTGGCAAATAAGCGGACCAAATTACCAATGCGCCATTGAATTTCTTTACGTCCAATCAACTCGGAGGTTGTGGGTAAATAAGATAATAGAGTTTCAGGAGTTTCGATGGAATATTTTGTCTGTGAGTACGCTGCTAACTCTTCAATAACCGCTGCCGCACTCTGATAGCGCTCTTCCGGTTTTTTTGACAAAAGGGTAGCAACGATATCGCTAAAATATTTGGGAACACTTTTGTTGATTTGACTAATAGGTGCCGGAGTAAAAGTACGGTGCCGATCATACACCTCCTGAAGTGAGGATCCTGAAAATGGCATAGTTCGCGTCAAGCAATTGTAAAAAATAACACCAATAGCATATAGATCGCTGACAATGTGATGATGCTCCCCACGATAAATTTCAGGAGCCAAAAAAGTAGGAGTCCCCACAATAGACTCTCCCCAATAACCCGCCAAACCAAAATCGATAAGCTGTACGGTGTTGTTTTCGACAAAAATATTTCCAGGCTTTAAATCACAATGAATAATGCCTTTTTGGTGAAGATAATTCACCGCACGCAATACCTGAACAAAAAGGTCTTCGCACTTTTCGTAAGGCAGATCCGTAGTCGCAACATAGAGATCAGATCCTTTAAGCCAAGGCGAAGTGAAAAAAACCTTCTGTAATTCTTCATCGTAACCGTAATCAAAGATTTTACCGATATTGGGGTGAGACAGTTTTTTTAAAACCTTAAATTCATTTTCAAACTGGGCAATGGCAGCTTGGTTGCCGGAACCTTCCAGATTACGCAACAATTTAAGAGCCACGGGCTCCCCTCGAGGAGGTAAAACTAAAAACACCTCACCCATAGCTCCGGTCCCTAGGCTTTTAAGTACCCGATATTTCTTAGCAATTAGATCCATAGATACGGAAAGAATCAGTATAGCATTTTCTTTTAGATTCTCCAGTAACAATCAAACAGGGTAGTGGGTCAGTTTGAAATTAAGCGGAGAAAAAAATCGTCATTCCGGCATGTTTTTAGCCGGAATCCATTTTAAATCACTTGGATCCCGACTTACGTCGGGATGACTTTACAAATCTTAAAAATTTCAAACTGACCCACTACCTAAAAAAGTAGATCAATGTGAAATCTCATTTGAGTCATACCGGCAATTTGTAAAAACTTTCAAGCGAAGATACGACCAAAAAAAACCCTCCCTAGTGACCTAGGGAGGGTTTGAATACTTTAGGACATAAATCCCAAAAGATTAGACATCGTAGTACATGAAAAATTCCTGCGGAACAGGACGAAGTCTTACAGGGTTCACTTCGTTTTCCCATTTGTAGGCAATCCATGACTCGATTAAGTCCTTGGTAAACACGTTCCCCTTCAAGAGGAATTCATGATCGGCTTCCAAAGCAAGCAAAGCTTGATCAAGGCTACCTGGAGCAGATGGAATATTTTTCAATTCCTCTGGAGAGAGGTGATAAATATTCTTATCCATGGGTTTACCTGGATCGATCTTGTTTTCAATTCCATCTAATCCAGCCAACAACATCGCCGCAAAAGCAATGTAAGGATTGCATGAAGGATCCGGTGTACGGAACTCCAAGCGTTTGGCTTTAGGAGAGCTGGAATACATCGGGATACGGACCGAAGCAGAACGGTTACGTGAAGAATAAGCCAAATTGATTGGGGCTTCATAACCTGGCACCAAGCGACGATACGAATTGGTGGTAGGGTTACTAAAAGCACAAATCGCTGGAGCATGCTTCAAGATACCGCCGATGTAATACAAAGCCATTTGAGACATGCCGGCATACTTATCACCAGCAAACAAAGGCTTACCGTCTTTCCAGATGGATTGATGGGTATGCATCCCGGAACCATTATCCCCAAATAACGGTTTGGGCATAAAGGTCACAGTTTTGCCATGACGCTTGGCAACGTTTTTTACGATGTATTTATACCACATCATCTTGTCAGCCATGCTAACGAGTGAATCAAAACGCAAATCAATTTCAGCTTGTCCAGCCGTGGCCACTTCGTGATGGTGTTTTTCCACTTGGATACCCACTTTTTCCATCTCAAGAATCATCTCAGTACGGATGTCTTGTTGAGAATCGGTAGGGGAACAAGGAAAATAACCTTCTTTGTGACGTATTTTGTAACCCAAGTTAGGAACATCAGAACGACCTGTGTTCCAAGCTCCTTCGTTAGAATCAATGTGATAGTAACCTTCGTGGGATTTTTGATCAAACTGCACATTGTCAAAAATAAAAAACTCAGCTTCTGTTCCAAAGTAAGCAGTATATCCAATTACTGTGGATTTAATATATTCTTCGGCACGTTGAGCCAAGGCACGAGGATCACGGTTATAAATTTGATGCGTAACCGGTTCCTTCACAACACCCGTAAGTGAAATTGTGGTTTCAGCGCAAAAAGGATCAAGGCGCGCTGTGCTAGGGTCAGGAAAAAGAAGCATGTCCGATTCGTTAATGGCTTTCCAACCACGAATGGAAGAACCATCAAGACCATTTCCTTCATTAAAAAGGTCTTCAGTCAATTCGGACATCGGAAGGGAGTAATGCTGCCAGGCTCCCATTAAATCACAAAATTTAAGGTCAACCACTTTGGCCTTGATATCTTTGGCCCAAGCAATGACCTCTTTGGCGGTTTTGGTACTCATAAATTTAAGCTCCTTGGGAAAAAGAACACCCCAGGGGGGGTTCAATGTTAAATATATACAAAGTATGCTCGGTACTAAGAAAGTTTACTAAGAGCAAGTAAAAACCAAGGCGGTATTAAAACCGCCTTGTAATTTACACTGCACTTTCGCCAGACTCTCCAGTACGGATGCGAACCACGGCTTCAATAGGAAGAACAAAAATTTTCCCATCACCAATGGTTCCTGTTTTGGCTGCCCCCTGAATGGTATCCAAGACTTTAGAAACCTCGTTATCCTTCACGATGATTTCAATTTTGATCTTGGGAAGAAAATCCACCACATATTCAGCACCGCGGTAGAGTTCGGTATGTCCCTTTTGGCGACCGAAACCTTTCACTTCAGTCACTGTCATACCTTTAATTCCTAAGGAAGTGAGCGCTTCTTTCACTTCGTCCAGCTTGAAGGGTTTAATAATGGCTTCAATTTTTTTCATAAATTCTCCTTTAACGCCCCCTCAATCCCCCTCTTATAAATAAGAGGGGGAAGGGAGAGTTAATAAATTTTCATTAATGTGCGTAACCGGTTTCACCATGTTCCACCAAATCAAGACCTTGTTGTTCAGTTTCAACACTGGGACGCAAACCAACAACCATCTTAACAATTTGGGCGATAACAACGGTTGCCACCACCGACCAAACAATGGTCAACCCAATGGCCTTAAGCTGTTCAATCCACAAGGTATTCCCAACAATATCCTTGAGGTTGGTAAGCAAATTGGCATTAACATCGGCTGTAGCCAAAACACCAGTGAGAAACGCACCCAAAGTTCCTCCTACGGCATGAACGCCGAAAGTATCCAGGGCATCGTCATAACCAAACCAGTTTTTGACCTTGTAGCAGAAGAAGAAAGGAACCGCACCAGCCAGCAAGCCAATGATAACCGCACCAGAGCTATTGATAAAACCACAAGCGGGTGTCACAACCACTAAACCACCAACCGCTCCGGAACAAAAACCCAAAATACTGGGTTTACCTTTCAGGATGTATTCAATCATCGCCCAAGTAAAGCTAGCCACGGCTGCTGCAATCGTGGTGGTCATAAAGGCATTCGCTGCAACACCATCTGCAGCGACTGCAGAACCGGCGTTAAAACCATACCAACCCACCCACAACATCCCGGTACCAACCATACACAACACCATGCTGTGCGGATGCATTTGCTCTTTTCCAAACCCAAACCGCTTTCCAAGCATAATACACAAAATCAAAGCCGACCAACCGGAAGTCATATGCACCACCGTACCCCCGGCAAAATCAATGGCTTTAATGCTAGCAGCGGCATTCCAAACACCGTTCATCATTCCATCAATCCCCCACACCATATGGGCAAATGGAAAGTAAACGGCAAACATCCACAGGGTTACAAACAACATAATGGCGGAATATTTCATGCGTTCTGCAATGGCTCCAATAATCAATCCTGGAGTAATGATGGCAAACATCAATTGATACATTGAAAACACATTTTGAGAAACCCAATAGGAATAATTTGTATTCGGATTCGAATCGACTCCTTTAAGGAAAGAAAAATTTAGCCCACCTAGTATTTTTCCACCTGAATCAAATACCAAACTATACCCAACCGCCCACCATAATATGGTTACTAAACCGGCAATGCCTAAACACTGCGCTAAAACGGATAGAACGTTTTTGGATCGTACTAACCCGCCGTAGAACAAAGCCAAACCGGGAAGAGTCATAAACAAAACCAATGCAGCGGATACCATCATCCAAGCATTATGGCCAGGGCCAGCACCACCTACTTTAGAAGCCACG
>CAZQCI010000111.1:6892-7139 GCA_964592255.1 uncultured Nitrospiraceae bacterium | reverse complement strand
CCCAAAAAAGACGCGCTCTACGTCTCAGTTTGCGTAAACCTTAAAGTACAAACTATTACTTAAGATTCATGTCGCTTTTTAAAAGAAAAAACCGCCGTCAAACCATCACCCTCTTCATTCTGGTTTCTCTTTTTCTTCATTTACTGTTTGTTCTTTTCTTTCACAAAACTGTAGAACAATTCGCCCGAAAGCCGGAGAAAAACCCGGTTTGGGTGGAATTAAAAAACATGAAGCAATCTCAAAGAAT
>CAZQCI010000111.1:0-6882 GCA_964592255.1 uncultured Nitrospiraceae bacterium | reverse complement strand
ACAAGTTCCGGAAAAAGCCAGCGCTGAATCGCTTTACAATCAAAAAGTAAAAGAAGAAACCGTAAGCCCACAGTCAAAACCGCCAGCATTACCGCCGGCAGCGCAAACACCGATTCGGCCTCAGAAAAAAACGGAAGAGCAGAAAGCAGTCGAAAAAAAACCGGAGAAAAAATCTGAAAAAGAATTAGCACTTAAACAAGAAACTCCCAAAAAAGAACCCGAAAAAGCCGAGTCTCCTCAACCGCCTAAACCGGCACGCATCCCTGGTATGCCAGAAACCATGGAGCCTTCAACAGCTTCCGGTGGCGATTATTTTCCTGACTACAAAGTGGGTGGGCACACTTATTTAAATACTTTAGCTAACCCAAATATCGCGTATTATGTGGAATTAAAAAGACGTTTCCGCAACACATTCAACCCGGTTCCGGCGCTGCAAGGGCATCTCAATGCCATTTCGCGCGGGCAAATCAGTGTTGTTTTGGGAGTGACGGTAGATCGAAGCGGAAATTTGGCCAACCTCATCGTCATTCGTTCTTCTGGATTGGAAAGCTACGACCGCGAAGGCCTGCGCACCGTACGCTCCTCTTCTCCTTTCACCACCCCTCCACCAAACTTACTTGAAGCGGACGGCCAATTAAGAATGGCGTGGACCTTTATCGTTTATTTATAGTTAAGCGGAGAAATTAGTTTAAAATTCCCGGAAGAGCCAAGGTAAACGGAGAAATTAACGCATCAAATTCTTCCCCATCATCCCAAACCATCTGATAGGTGCCATACATCGACCCTACGGGTGTATCGAGTGGGCAAAAGCTTGAATAAGTATAGGACTCCCCCGGTTGAATGAGTGGCTGCTGCCCTACCACCCCAAGCCCTTTAACTTCTTCTTTTTTGCCATCGGCATTTGTAATCACCCAATGACGGCTCACTAACTGCACGGGCTGAGTTCCGTGATTACTAACGGTCACGTGATAAGCAAAAAGATAATGATTGTTTTCAGGAGAGGATTCTTGGTCGAGATAATGACAATCCACCTGAACCCTTACTTTGCGTGTCATGGAATCAGAATGAGACATGGCAAAATTAAGTAATGAACTTTCAAAGAACTGTAAAGAAAATAAGATCTTAGAATGTTAATTTGATTCTTTTTATATTTTGAACACTTAAGTGGACATTTTTTAAGCACTTACCTTCCAAAGACATTGACTTCCATCCATCAAAACCTCTATCAAAAGTCATTTTTATGACGTTAAAATTTTATCGATAAATATTAGACATCATTTTTATGTCTAATTTTAAAGTTATTTATGATTTTACTAGCCTTAGCAGCTTGCACCTCCAATAACGAAAAGCCAGAAGAGGAATACACATCCGGAAACCTCAGTGACGTCCTCACCGATCTTGGATTTAGCCCAAACGAGATTCCATCTACTGACCTTGATTGGGTCAGCGAAGTTAATGGAAGCAACCCAGAAGGCTGCATCACCCCAGCCTCATCTCAAGAAGATAACTGGCAAGGCACAATCGGACTTTCAACCTGGCCTGGTAACCCACCAAAAACTATAGGAACTGTCACCCTGTATGACGATTCCACCTACAATGGTTACAAAGTTTGGGAAGATGAAGTCGGACTATCCGCTTATTGCGGCGTTGAAGAAAGTAATTGGTTTGGCAATGAAAGCAGCCAAGAAGTAGGAGTAGCCTGTTATGTCGAATTACTCACCGAGTTTGCCAACGAGTTTTGGGGAAACAATTTTACTTATCTAGGACGCGCCCCCATTGACTCCCTTGTGTATGATAATGAAACTGGCACTTACTCCATTCCTGTTCTCTATGGAAAAATCTACGGAGGCAAACCCTTAGGTTTTGAGGAGAAGGATTATACTGAAATGCCCTTAGCAGAGGCCAATTTCACCCTTGTAGAGCCCTCTAGATGAATAAAAACCGGATGATAAAAACGATTTTTCTTTTAGAAACGAAATAAAAAAGATAAAAGCGGCGCATGTTGCGCATTCAAAACCTTTCCAAATCCTATGGGAAACAAATACTTTTCGATGAAGCCAGTCTACAAATGGTTCCCGGTGAACGCTTGGGTTTAGTAGGCCGCAATGGGCATGGCAAATCCACTCTCTTTCGCCTAGTTCTTAACGAGGAAACACCCGATTCTGGAACCATCACGCTTCCTAAAAATTACCGCATCGGCCACTTAGCTCAGCACCTTCATTTCACTAAACCTACTATTTTAGAAGAAGCCTGCTTAGGACTCCCCCCCGGAGAAGAAGACGACCACTATAAGGCCGAGATTATTTTATTTGGATTGGGTTTTGGGGAGTCGGATATGGGGCGGGCTCCAAAAGAGTTTTCGGGCGGTTTTCAGATCCGCCTCAATCTGGCTAAAGTTTTAGTCTCTAATCCCAACCTGCTTTTGTTGGATGAACCTACCAACTACCTCGATATCGTCTCGATTCGTTGGCTGACAGATTTTTTAAGACAATGGGAAAATGAAATGATCAATATCTCCAACGATCGGGAGTTTATGGATAGCGTCACCACCCACACAGCACTGGTCCATAGGCAAAAAATACGCAGGGTTGAAGGCGGCACCTCCAAACTTTACGCCCTGATCGAGCAAGATGAGGAAACGTACGAAAAAACAAGAATGACGGAAGAAAAACGTCGGGCTCAGGCCGAAAACTTTATCAATCGTTTTAAAGCCCAAGCCGGAAGAGCCGCCCTGGTTCAATCACGGATGAAGATGCTTGAAAAAATTCCTCAAAAAGAAAAATTAGCGGACATTGAAAATTTAGACTTTAAATTTCAAGAAGCCCCATTTGAAGCAAAAACACTAATGGAAGTCAGCGGATTAACTTTTGGCTTTAATCCAAAAGAACCCCTCGTCTCCGATTTTAAATTAACCATTCAAGCCAAAGACCGCATTGCCATTATCGGTAAAAACGGCAAAGGAAAATCCACCTTACTTAATCTTTTAGCCCAAGAAATTTCTCCTCAAGCAGGAGAGATTAAAACTCATCCTCTGATGAAGCTCGGCTACTTTGGACAAACCAATATTTCCCGGCTGGACCCTAAAAAAACGGTGGAGGAGGAAATTGCATTTGCCAATAGCAATTTAGGCCGCACAGCCATCCGCAGTATCTGCGGTCAAATGATGTTTTCTGGAGAACAAGCAGAAAAAAAAGTGGCTCATTTGTCTGGAGGAGAGAAAAGCCGTGTGCTTTTAGGAAAAATACTGGCCACTCCCTCCAACCTTCTTTTTTTAGATGAGCCTACCAACCACCTGGATATGCAAAGTATTGAAGCCTTAATCGAAAGCTTAGAAAACTTTTCCGGCGGCTCGGTAATTGTCACACACAGCGAAGACATCCTACGCCGCTGGGCAACCAAGTTGGTAATTTTTCATCACGGCAAAGCAGAAATCTATTTAGGAAACTACGACGACTTTTTAGAAAAAGTCGGATGGGAAGAAGACGAATCTTTTTCAAAAAAATCCAATAAAACTTTTTCTTAAATAGTACTTTCAGTTCAATTAAGCCAAGACAAGCTTACTCGCGCCACCTCATAGAAAAACGAATCAGATAAGGCGTAGTAAATGTAGTCACAATCGAGACAACCACCGCCACAGGATACAAAAATTCACTCATAACCCCCAAACTCAACCCCAAAGAAGCAATAATAAAACTAAACTCACCAATTTGAGCCAAACTACACCCACTCTGAAAAGCCATCACTTTATTTTGTCGTACTAAAATCAAACCGGATGCCGTACTGAAAATTTTTCCAAAAAGTGTCAGCCCACATACAGCAACGACGACAAAGACATGATGCTTAATATCGTCAGGATTAAGCAGCATTCCAATAGACACAAAAAACACAGCGGCAAAAAGATCACGTACTGGTTTTAACAGTATTTCAATACGAGACCCTTCTTGGCTTTCAGCAATCATCAATCCCATAAGAAAAGCTCCCAAAGGAGCAGAGTAGCCAAAAGCGAGAGCCATAGCTACACATCCCAAACAGAGAGCTAGCGCTAAAATAATAATCGCTTCATCGTTGGATTTTTTTCCAACCCAATTGATCAGCGGAGGGACCAAAAGATACCCCCCTATACTGCCTAATACAAGAATACCAACCAACTTGAGAAAGCTCCCCATCAATATCCAGCCAGAAAAATTTTCTACACTAACCATGAGAGGCAAAGTAATTAAAATTAAAATCCCCATTAAATCTTCAACAATCAATATACCAAAAATAAGATGCGCCAATTTCTTTTCTTTCAAGCCCATCTCTTCCAAAGTTTTAATAATAATGGCTGTTGACGAGACAGACAAAATGGCCCCTAAAAAAAGCCTGTCTTCAAAAGAAAAACCCAAGAGATACCCCAGAAGACACCCTAATCCAAACATGACTAATACTTCAAATATTCCAGAAAAAAGAGCCGGACTTCCAATTTTAGCTAATTTTCCAAAGCTAAAGTGTAGACCCAAACTAAACATCAAAAAAACTACACCCAAATCAGCCCAAACACGAATACCTTCGATGTCATGAACTAAAGAAAATGGAGGCGTATAAGGACCTACGATAAAGCCCGCCACCAAATAGCCCAAAACTACCGGCTGTTTAATTTTTTGAAAAAGTAAAGACACCACACTGGACACACCCAGAATGACAGCCAAATCAAGAATGAGAGGTTCTAAATGCATCAGAGACTTAGACTAACCCAGATTCATTACAAAAAAAACAAAACATTGGGGCGCCAAACAACCGAAACTTTTTTTAAAAGACCTTAATGGAGCCGTTTGACAAGCTGGAGCACGTCTATTATACAAAAAACCCTTATGCCTAAAAACGAAAACGACAAAAAATTCCGAACTTTATCCGATATCGATGTAAAGCCATTCTATGGACCCGCTGAATCGGGTGCCCCTGGAGACTTTCCTTTTACACGCGGCATTTATACTGACATGTATCGTGGCCGACATTGGACCATGAGGCAGTACTCGGGATTCGGCACGGCAGAGGAAACTAACATTCGTTTTCGAGATCTCATCGCTAACGGCGGCACCGGGCTCTCCATTGCTTTCGACCTACCCACACAAATGGGGCTAGATTCCGACAACCCACGCTCGATGGGAGAAGTCGGCAAAACAGGGGTCGCCATCGATTCGTTGGCCGACATGGAAACATTATTCAATCAGATTCCACTCGATAAAGTGTCCACTTCGATGACCATCAATGCCACAGCCTCCACCTTGTTAGCCCTTTATATGGCTGTAGCAGAAAAACAGGGAATCCCCTTCAGCAAAATTTCCGGCACCATCCAAAACGATATTTTGAAAGAATATATCGCCCGCGGCACTTACGTTTATCCACCAACACCCTCGATGCGCATCATTACGGATATTTTTGCTTTCTGCAAAGATCATGTCCCTAAATGGAATACCATTTCGATTTCGGGCTATCACATCCGTGAAGCCGGTTCCACGGCGGTACAAGAAGTGGCCTTCACCTTAGCCAACGGTTTAGCCTACGTGCAGGCAGCCCTATCGGCCGGGTTGAATTTGGAAGACTTTGCCCCTCGCCTTTCCTTCTTTTTTAATGCTCACAACTATTTATTTGAAGAGGTCGCCAAATTCCGTGCCGCTAGAAGACTATGGGCGAAACTGATGCGGGAACGTTTTAAGGCCAGTGATCGCAGTGCTCAGCTGAGATTTCACACTCAAACCGCCGGATGCAGCTTAACCGCACAGCAAATTGACAACAACGTCGTACGCGTGGCCTACCAAGCCTTATCAGCGGTCTTGGGAGGCACCCAAAGCTTGCATACCAACTCGCGCGATGAAGCGTTGGCTCTTCCAACAAAACAATCCGCCATGATTGCCCTGCGTACCCAACAGGTTCTAGCCTACGAGTCGGGAGTGGCGGATACAGCCGATCCTTTGGCCGGTTCTTATTACGTTGAAGAACTCACCGACACGATCGAAACCCAAGCTAAAGCCTATATCGACAAAATTGACCAAATGGGTGGCTCGGTACAAGCCATAGAAAAAGGCTATATCCAACGCGAAATTCAAAATGCCGCCTATGATTATCAAAAGAAAATTGAAGAAAAAAATCTCATCATTGTTGGAGTCAATCAGTTCACAATGGAAGAAGAGCCGGTAAAAGATATTTTAAAAGTTAAACCTGAATTGGAAATTCGCCAGAAAGATAGTTTGAAAAAGCTACGCGAAAAACGTGACAATGCCGCCGTACAACAAGCCAGAGCTCAACTGAAAAAAGCCGCCACCGGAAAAGACAACCTCATGCCGCATATTCTCAACGCCGTAAAATGTTATACCACATTAGGGGAAATTTCAGACACCCTACGGGAAGTATTTGGGGAATACCGCGAAAATGTAGTGATTTAATCATTATTTTATTTAAACACGAGCCGGATCACCAAATTCACCAGAGCTAAAATCACCGTAATTTTTGTCAGCCATCGGGCCGTTTCCACACGCGCTTTCCGTAGCTCGTGCGGCGCTTTATTTTTGGTAAATTCCAACATTTTTCCCGCCATCAGTTTAATACCTAAAACCAGAGTAAAACTAGCTCCTAAAACAAACCAGGCAGGGGCTTCTCCATGGAAAAGCCGAGATAAAGAAATGATAAGCCATACTCCCAAACCCCAAAAACCAAGTATCATCACCGTAATCCAAATCAGAATCTTTCCGGAAGGAATTACGGCATTCTGCATGGGCTCTTTGCAAGAAGGGCAAATAAAAGCATTGGTATAGCGATCCAGCTTAAGAGTTTTAATGTCGTAATCTTTTCCGCAAGAAGGGCAAGCCATAGTACAGGCAACACCAAGAATGAATTATTTATTCT
>CAZQCI010000110.1:0-7157 GCA_964592255.1 uncultured Nitrospiraceae bacterium | reverse complement strand
CTGCGAGAGTCTCCCGAAAGGCGCGAAATAGTCCAAAATGAGGAGAGCTGTCCCACGGGCAGCTCTTTCTCTTTTGGCTTGAAAAAGGGAGAAAAGGGGAGTAGGGTGAGTAAAATGAGCAGGTGAATTCTATGGATGATACGAAAGATGTAAAACATCAGAACCTATTGTTTGTTCATGAAAAAGTGCTGAGCTTTTTTAATGAACAACAAAAATCGGTTGAGCACATTGTTACCAAGATTCAGCTTGTTATAGTTGCAGATACAGCGTTAGTTGGCTTTATACTAAATAAAGATGTACTAAACAGTTTAGATAAGAAAGGGTTATTGCTCGCTTGTCTTTCTATTCTCGCAGGAATCTTCGCAGTCTGGCCAAGAAGCTACAAATTTGGACCGAAGATTGAGGAGCTTATTGCTGTTGGTTCAAATGAAACCTTTAATGAATTAGTTATACAATATAACGATAAATTAAAGGTAAATATAAAAGAGAATTCTAAGCGACTTTCAGATCTTATTTGCTTTCAGAAACTTTCAATTACTTTGTTGGTTTTCGCTGTTGTATTCTTGGTTTCAGCAGTCTATTATTAATTTCCTTATTATGACCCAGGAAGATGAGCTTAAAGACATTCTTTCCAACCCACGAAGTAATACGTTGGTGGGGTTAAGTAATGGCTTTGACGATAGCGAGGAACTTGAATTTGGGGAAAAAACACCAATTCAAAATTCGAATAGGGGTTTTGGTGAGGGTTCGGAAGAAATCGAGAAGGGGCTATAAGCTAGGGCAGATTCCTATTACTAGGGAATTATGGATGTTCAGTACTACAAGAAGATCGATCGGTCCATGATGGACTGGGGTTTTACTGTTCCCAAAAAATTCATTCCTTATTTTGACCCAGCAGAAAAGATAAAGCCGGGAACATTCGTCGAAGTCGAGCTTGTTTGGGACAAGAAAGCGTACGTTGCTCAGCTTTGGAATATCAACCGAAAGGCAGGCGGAGTCTATCAGCTTCGCTGGCACAACAATCGTGAGTTCCTCAGAAAACTTCGGAAGACATTCATTCAGTCATATGTGGTGCTGAAAAGTCAAAAAGAACTTTTTGATTTGTCGAAAGAGAAAGGAAAGTATTTTCGGACTAATCTGCAGGGCGGGCAGCAGGAAGTACTTATCTTTGAGCCCGTGAGCGCAAAGCGGATCAAGTGCGAAGTCTTCATAAGAATCGAAAGCCCATGGAATACTCTTTTCGAGAGGTTGGCTGAAGAGAATGTTTTCGGTTGGCTCTTTAACAAGGACAAGAGTTATCTAATCAATCGGAGTACCGGTTGGCTCAATGTGAAAGAATTTCAGAAACATGCCGGCGCGGTGAATGTCATCTACTATCTTGCGAATACTAAAAAGAAACTGCTCTACATCGGAAAAGCCGAGAAACTAGGGTCCCGAGTGAAGCCGGGGAGAGATCACCAAAGCATGCCGGGGGACTGGGATAAATTCCGATACGACATACTGGATACGACCTATGCCAATATCCTCGAGAAAGTGGAGGACCATACCATAAGGGCATTTGCGTCGGTCCTCTTCAATGGTAGGAGTTCTGCTGCACTTGGGATCAGTCAGTACAAACTGGTCAATAATAGCTGGCGCCACCTTTAGTGGCCTAATAGATTTTTGTATTAGCGTATACCTTCTGAATATCCGAACTTGGGATATTCTGCAACAGGTTATAACCTTGAAATAAGGAATATGACTAATGCTTTGTATTCGAGTGAATATCAGAATGTAATAAAGCGGCTGAAAGAAGCACGGATTCAGTTGGGTATGAAACAGGACGAGGTTGCAAGGGCTTTGGATAGACCGCAATCGTTTGTTTCAAAAATCGAGAGAGGAGAACGCCGCATTGATATTGTGGAGATAAAGCTATTTGCGCAGCTTTATAAAAAATCAGTTGGTTTTTTTGTCGACTAAAGTCATGGGTATTGATCTAAAGTTTTTAGAAAGTAGTCTAGTTGGTACTACAGTGCCAGTACCATTATCAGGGACCCTGTCTGGTCATGCGGCTGGAGAGCCTTTTGATAAGCATGTCAGCGTGCTTCTGAAGAAACAATATGGGGAGAAGGTCTATAGGCAATATGAGTATTTAAATGAGTTGTATTCAAAAACGCCAAGCGCAGTTTCAGCTGAAGAGAGATGGGCGTTGATTTCTAGCAAAGCTCTTGGGCAGCTATTAAATAGGGGTAAGGAAGCTACTGAAAATTGGAGTCCGGAAAATATTTTTGAAGAAAAACAGAATGACACAGCTGATATACTAATTGTTGAAAATGGCTTCTTTAGTGTAGTGGATGTAAAGACATTCAATCTGGAAAGAAATGGTCAGCCGCCTAATATAATTTCTGCTTCGAAGCTAGCTAAGATGTGTGCCTCCATGCTGGAGACCAATCACTTTACCTCTCATAACATTTACTATATCGGAGTCAGCTGGGAGAAGGATGGGGGAAATCTGAAATGTGTAAGCGCAAGTGTTAAAGAGTTATTTAAGGCTGATCCTCGTCGTCTCTATATAAACTGGACTGCTGCTACTCAAATACAGTTCCATGTTCAGGATCTGGATCAGGGGTATGATAAATCAATAGAAAATTGGTGCCGTGACTTTCTGAAAGCCTTCACTGTAAGTGCAAAGAAGAATGCGGAAGGTGTACTAAGGAAGCATGTAAAGCCGTACGAGAAATTTTCAAAATAGCTCGGAAACTTTATTTTCCAGCAGGCTTAGTGTTTCTTCTTCTGGCCTTTCGATATATTTTTTGCATAAGCTTGTTATTTTCTCGTGGAGCATTACCTCGCTCGGATTGCTCCAATCAATTGGTCGAATAGGAATGCTAGCTAGTGGTTTTTCTGAGAATTCAACAATGCTACCCTTTACAACCCCCTTGTGTTTCAGCCAGACGAATACTCGGGGGTTGTTTAAAAGTGCCAGGATATAGTGGACACTCTCCCTAGTTTCAGGTCTTAAAAAAACGGCAGTTACATCTTGAGTGGGGAATACGTGCTTGGGCGCTAATGAAAATCTAAAGTAGTTTTTGTGAGAAATTCTCTCTTTGCAGGGGACGAATATCCGCTCTGTGTTCTGGCTGAAGAGCCGGTAGCTTCTAAGAAAGGCCCATTCCCAATAATTAATTTTTTTATTGTAGCTGTATCTTTGCTCAAGCTGATCCCGATGGACCATGAGTATTTTATCGAAATTGGGATATCGGTTCTTAAAATCTGATTCGTTTTCTATCTGTTCCGATACAAATATATATCGGGTGATATCTCCGTGGATGTAGGGTTTGATATTTTTTGCTTTTAAAACCGCAAGCGTAGAATCCTGTTCACGCTTTGTTAGTTTAGTTCCTGGTGGAATTTGAAAGGCTCGATCGAGTCCGCTGACCATGCCATTCGCTATATCAGCCATGTCTCCCAAGGTACAATTTTCTCTTTCATCATTGAAGAGGGTTTTTTCGGCCTTTATGGAACACTTATCCTCGAATTCTATTAGTTCATTTTCGAGTTTGCTTGGTACTAGAACCCACGCTTTGTAAAGAGGGAACTGCTCCCGCTCAAATCTTTCTATGTCCTCATGTTGAGTATTCTTTGCTATCAGCTCAAGAGATTCTTTGTTTAGTCTTTTTGTGGATTTATATTTTACAACGCGAATACTTTTATTTTTTTTGTCTTGGCTCTGGGATTTTACAAACTTAAAAATAACTATTGAAGAGGCCACCCCATCAAAAATTGGTGTTTCATTGAAGTGGATAATATCTGTAAAGTAGCCACTGAGTACTAGGTAATCTCGCAGAGATTTGGCATGTTTAGTATTCAGCCAGTATTCTGGAGTAATAAAAATTAATTCTCCGCCCTCCCTTAAGTGCTCAACAGACTTTAGAATAAAAATGTAAAGGTAGTCTGATAGACCATTAAAGTAGTTGAGCCATAATTTATTCTCCAAAAGCTCTTCCTTTAGGTCCTCATTTAAATTTTTCCAGCGAATATATGGCGGATTCCCGATCACTAAATCAATATTTTTTGTGATAGGCTCACTTATAAAACTCTTAAAGAAGATGTTTGCTTTGATTATCGGAGTAATGGTTTTATCAACCTCATAACCAGTAACATTTTTGTACCCCCTATCCTCGAGGATTTTTAAAAAGACCCCATTGCCGCAGGCTGGCTCTAGGACTCTTGCGTTCTTGGACACCTTCGATAGGCTGATCATAAAATCTGCCACATACGGGGGGGTGAAGTATTGCCCTAAGTTCTTCTGATTTTTCATATCCTATAATGGGATTATAGTGGCTAGTGGTCTGACTGTAAATTGGTTGACTAATCTGCTTAAAATACATAGAGTAAGGGCATGGTATACAGTAAAACTGAGGCGGCATACATCATTCTTAGGGCTAGCAAGCGGCCACTTCACGTACGTGAGATTCTCAGAATTGCTCTGGATAAGAAGATGATAAAAACTAAAGGGAAGACTCCAGAGTCAACGCTGGCTGTGGATTTGTTGCTGGAGACTCGTCGAAGGGGAAAAAGTGGTCTCAAACAAAGGTTTATCAAGGTCGGCCCTGGTTTGTGGGGGTTGGTATAGAGAAGAGGGTGTGACTTGAGTCTAGAATTGAAGAATGCTAGAATAGAAGTGTAAGAGATTGATAATTCGAGTTTCGTGCTTTGAACAAAGCGCCGTTTCTTCTTCCCGAAAGGGTAGGCCACCGGGGAAATCTGTCGGGAGCCAGATGGGGGAAATGACTAGTCGCAAAAGAGCAATTTTGGCGGTTGGGAGATTTCATTCAGCAGAGGGCTGGATTAAAACTCTCACCCGCTTTTTTGTTTGTCCGGTCGATACAACAGAAATAGCCTCAAATATTTAGCAAAAAATATATGAGAACCAATGTTGCACCAGAAGAAGTCTTTGCTGCCATGAGAAAGTTTCCTGCGACAGTCATCCCGTACAGGGACTATGACGAGAATTGTCGTCTCGTCTGTCCGGTCTGTGATTGGTCGGGGGCTCCAAAAAAGGGCGGCATCGTGAATACCGACAGCCACTTTGCACTAGATGTGTCATGTCCGAATTGCGACAAAATGCTCCTCGTGGCCGAATACCCGAAGGTGTAGAATAGGAACATTCATGTCAAATCCACACTACCCCGATGCGTACTCTGAAGATAACTAGGGATTCGAGCGCGAGCGTTAAAATCCTCAAAGAGTTAGAAACGGCCGGAAGAATAAAGATGTATGACGTCATGCTTGAGAATGGCCGAGAAAATACAAAGGTAAAAGAAAAAATTCTCCCAGTCGCCGTCTGGGACCATGCTCGTTGGGGTGAGGCTGTCTTGGCGGGGGACGACTGCACATACGATGAGATTCGTCAGATTATTGGATCAGAACATGTTAAAGACGCGATGCAACTAGAGGCACATATCAGAAATCAGCACGACTATTTTGTGACAGAGGACACGGATTTTTTAACAAAAATGGAAACATTGAATAAAAAATTTAACGTAGAAATAGTGACACCAGAAGAGTTGGTATCTATATGTAATCAGTTACATTAGTATGTCGTTTTCCCGTAGCCAATACCTGAAAGCCATTTCAATCACTTTACTCATTTTGTTCGCCGTTTTGCTCGTAGCGATCATTTCTGGGTGGTTTGTACTGAGTGATTCAGCAAAATATGGAATGGTAGCTGTACTTCTTCTGGGTTATTCTCTCTATCCGATCATTTCAAGAATTGGTGACTGGCTCGATGAGTCTTGGCTTGGTCCGATTATCGATAAATATTCTAGACAGGCCCGTCTGGCTCGTCGAGGATTCGAAGGCGAGAACACAGTAAATGAATGGCTCGAAAGCATATTTCCAAGAGAGTCTATTTTGCCCAATGTGAAATTTTCTTCTCTTTCTGGGAAATTATTTGATATCGACTTTGTAATTGTGTCCGCAAAAGGAGTCATGGTAGTAGAGGTGAAGAATCTTTCAGATCAGTTGTATTTTGAAGGAGAGGATTGTTATCAAGTCAAAGAGAAAAGGAAATTTCTTCTGTCCCGAGATAGTGATCCAAGGTCCGAGGTTGATCGACATGTTTCATACTTGAGAAGCAAGCTGCAGACGGCTGGTGTATTTTCTGGCAGAGTGAATCAAGTGCTCGCTTTTTCTAATGGTATGGCTACATGGACTGGAAAAACATCAACGTATATTGTCCGGGATGCTGATTCGCTCCGACGATATGTCGAAGGATTACCGGAAGATCCGGATTGTACTGTTGAAATTCAACAAAGCATAAAGCAGGTCTTGCAAAGCTTATGAATATCTTGCGGAACAAATGGGTGTGGGGGTATGGGGCGGCAGTGCTGTTTGCCATAGCGCCGCTCGTGGCGATGGCGATCGGGGTCTTTATGGCGCCGGCGCTCGGCTGCGATGTCGAGGCGCTGAGCGAGGCGGCCGCGCCGGACTGCCCGGGCGGCGAACTCGTCTATATGCTGTTTGTCTCCAGCTGGTACGCGCTCGTCACGCTGCCCGTGGGAGGAGCCGCACTTGTTATCATTGGCATCATTCACCTGATCACGTGGTACCGCAGCCGGCGGGCCAAGATAGTGTAGAATGAGCGCATGAAATGGATCCTCGCGCTCGTCATCATCGGTGTAGTCCTCTACGGAGGGTTCAGGCTGCTGAGTAGCGATCCGGTTCAGCCTGAGCCGCCAGTTTCGGTCAGCGTGCCGGAAAAGGAAGCGGAGAGCGCTGTGCCGATTGGTTCGGGCCCAGATTGGAGCGGTCCGTCGATCGAGGCTTTCTTCGATCGCGAATTCGATGGCCGCGACTTGGCTGTGGGTAACGTGCTCGAACGGCAGCCCACGTATACTCGCTACTATGTGACGTACCGGAGCGGCGAACTCACCATCTCTGGCATCATGAATGTCCCGGTGGGGGACGGACCGTTCCCCGTACTCATCCTGAACCACGGCTATATCGATCCGGCGATCTATACCAATGGCCGCGGGCTCCGGCGCGAGCAGGACTATCTCGCCCGGCAGGGCTTCGTGGTCATCCATCCTGATTACCGCAATCACGCCGAGTCAAGCGACGTAGACGACGGCGAGCTGGAAAACCGCCTCGGCTATGTCGAGGACGTGATAAAT
>CAZQCI010000109.1:0-7255 GCA_964592255.1 uncultured Nitrospiraceae bacterium | reverse complement strand
TTGTGCAGTGTCAGAACGAGCGTTCTCAGCATCAGAATAAAGCCATGGCTCTTAAAATTCTCAAAGCCCGTCTTTTTGAGATGGAGATGGAGAAGAAAAGGGCAGAACAGAAAAAAGTAGAAGACAACAAAAAAGACATCGCTTGGGGTTCCCAGATCCGCTCTTATGTTTTACAGCCTTATCAAATGGTTAAAGATCACCGTACAGATCATGAGACTTCCCAAACGCAAAAAGTGCTTGATGGGGAGCTTGATGAATTTATTCAAAGTTACTTGTTGATGTAGAGTCAGGTGAGCTTTAATGCGCCGTCACTTCTGTTTTAGTCCAGGATGTGAGGGATGATTCGGCTTGTTGTAGAAAGTCATTTTCGTTGCTCATTTTTTTCTTGTTAAACCCTGCTAATCCCCATCGCAACCGGATAGGGACTTCCGTGTCTTCTAGAAGAAACGAAGCGTCGTTCATTTCTGCATTGATGCGGTTGATAGCATTTTTAGCTTTTCGAGAGTTGGTATGGGGAAGAATGGCTGCAAAACGGTTTTCGGAAAGCCGGGCCCAAATGTCGCTGGTACGGATGAGGGAGCGCAGCAAAACCGAGAGTTGCTCATAAACAGGTTTTAAGGGTTTATTTTTTATTTTTTTGAGAGTGGTTCTGGGGGTTCCTATGTCCAAGACTAAACACGTTATGTCTAAGTCATGCCGACTAGCGCGTTTCAACTCGCGCGACATGAGTGATTTAAAATAAGAGGTTGAGTAAAAACAGGTGGTTTCATCAAAGATACGTCCTTGCTTAAGGGCTGTGTTTTCTTCTTCTAACTGTAAAAGCCTTGCCTTTAATTTTCTGGTTTTTTCACGTTCTTCTAAAATGGTTTCTAAAATTGTGTGAATTTCATCCGACCAATCGTTGTGCTTCACCAGATAATAATCAGCCCCTCCCTTAAGGCAAGCTATCGCTGTTTTTTCCGCCCCTGGTTCGTTGATAAGCAATAAAGGAATTTCTTTGGCGACTTTTCTTATTTGAAAAAGTGTTTCCAACGGAGAGACATCTAGAGAAGGTAAGTCGATGATGACACTATCGTAATTGGCTAACGACAATTCTTTAAGTGCATTAGGAACATTTTGGAACGAATCGATATGGACCGCATTCCATTGGGACTGTTTGCTTATAGAAATCCGGATCAGTTGATCTGTTTTTTGATGATTAGAAATGATAAGAAGTTTATCGATTTGAGGAACCATCTTAACTTCATTCATGGCGTGGCTAAAATAAAAAATCAAATAAAAAAGTAGTGGCTGGCTTGGCGTTATATTTAGGGGGCTTCCGGAGTCGGGAGATCGATAAGGTTTTCGTTACTGGATGGTGGGGTATTTTCTAATGGAGTAATAGTTAACATGCCAGAACCCGAAAGTAAGATTGTATTACTGATTTCTTTATCTTCAACCAGAGTAGGCTCTACATTCAATTCCACTTTTTGTTCTGTTGTCGGATCAAAATTATCAATGACAATTGCTGATAAAGACGGCTGAATCATTTTGAGTATTTCGTTATTGTAATGTTCGGGCGCTCCTAAAGTGTTGAGTGTGGCCCCACCGATGTCGGTACAATATGAAAACCAATCTTCGGCCATTGTATCACTGTAGAGTATTTTAATAACCCCTTGTCTTACCGGATTTTCAGGATCATCCTCACTGGCTTCTTCATTCATCCGTGTTTCGACATTCACCGAAACATCTTGAAGAGCAATGTTGAGTCGGCATTCAAAAAATTCGTTTTGGGCCAAAGATCCCCAGTTTTGAGTTTCGATATCGGCAGAAACACCCATGGCTTGGGTTCTCTTACCAAACCTGACCGTGGTTTCAAAAGAATTGTTGTAATGAATTTCGATATAAGGAGAAGGATCACCGGGATTTTGAAAGGTGACGACTGAGGTAAATTCAAATTTTAATGTATGGGTACCATTTTCCTCAGATGTATTTTCTTCTGCTTGAAAGTCTTCTGGATTGTCTTCGGGGTCTGGGAGGTTTCCTGTTAGCTCAGGGTTATTTTCTTCGTCAGGAGGGGGTGGTAATTCTTGGGCCAAAACGGGGCGGGCTAATAGAAAAAACACCATGACAAGGAAGCGCAAAAACATAAGGTATTATAATATTTTGTGTTTTTTCTCACAATCAATTCTTTTAGAGGTTTGATAGGGTTTCAGCTTAAATTTTTACGTGTTTATCAGAGTCATCAACGGCATGTTTTTAGCCGGGTTCACTTGAACCCCACTAGATTGTCCCATTGTGACAATACTAAAGATTTGTTTTGCTAAACTCTTTATTTTGTTATTGATTTGTCCCTTTGTTTACGAGATAACCGCGTTTTTTTATATGACATTCCGCCTATGAACCTCGACCCTTCCATTCAAGAGTATAAAACGGCTTTGATGCACGAGCGGAATGCCTCGCCGCATACGATTAAGAACTATATTCATGATCTTATCGATTTCTATGAATATTTATCTAAGTTTCAACCGGATATTTTTGTGGGAGGAGCTTTAGACTTAACTAGAATTTCACCTTTAGTTTTGCGTAGTTATTTAGCAGTTCTCTTCCAAAAATTAAGTCCAGTGAGTATTTCACGAAAATTATCCACGTTACGAAGTTTTTTTAAATACTGGCAGAAAAAAGGACGTTTAACCCAAAACCCGGCAAGTGTACTGCATTCTCCCAAAATTCCTAAGCAGTTGCCGAAGTTTTTGAATGTAGATGAAGTTTTTGCCCTTCTCGACAAGGTTTTTTCCGACGACTTTGCGGGTCGGAGGGATAAGGCCATTTTAGAGTTGCTTTATTCTTGTGGGTTGCGAGTCAGTGAATTGGTGGGATTAAATGGAAATCAGCTTGATGTTGAAAACCGTGTTGTGCGGGTGTTGGGAAAGGGGAATAAGGAAAGGATTGTGCCGGTGGGCAAAAAAGCCGCCGAAGCTCTTGTGCGTTACCAAGAAGCGCGGACACAAAAAATGCAGAATGTCTCTCAAACCGAAGCGTTGTTTTTGAATAAACGAGGAGGACGTTTAACGGTGAGAAGCATTCAACGCATGGTGGATAAAGCAATGAGCGATTGTGGTATATCCAAAAAAATATCGCCTCACGTTTTGCGGCATACGTTTGCAACTCATTTATTGAATTCAGGTGCGGATCTACGTTCCATTCAGGAATTACTTGGCCATGCCAGCCTCTCGACAACTCAGCGTTATACGCATGTGAATGTTGATCAACTGATTCAAGTATATGAAAAGGCGCATCCGAAGGCATAGGGTTATAGACCAAGGACAAAGGACTTTATGATTCGATCGACAACTATTTTAGCAGTGAAAAAAGACGGTAAGCTGGCTTTAGCGGGTGATGGGCAGGTGAGTTTGAATCAAACCGTGATGAAAGCCAAAGCAAACAAAGTACGTACATTGCAAGAAGGCCGTGTGGCCACAGGTTTTGCAGGTTCTACGGCGGATGCTTTAACACTTTATGAAAAGTTTGAAGCAAAACTTAAGGAGTATGGAGGTAACATCACGCGTGCGGCTGTTGAGATGGCTAAAGAGTGGAGAACAGACCGCGTGTTACGACGTTTGGAGGCTTTATTAATTGTGGCCGATAAAGATCATCTTTTTACACTATCTGGTAACGGTGATGTGATTGAGCCAGACGATGGTATTGCGGCTATTGGCTCTGGGGGAGCTTATGCGTTGTCCGCTGCGCGGGCATTAATCCGCAACTCTAACTTGTCGGCTAAAGAGGTGGTGGAACAGTCGATGAAAATTGCTGCTGAAATTTGTGTGTATACGAATGAGAACATCACGTTAGTAGAACTAGGGTGAATCGATGATTAAGAGAAGGTAATTTTGCTCCAATTTCTTCGGAACTCCTCGTCCCGCCTATGGCGGGACTCGTCAGACAGCCGAAGAAATTTTCACAAAACCACCTTCTCTTAATCATCTCTACAGAGAGCAAATGGTTTATGGCTATTATGTCTGAAGGAATTAAAAATTTTACGCCGCGGGAAATTGTTTCTGAGCTCGATAAATACATCATTGGCCAGGCCGAAGCTAAGAGGGCTGTGGCTGTAGCGATGCGTAACCGATGGCGCCGGTTGCAGGTGTCTGGTGATTTACGGGAGGAAATTGCTCCTAAAAATATTATCATGATTGGACCTACAGGGGTTGGAAAAACTGAAATTGCTCGTAGGCTTTCCAAATTAGCAGGTTCACCGTTTGTCAAAGTAGAAGCCTCCAAATTTACCGAAGTGGGTTATGTGGGGAAAGATGTTGAATCGATGATTCGTGAGTTGGTTGATACCGCTGTTAACCTGGTGCGTGATGAAGAAACAGCCCGTGTGCAAGTGAGGGCCGAAGAAATGGCCGAAGAGCATTTGTTGGATCTTCTGGTTCCTAAGCGTCCTAAAACCCGTGCCATGTCTGAGCCTCATGCTCCTGAAGCGGACGAGGTAGATGTTGAAAGCCCAGATCAGACCCGCGAGAAAATGCGGCACATGTTACGTGCTGGCAAGTTGGATCAACGCAGTATCGAATTGGATGTTGCTCCACCACGCGGTGGAGCCATGCCCATGATTGAAGTGGTGTCGGCAGGAGGATCGATGGATGATATTTCCAAAAATCTTCGTGATATGTTTTCCAATATTATGCCGAGAGATAAAAAACGTCGGAAAGTAAAAGTTCCTGAGGCTCTTGAAATTTTAAAAGTGGAAGAGGCGCAAAAGCTTATTGATATGGATGAAGTGGTGAAATTGGCCATTCAGCGAGTGGAGCAAACAGGGATTGTTTTTATCGACGAAATCGACAAAATTGCCTCACGTGAAAAAGGCGGGGGGCATGGCCCAGATGTATCGCGCGAAGGGGTACAGAGAGATATTCTCCCTATCGTGGAAGGCTGTAACGTAAGCACAAAATATGGTATGGTACGTACCGATCATATTCTTTTCATTGCAGCGGGCGCGTTTCATGTTTCTAAGCCCTCCGATTTAATTCCGGAGTTGCAAGGCCGTTTTCCTATTCGTGTAGAATTGGCTTCGCTCACAAAAGAAGATTTTTTACGTATTTTAACCGAACCTAACAACGCCTTAACTAAGCAGTACGTAGCTTTAATGGGGACGGAAAAAATTCGCCTTGTTTTTCAACCCGATGCTTTGGCGGAATTGGCCGATTTTGCGGCTAAAGCCAACCAGCAGATGGAAAATATTGGCGCGCGGCGATTGCATACCATTTTAGAAAGAGTGCTTGATGATATCTCCTTCACAGCACCTGAGAAGTCGGGTGAAGAATTTGTTGTGTCGGCGGATTATGTTACAAAATGCTTGGAGCCGGTGATCCAAAACCAGGATTTAAGCCGGTATATTTTATAATATGGAAAATATTGTCAACAAAGCCAAAATTCTCATGGAAGCGCTTCCTTATATTCAAAAGTTTAGAGGCAAGCGCATTGTCATCAAATACGGCGGTCATGCCATGGTGGATGATGATTTAAAGAAAAGTTTTACCCGTGACGTTATTATGCTCAAACTCATTGGGCTGCATCCTATTATTGTGCATGGGGGTGGCCCTCAGATTGAAAAAGTGCTGTCCCAAATGGGGATTGAGTCACGGTATCATCACGGATTGAGAATTACCGATTCCGATACCATGGATGTCGTAGAAATGGTTTTGGTTGGCAAAATAAATAAAGACATCGTTGGATGGATTAATCTTAACGGGGGGCATGCGATAGGTCTTTCCGGCAAGGATGGTTTGCTGATTCAAGCTGTAAAAATGGATCCACAGAAAGTGAAGGTTACTAAGCGTACGTCAGAAATCATCGATCTGGGTTTGGTGGGGGTGATTACCAAAATCAACCCAGAAGTGCTTACACGGCTTGAAGATAGTTTGTTCATTCCTGTTATTGCTCCGGTAGGAGTATCGGATACGGGAGAGTCCCTTAACATCAATGCTGATACGGTGGCGGCCAGTGTGGCGTCTTCTTTATCTGCTGAAAAACTCATTTTGATGACGGATGTAGAAGGAGTTAAAGGTGGAGATGGAAAGCTATTGGCCAATTTGTCAGTTAAAGAAGCGGAAGGTTTGATCAAGACGGGGATTGCGAGTGGAGGCATGATTCCTAAAATTCAATGCGCGCTTCAGGCCTTGCGTGAGGGTGTTGGTTCTGTCCACATTGTAGATGGACGGGTGCAGCATTCGCTTCTTTTGGAAATTTTTACCGATACGGGGGTAGGGACGCTGATTCAGTCTTTGGAATCTGCCGCTCAAAACACAACTGATGCCAAGCCTTAAGTCAAGAATTCACCGAAATAATAAAGCCAATGCGGAATTAATGAGTCGCTATGTGTTGCCGACTTATGCCCGGCTTCCGATTACTCTGGTGCATGGGGCAGGGGTATATGCTTGGGATGCTGATGGAAAAAAATATCTCGATTTTTTCGCGGG
Source organism: uncultured Nitrospiraceae bacterium (assembly GCA_964592255.1). Lineage (GTDB taxonomy): Bacteria > UBA10199 > UBA10199 > UBA10199 > SBBF01 > CAZQCI01. The sequence continues at coordinate 791 of CAZQCI010000109.1, read as the reverse complement.
GCTTGCTGTGGATAACTTAGGACATGCCCCAAAAGCTGTTCGTCAGGCTTTGGCTGACCAAATGGGGCATTTGTTTCATGCCTCTAATGTTTTTTGCATTCAAGAACAGGCGGAGTTAGCCGAAAAACTGGTTGGTCTTTCGGGTTTATCTAAAACTTTTTTCTGTAATTCCGGCACAGAAGCCAATGAAGCCTGTATCAAGCTGGCGCGATACGCGAGTTTAAAAATGAGTGGTGTTCCTGATCGCTATGAAATTTTGGCAACAGGCCATTCCTTTCATGGAAGAACTTTAGGATCTTTATCAGCCACGATGCAATCTAAGTATCAGTCGGGTTTTGGGCCTTTGGTTCCTGGGTTTAAGTCTGTGCCTTTTGGAGATTTAAACGCGATGAAGCAGGCTGTGTCCGCCCAGACCTGTGCCATTATTGTTGAGCCTATTCAAGGAGAAGGTGGTGTGAGGATACCGCCAGCTGGTTATTTAAAAGGGTTAAGAGCCTTATGTGACGAAAAAGGACTGTTTCTTATTTTAGATGAAGTGCAAACCGGCATTGGGCGTACAGGAAAACTATTTGCCCATCAGCATGAAGGTATTGTTCCTGATTTGTTAGCTCTGTCAAAAGCTTTGGGCTCCGGTTTTCCGTTGGGGGCCGTGTTGGTGAGTGAAAAAATAGCTTCTCAGGTCGTTCCCGGTATTCATGCCTCCACTTTTGGAGGAAACCCTTTAGCATGTCGGGCGGCATTGGCGACGCTGGATATTGTTTCAAAAAAGAAATTTTTGGAAAAAGTATCTC
>CAZQCI010000108.1:0-7547 GCA_964592255.1 uncultured Nitrospiraceae bacterium | reverse complement strand
GAGCGCGAATTCGAGCGCAACCGCGAACGCTACGAGTTTTTAAAATGGGGGCAACAAGCGTTTAATAATTTCAAAGTTGTTCCTCCCGACACGGGCATTGTCCATCAAGTGAATGTGGAGTATTTAGCCCGCGTGGTGATGACCAACGAATCGGGAGATATTTATCCCGACACTGTTTTTGGAACGGATTCCCACACCACCATGGTCAACGGTTTAGGAGTTCTCGGTTGGGGGGTCGGTGGCATTGAAGCCGAAGCCGCCATGTTAGGCCAGCCCAGCACCATGCTGATCCCTCAAGTTGTCGGTTTCAAATTGACGAGCACCTTAAAGGAAGGCACCACCGCCACCGATTTAGTACTCACCATAACTGAAAAACTTCGTAAAAAAGGAGTGGTCGGAAAATTTGTGGAATTTTTCGGTGAAGGGGCGCTCAATCTGTCATTGGCCGACCGTGCCACGATTGCCAACATGGCCCCGGAATACGGCGCAACCTGTGGTTTTTTCCCTGTAGATGCCGAAACACTCCGCTACCTCAAACTCACCGGACGACCGGAAGATCATATTCAATGGGTGGAACATTATTTAAAAACACAAAAACTCTTTGTCACCAAAGACAGTGCTTCCCCCATTTATACCGACACATTGGAATTGGATTTATCAACGGTAGAGCCTTCTCTCGCAGGCCCTAGCCGACCTCAAGATCGCGTGGCCTTAAGCCAAGTGGCCTCTTCATTTCTAGAAAAAAAAGAAGGACTACGTCCTGCGGGACTGCGTCCTACGGGATTGCGTCCCAAGCTCAAAGAAGAACCTCAATCTCAAAGTACATTAGTTGATGGGCATAAGCCGACAGATGGCGATGTACTTATTGCAGCCATCACTAGCTGTACCAATACGTCCAATCCATCCGTGATGATTGCCGCAGGTCTATTGGCTAAAAAAGCTGTTGAGAAAGGGCTCCAAACTGCTTCATGGGTTAAAACAAGTTTAGCCCCTGGCTCTCTAGTTGTTACTGCGTATCTGGAAAAAACGGGGCTTCTGCCTTATCTGGAACAATTAAAATTCAATGTTGTGGGTTACGGTTGCACCACCTGTATCGGCAATAGTGGGCCTCTCCGCAGTGAAATTGCAGAAGCCTATAAAAACCAAGGTTTGGTTTCGGCTTCTGTTCTTAGTGGTAACCGTAACTTTGAAGGGCGCATTCATGCCGACATTCGTGCCAATTACTTAGCCAGCCCCCCATTGGTGGTGGCCTATGCCTTGGCGGGGACTATCACTATCGACTGGGAAAAAACCCCATTGGGCCAAGATAAAAATGGGCAAAAGGTTTTTCTTAAAGATATTTGGCCAACACAGGCAGAAATTAAAAATGCCACAGCCGCTATCGATGCGGCCCTCTTCCGAGAAAAATACGAACATGTTTTTGAAGGTGGTCCGCATTGGCAAAATATCCAAGTCAAACCCAGTGAAACTTACGCCTGGGATGCACAATCTACTTATATCCGCAAAGCGCCTTACTTTGATAATTTGCCAAAAACACCCAATCCGATTTCAGACATTATAGGTGCCCGTGTTTTAGGATTTTTTGGTGACAGCATCACCACCGATCATATCTCGCCCGCGGGAAATATTAAAAAAGACTCTCCTGCTGGAGCCTATTTGATGAAGCAAGGTGTTAATCCGGATGATTTTAATTCTTACGGAGCCCGGCGGGGCAATCACGAAGTGATGATGCGTGGCACTTTTGCCAATGGACGCATCAAAAATAAACTACTTCCTGGTGTAGAAGGTGGACTCACTCGCCAATTTCCTGATGACAAACCTGTTCCCATTTTTGATGCTGCCATAAAATATATTTCCGAAAAAACACCTTTGATTGTTTTGGCAGGGAAAGAATATGGGTCCGGTTCCTCGCGGGATTGGGCGGCTAAAGGCCCTTACCTGCAAGGAGTCAAAGCGGTCATTGCGGAATCTTTCGAACGAATCCATCGCAGCAACCTTATTGGCATGGGAGTTTTGGCTTTTCAATTTTTAGAAGGACAAAATGCCGAAAGCCTGGGACTAACCGGAGAAGAAACTTTTAATCTTGAAGGTTTAACCAATCTTAAACCCCGACAAAAACTAACGATACAAGCCAACCTTAACGGTAAATCCAAAACATTTGAGGTACTCTGTCGAATAGATACCCCTGTTGAACTGGAATACATCCGTCACGGTGGCGTCTTAAACTTTGTTTTAAGACAATTGTCGTAGACATAGTTATTGGTTTACTTCATCCAAAAACTTACAAGCCAAGGGCGGCTCTTTTTTCAAGCTGTCACAGGCCGTTTTCTTAACAGCTACAGAACAATCTTCAAACTTACTCTTGATTGCTTCCAACTGTGGCAATTGGGATACGGGAAACGTATCGCGCAACACATTCGTGCAGGTCGCTAGGTCGATTTTGTCACCGCATTCAATGGATCGGCTACAAAAACTAGTAATAAATTGTTCTAAAAACTTAGGCAGCACAACCGCCGGCTCGGAAACTGCAACTGGTTGAGCAGTACCTGTAGGTTGTTGAGCTTGCGCAACAAAAGCGAAAGAAAATAAGAATATGAAAAAGAAGAAAAAAGTTTTCATAATTTTAACGGTTTGACAGCCTCTAACACATCTCTCACTTCCGCAAGAGACTTAAGAGGAGCCCGACACACGTGATGCTCACAAATAAAAACGCTTGTCTCTCCTGCCGATGGCCCTCTTCCCTTAAGAAGAGGAAGGTCATGAATCGACTCGGAAAAGAGCAAAATTTTTTCAGGAATAAAAGTGTGATTCAAATAATTCAGGATGCTTTTTGTTTCAAGATTATTCTTATCCCCTACCACCACTATTTCACGGGCCGCGTCTAAAAAATCAAAAGCTATCAACGCCATGGACATACCGGGAGGATAACGATGAATTTCATGAGTCACAGAATACAATCCTGCATAGGCTTTATCATGAAATGCTTTATCTCCGGTTAATGAAAAAATTTTGGCCAAATTATAGCAAGCAACCGAATGTGCCGAAGGGGTTGCACCATCAAAGGTTTCTTTTTTACGCAAAATCACATCGAAGGCCTGATCACGGGTGTTAAAATAACAAGCGGCTTCTTTCGACCAAAACAATTCATCCTGTTGTTTTTGTAATTCTAATATCCAATAATACCACGCTGAATCAAAATCGGTTTCATAGAGATGCAGTAAACCATAAATGAAATAAGCATAATCCTCCAACACCCCTTCAAAACGAGCCTCTCCTTCCCGATAGCGACGCAGCAGTGTATCTTGGGCAACCAGATGTTTTTTGATAAAGTGTGCCGCCTGTTGAGCCGCCACTAAGTAACGGCCATCCCCCAAAACCTGAAAACCCTTGGCCAAGGCCGCAATCATCAAGCCATTCCATGAGGTGAGAATTTTATCGTCTTTTAAAGGAGGGATGCGTTTTTCACGCACCGCCAACATTTTTTGATGTGCGGATCGTGCTAACTCTTTAGCGGACCATTCAAAATTTGATTGGAGGTTTAAAATATTGCCCGAATGTCCTCCTTCCGAAAAATTTCCCTGGGAGGTTACTCCATAAAGAGAAGTGATGATTGTCAATTCTTCCGATGAGAGGATGTGCTTCAACTCTTCCTCGCTCCATACATAATATTTTCCTTCAACACCCTCACTATCGGCATCTTCTGCAGAATAAAAACCGCCTTCAGGATGCGTCATACGACTGAGAACATAATCCAACGTTTCACGCGCAACCGAAGCATAAAGTTTTTTTCCTGTTAGCTGATAGGCTTCTAAATAGGTCAACGAAAGAAGAGCATTGTCATAAAGCATTTTTTCAAAATGCGGCACCAACCATTGTGCATCGGTGGAATAACGATGAAAGCCTCCTCCCAAATGATCGTACATGCCACCAAGGGCCATTTTTTCCAGTGTCAATTCCGCCATCGAAAGCAATTGAGGATTTTTGGATCGATGATACATCCTCAAAAGAAGGGAGACATCGATACTGCGTGGAAACTTAGGGGCTGGTCCAAAACCACCAAAATAAGGATCAAAATTTTGCTTAAAGATAGATGCTGCTTGTGAAAAAAATTTTTGTTCTTCTTCTTTTGTGATTGGAGAGGCTTGAGAAGAGGATGATAGTTGAGATGAAAGATGACGCATCATCTCTTCAGCCGTCTCTTTAATTTTTTCAGGTTCCTCCTGCCACAACGCACGAATTTGATGGAGCAGATGTAGAAATTGGTCTTTCCAAAAAAAAGTCCCGCCGAAAAAAGGCTTAAGGTCTTCAGTTAAAAAAACCGACATGGGCCAACCTCCCCGCCCGGTGGCCGCAACCACCGCATCCATATAGATGTGATCGATGTCCGGTCTTTCTTCACGATCAAGTTTAATACTCACATAATAACGGTTAAGCACATCAGCCACTTCCTGTTTTTCAAAGGAGTCGTGCTCCATCACATGACACCAATGACAGGTGGCATAGCCAATGGATAAAAAAATGGGTTTTCTTTCCAAACGCGCTTTGTCAAAGGCTTCTTTCCCCCAAGGATACCAATCGACAGGATTATCTTTATGTTGAAGCAGATAGGGACTTTTTTCATATTGAAGACGGTTCGGCATAATTTCCATATAGAGCAAAGAGGCCCTCGGAGACAATAACCAAAAAAAAAGGCTCCCTTCATGGGAGCCTTTTTAGACTAAGTCTCACAACCCTGATCAAGGAATACGATAGCTACGATTCATTCCAAATTCTACATCGATAGCCGCACCATGATCCCACATCAAATCTTCAATAAGAGGGGCATTGTTCTGAATGATGCCGGAAAGAGTATCACGATAATCATCCAAAACATTTTGGTGCTCTTCTGAAAGATCAAGAGGGTTCAAAGTCACGCCCAATACATCCGTATCGGCCCATCCGTTGAAACCCAAGCGAAAATAATAAGCCTGAGCATGTTCATGAAGATAATCGTAAACCTCACGGAACTCTTCAGCCGGCATGCTTGCCGAATAGACACAAGCATAATTAATATTCTCATCTAAAACTGCCTGAGCAGACCAAACCGTTTCCAATTTGCTACGCATCAACGCAAAAGGCATAGTTTGGGGACAAGAACGCCCAAGAAAATTTTCTTTAGTGGAATACACACTGATATCCAAATCCCCCAGCATACCAGAATCTTCCACTTGCAGATCGATGGAATAATTGGTGGAAACCGTTGTTCCATCCGCTGAATAGGAAAGACCCTGATTACCACGAGCCATACCGCTGTTTCTGGCCACTTCAACCGTGTCTCCATTATGATAAACGCGATTGATAATAAAGGTGCCAGAAATTGAATATTTTTTGGCAGGAGGCACATAAATTGGGGGCACCTTCACTTTGCCTATTCCCCCTATAGCCGCTCCAGCGGCAAATACATTGGATGAAGCCATCAACACACACACAACCACCATCAACAATGAGTTCATTGTTTTCATATTTCCTCCTTTAGTTAAAAAATTTCCCTTACGGGAAGATTTAGGATTTAGTTGTTTGGATACCGGGGTATAGAGCAAAGGCCGTACCAAAGGAGTAAAATACAATAATTTCAAATAGTTACATATTTTTAGTGGATTTTAAAAACATCTGTAAAACGGAAAAAATGTTTTTTATGAATGTGCTGTCTTTTTAATCCCCCAGAGGGGGTTTTATCCTTCGAAAAACTCGGTCCGTTGAGGCCGAAAATTAGATTGTTTTTCTCAGGATGAAACTCGGGAGCAAGCTCCCGAGTTTTTCATTCCCCGCCACTTGTGACAAAAAATCATTCACTCTTGATACTCCGCTGTTTGCGGCGCAGTTCTTCATTTTCTTCAAGCATGTTTTCTACTTTAGTTAAGCGGCGGATCAAAAAGAAAAGCGCCAGAGTGGGCAACAACCAAAAAACAGCATAACCGGCATAGAGATAATTTTGAGTTAAAATCATGATTGATCCTCCGAAAAATATAAGCGTTCGGCTTCAGCTTCCACAATATTGACTTTAAGAGTTATAAAAAATAATAAACAAAACAGAAAAAACACAGTGACACTTGTAACCATTAAAGCCACATGCATTTCAAACGGCATACTCCCCTTTTCTCCTAACACACTGGGATGAATGGCACGCCATAATTTAACTGAAAAGAAAATTAAGGGAATATCCAAAACACCCAGCAAAGTGAGCAAAGAAACAAAAATTTTACCACGAGGATCTGGTCCGTAAAATCGTCGCAAAAGAACAGTAGCCACAAAAACCAACCAAATTAAAAAAGTAGTCGTCAGCCGGGGGTCCCACGTCCACCAGGTTCCCCAAATCGGTTTGGCCCAAATAGGCCCACTCATTAAAACCATGGTGCAAAACAATAATCCTGTGGTGGCCCCGGCTTGGGCCAGAGCATCGTAGACAGAAGATCGTTTCCACAAATAAAGCAAAGCTCCCAACGCACTTAAACCAAAACCCAAATACATCATAAAAGCGCTGGAGACATGAAAATAAAAAATCTTTTGGACCAAACCTTGAGTTTTCTCTTCAGGAGCGTAAATAAAAATAACATAAAAATCCACCAACAGCAGAGCAAACAAAATAAACGGCAAGATTTGTAAGAAAGAGTTTTTTTTCATTGCACACCTTTAAAACAGGGCCGCATCAAGTCTCCCCTTTTGTTACAGAGCACAGGGTGGATGACAAAACCATCAGCTCTCCAGCAAATAATCCGAGGCCATCCAAGACGCAACCATAAAGATAACGTCAAACCCCGCCAACAAGCGTACCCAGTCCGATTTAAAAGCCGTGAGCTCTCCAGCCGACGAGTATTCAAAACTCATCATTACTCCAATAATTAAAGGCATAAGCAAGGGGTACGCAATCACCGGCAAGATTAAATCTTTGCGTTGATAAGAAGACAACATACCGGAAGTAAAAGTGCCAATGGTGGCCAAACCCAAGGCCCCCAAAAGATAAACCGGCCAACTGATTTGGAGGTAGTGAAGAGGATGGGCAATATTAAACAACAACAAGCTGACAGCCAGGCTGAAGAGCTCCAAAAGAAGCAAAAATAAAAAATTAACAAACCATTTGGAAAACAAAAAAGGAAAAATCCATTCCGGTGTCATCTTAAGCCCTTCAGTCACCATTCCTTCATTTTCGGCCTCAAAAGTCCGGTTCATCCGCAGCACACCGCCAAATAATACGGAGAGCCAAATCAAAGTGGTAGCGGACTTATCATGAGCATAAGCTGGAGAGCCAAAGCCCAGCGACAGCAGAAGAAGGATAAGAGAAACAAAAAACAGTAAAGACAAAGCGGAGTCGTGCAGGCGCCACATGAGTCGGACTTCGTGTCTTATAAAAAAAAGAAAAGAAGAAAAATTCATACCACCTTCCCCTCTTTCAATTGCCACCACATATCCACGACTCCGTCCAATTCGGCAGGATGATGTGTAGACACCACGAGAGACACACAGGACTTCACACTCTTTATGAGATGTGCATTCAACAACACCACCGTCGA
>CAZQCI010000107.1:5317-7548 GCA_964592255.1 uncultured Nitrospiraceae bacterium | reverse complement strand
ATAGGCTTGCTGAAATAAACTCAAAAGATTGGGATCGCTCGGTAATGGAATACTAGATACCTCACCGGGGCCTATCGACGCTGGCATAGAAACCGTTACAACTTCTGGCTCAGAACCTTCATCTACTAAGCCTTCTGAAGTTATTGCAGAAATATCTTCGTATCCTTCTTCTTCAGTTGGAAGAAAAGTAGACTCTCCAATATAAGTCACTGTAACTACAAGCTGAGGTACATCAAGTGCTGGGTCACTAGGAGCCACAGCCAACTGCGCCCCCCCCTGAAGCAAGACCGCTCTCGCCTCCAAAGGAATAACCAGTCCTGCAGCATCCAAAGTATCCACATTTAATAAAGCAGTTTGTGCTTTAGCGGGCTCGTTTCGACTCAAATAACAACAAGCCGAAGCCCAATTTCTTAAAACCCCGTCGATGCTAGAAACAGGAAGATTGAAATCGTTAATTTTAATAAGCTGAAGAAGAGCCTCGCCCTGAATCGGGCCAGTTTCAGTATTTAACTTTAACTCTGTAAGTGCTTGGACTTGTCCATCACCATCCACATCTTCCCAAACAAGCTGTCCTTGATCAAAACGTGCTATATTCTGCCATACCATTAAAAATGAGTTTCCTTCTCCCCACTTCCGACTGACTCTTAATTATCGATTTTTATCAAAAAATGTTGTCAATTAAACAACGAAAAAAAATGACTGATAAAAAATTGTTCTAAATAAAACGACATTTCATGACGATAAGTTTTTGAAAAAAGACCTTTTTTATAAAGGTGGCAGGTACTTTAAGAATGCAAACGGTCCTCAAAAGCTGTTAGAGCCACTTTGGCCCCATCTCCCATAGCCGTCACAATTTGTTTAAAAGGAATTGTCGTCACATCTCCAGCCGCATAGATGCCAGAGGAAGACGTTCGGCCTCTTTCGTCGACTATAATTTCACCAGTAGGAGTCAACTGCACCACTTCTTTAGCCCATTGACTATTAGGCAAAAGTCCAATTTGAACAAACACTCCATCCAATTCAATCCGGACTGTTTTTTCTGACACGCGATCCAGATATTCCAGTGCTACTACTTTGTTTCCATCACCTATAATTTGCTTAGCTTTAGAGCTAGTTATAATAGAAGTATTAAGAAGTTGTTTAAGTTTATTCACCAGCACTTCATCCGCCTTCAACTTATCCATAAACTCCAACAGAACTACTTCTTTAGCAATACCAGCCAGATCGATAGCCGCCTCAACTCCAGAGTTGCCCCCTCCGATCACGGCCACTTTTTTTCCTTTATAAAAAGGTCCATCACAGTGAGCGCAAAAAGCCACTCCCTGGCCGATATATTCTTTTTCTCCCGGAATTCCCAGCTCGCGCCACTTAGCACCTGTGGCAATAATAACCGAGCGTGCCTCCAGAGATTCACCACTTTCTAGAGCAAGCCGTTTCATCGATCCATTGGAAAGAGAGGTAACCCGGCGATGCTCTAAGAGTCGGACAGGATAATTTTTCAAATGTGATTCTAATTGAGCTGACAATTGCGGACCTTCAATATAAGGAATAGAAATCATATTTTCGATTCCTTTAGTTTCCTGAACCTGTCCTCCAATACGATCGGCAATAAGAACGGTATTTAAACCTTTACGTGCGCTATAGATAGCAGCCGTAACACCAGCAGGCCCTCCGCCCAGAACCGCCACATCGAAAGAACCTAAATCAATAGACTCTCCAGATTGTGGATGAGAACCTAATAATTCTTCCAATTTCTTAAGAAGATCGAGCAAACTCGCTTTTCCGGAATGAACCAATTTACCTTCCCACACAACACTAGGAACCCCTTGCAGCCCAAGGGCTTCCACTTCCGCAACAGACACATTGCCATCGACGGTTTCATGCACAATATCCGGATGGATACTCGCAATAAGATTGAGCGCTTGAACCACTTCGGGACAAATTTCACAACTTAAAGAAACATAAGTTGTCAAACGAACCGGGCCCTTCAAGCGATGAATTCTATCGAGAACACCTTCATCAGGGCGCTTAGCCTTTCCATCAACCTGTAAAATAGCTAATACAACCGAGGTAAACTCATGCCCACCAGGAACTCCCCTAAAAGCAATGCGAGCAGTGGGAGCAGAGGACGAAAAAACTTCAAAAAAAGGAACATCTCGTTCCACTTCGGCTATTTCTAATTTAATTTTGTCGGACGTAGCCACAATGCCTTCAAGCATTTCAAACAGCTC
>CAZQCI010000107.1:0-5307 GCA_964592255.1 uncultured Nitrospiraceae bacterium | reverse complement strand
GACATAAGCCGGATGAATGCTCCGATACACACGAAGGGTCACAGAGTTTTCCAAACGTGAAAAAGCATGGGTTAATTGTTCTTTGATTTCTACATCTAACATAATAACTCCTTCTCTAGAAAGTTTCCGGAGCTGCCTGCTTTATTTAAGAGGCAAGCAGCTCCGGTTGATTAGATTTTTCCAACCAAATCCAACCCAGGTTTTAATGTTTTATCACCGGGCTTCCATTTTGCAGGACAAACTTCGCTAGGGTGCTCAGTTACAAACTGAGCCGCTTGAACTTTTCTCAACAGTTCATCAGCATTTCGTCCAATACCGTTATCATGTATTTCAGCGATGCGAATTTTACCTTCCGGATCGACAACAAAAGTGCCTCGGTAAGCTAAACCCGCTTCTTCGATATACACACCAAACGATTTTGCCAAAAAACCCGTTGGATCCGCCAACATCGGATAACGAATTTTTTTAATCGTCTCCGAAGTATCGTGCCAAGCTTTATGAACAAAATGCGTATCGGTACTGATGGAGTAGACTTCAACCCCCATCTTTTTAAACGTATCGTACTTATCAGCCATATCCCCCAATTCGGTCGGGCACACAAAAGTAAAATCCGCCGGATAGAAGAAGAAGATACTCCATTTACCTTTGAGATCTTCTTGAGTCACCGGCACGAATTTTCCTTCGTGGTAGGCCTGCACCTTAAAGTCAGGGATTTTAGAATTAATGATTGTAGCCATAGTTATTTCCTTTCTGAACTCAAAATGCTCCAAAAATAAATATAAGTAAAATTGATTTATTTTATTTTATAATAGTTTAAAACTATGATATAAAAATAGCGTGATTACGCTTATTCAGATGGAATATGCCTTAGCCCTTGAAAAAAGCCGCCATTTTGGGGAAGCGGCAAAAGCCTGCCGAGTGACCCAACCAACATTATCCCAACAACTTCAAAAAATTGAGGATGAACTAGGCCTGATTCTTTTTGACCGAAGGAAAAAACCCATTCTCCTCACACCAGAAGGAAAATTATTCTTAGAACAAGCAAAGATTGTTTTAAGAGAAAAAGATAAACTGATCGATCTATCCAAACAAGCCGTGGGAGGGGAAGTAAGTGGTGACTTTCGTCTGGCGGTCATTCCTACCGTTTCAAGCTATCTCTTACCTCTTTTTATCCGCCCTTTTTCTATAAATTACCCTAAAGTCCGTCTTTTCATTGAAGAAATGAAAACAGAAACCATTCTCGAACATCTTGCTGATGATCGGCTGGATGGAGCGATTCTGGCCACCCCACTTGAAGAAGCACATTTTAAAGTTCATCCCCTCTATTACGAACCTTTTTTAGCTTATCTTTCAAAAGGACACGCTTTGTTGAAAGAAAAATTAGTCACACGCAAACAATTGAACATGAACGACATGTGGCTACTACAAGATGGGCACTGCCTTAAAGATCAGGTTTATAATTTTTGCCCTTCTCCCCTCAAAGAAAAAATAAGCTCTCAAGGGCAGGGAAATATATGGTTTCAAAGCGGAAGCCTAGACACGCTAAAACGTTTGGTGGAAAATTCCGGCGGGATGACGCTCATTCCGGCCATGATGGCCATAACCTTGGATGAGCGGGAGAAAAAAAAATACGTTCGAGCATTTAAACCTCCCGTACCTGTCCGGGAAATCAGTATGGTGTATCGTCGGGATCACTGGAAACTATCTATGATTAAAGCCATAGAAACTACGGTTTCTAACAATCTCCCCTCTTCGATTTCGACAAGGCCAGAAAAACAGCAACAGGTTTTGGCAATATAGCCCACTCTGTTTCACGCTAGATTGCACCATGCAGTACAAAAATTCTTGTATGATTGAAATTGGGATGGACCTATTCAAAAAAAACTCACATCACTAAACTCCAATATCTTCGTTCCAAAGCTCGGGGCGATCTTTAATAAAATCTCTCATCAGTTGAACGGCTTCTGGCAAATCGAGATTAACCACTTCCACTCCACGTTGTCTCAGTAAATCTTCCCCTCCTTTAAAGGTTTTATTTTCAGCCATCACCACACGGGGAATTTTGTAGAGCAGAATGGTACCGGTACACATATCGCATGGGGAAAGCGTGGTATAGAGAACCGATTGCCGGTAGTCTTTAGCGGATAGCCTTCCGGCATTTTGCAGACAATCCATTTCTCCGTGGAGAATAGGATTGCCACTTTGAACCCTTCGGTTATGTCCCTGGCCTTTGACTTGTCCATCAATCACTAGAACGCTCCCGATGGGAATTCCTCCTTCAGCAAGCCCAAGGCGGGCCTCCTCTAAAGCAATTTTCATAAAATCGATATCTGAATAAGGAAATGTTTTTAAATTTTTGGACATAATTTTTCTAGAGAAAGAACACGTTGTGATAATAAATCTTCTTTTAACACGAATCATAACCCGGTAAAAATGTTTTTATGAACTAATTCGTAAAAAACGATAATCAAAACAATTCAACGCCCCTTAAGCTCGTCACAAATAGAGGCAACCCGGGCCTCAAACTCTTCTTTATTAAGAATATCAACATCAGCAAAAGGATCGTACACTTTTGTAAGATAACCCATATCCCGTTCAAACTCTCCCGTCCGCATGTTGAGTGCCAGTACATCCATTCCGTTATCCAACGTGGCCACCATCTTCACAGGTCGATCATTGACCGCATAATATCGCGTCAAATCGCTCTGCTCCGCAGGCTTTATCCAAGCTTGAGGCCACAAATCAAAAGACTCTTCCTCACGATCATCGATAAAAAGAGTATAAAGTAACTGTTGAGGAAAATCGTTGAGTCGCAACTTCCAACACTTTCCATTAACTAAAGCCTCGAAGGGAAATTCGGGATCATTCGTTTTTTTCCAGGAAACGGGATATTGGTTATATTCCATAACACCTCATCATCTACATACCCACATGAACTCATAAAAAGGACTGGCAGCCACCCTGAATCTTTTAAAGAGTACAAAAAAAAGCATCACTCAAAGTTTATAAAAAATGGTTCTAACAATTTGAAGACAATGAATATGCAGTAAAAGCATAGAGTACTGTTTTATTCTTAATAAGCTCTTGTAACACGAGTCATGGCACGGTAAAAATGTTTCTATTAAATAATTTTTTCTCACTTGATTGAGGTTAAATATTTTAAATAAAATGACCCCTCCCCTGCCTCGTTATATTCTAACCGTTTGGCGCTTGATAGACCCAGGTGCCGGAAGCGTTATTTTTGAAGGTGATCCATGCTTTTGGCGTTGGCCTTGGACAAACGTGCGACGACTGACTTATGCCTATGGAACACTCGGCATCGTCATTCTACCTCTAGCTATACTTACAATAATTTCATCTTCTTCCGTCACTATTAATTCGGATGGAGAAATCCAAAAAAGTATAATTTTAAGCCAAGCCCTTACCGGAGGAGCCCTGCTGGTCTTTTATTTTGGGCTTCCGCTTCTTTTAGGCTTAAGGAGGCCCATACGCTGGGAAGCAACCTTTGGACTTCTCCGTATTCATAGAAAAAAAATTCCGGTGGTTCCCGGGGTATTGTTACGAATAAAACATACACGTCATACCACACGTCACGGTCAGGGCTTTTCGCGTATCCAAGTCACTCGAGGCCATATACACGTCGAATTAATTGGTCCAAAAATAAATTGGCTCTTGGCTGTCTTTGACGAGTTTTCAGCAACAGAAATTCGTCACGCAATTCAAAGGTTAGCACAGTCATCAGGAGCGAGTTTTGAAGAAGTATATGATAAAAAATAGGGGCCTTAAGCCAACCTCAAGCTTGAGCAAAGTATTGAAATAGACAAAGAGAATTTAGAAGATTATTGATTCACATTACCACTGACTTTCAAAACTCTAAAAAATTCTATCCAGAATTTTTTAAGTAAAATACCTATGGAATTAACTCATTTACTTTTCATCAAAATTTCTTGGCATCTATTATGGTCTAGTAGTGGGCTGCTCTTTTTTCGATGGAGCTTCTACAAAGGATTTGGTCTCTTCATTTATGGACTTGTAAGGTCTTGCATGGGGTTTATTGTAAGTTTACTTATGTTCTGGTACCTCATTTTTTTGAGTGGATTAAGCGAGTTGACTGTAACCAGTAAATTAAAAATTACTTTATTTTATTCCCCCTTACCTCTTGTCAGTTGGCTCGTAACTTATTTCTTATGCTCCCATCTCATTTCCAAACATCATAAAAACTACAAAACATCTACACTCATGGCTGTAATATGGATTTCCATAGGGTTTTTAGGCTCTGTATTTTTAGAGTATTACTACTTGGAACATAAAGCGTTTCATAAATGGGTTTGCTAATATCTTCTTTTAAAAAAGAGCTTAGAAAATACGGTAGTAGTACAGTTTGAGAATAATTTAATTGTCACCCCGGCATGCCTTTAGCCGGGGTCCATTTTAAATCACTTGGATCCCGACTTGCGTCGGGATAACTCATCAAAATTTCAAACTGTACCACTACCGAAAATACTCATCATAAACGACATTTATAGCCAAGATGCGAAATGACTTTAATCTAAAAGCGTATCCGGCAGCGTTCCTTTTTTATTCTCCAAACAACAACAGGCAAGAAAATAAAAGCCACCAAAATCATGAGAGCTAACGTACCTTGAGGGTTTGTAGCATTCATACCACAAGTGCAACCTGGGCTAGTTTTAGGACCAGCCTCTTCTTCATCTTCTTCACTTTCAGAGGCAGAAGGATCTGTAGACTCAACCACCAAAGATCCCCATTCATAAGCACCAATATCACAAACACCCTCACGGGCTTCTCCACGCTGATCGACAGTAACAACATCAGCAATTCCATCTTCATCCCAATCAACCAAGCTATCACAACTTCCTGTATCAACTGCGGGACTTCCCTCTAATAAAGCCATAGTTTGGGTAAGCCCTCCATTGTCAACTAACAAATCAAGAAGTAGATCATCATGAGTTAAGGTCAGAATATTCGTACTAGCAAACTCGACGACTTCAACCAGAGCACAATAATCATCCGATGAGCTTTCAATAAAATTATATCCATAAAGATGAAACGACACTCCACCCCACCCTCCATAACACTGGTCTCCAAAATTAAAACCATCGAGGTCCAAATAACCCTGCACAACGTTACCCGAGACAGCAGTACTCTTCAAATACGCATGATCATAAACATACACACCGCCAGCATAAGCTTTATCTTCAGTACTTATGGCGGTGTTCTGAGCAACAGTGCTGTTGCTGAGAGTTAAGATATGACTTCCACTATAAACAGCACCACCCTTAGCTTCTC
>CAZQCI010000106.1:0-7641 GCA_964592255.1 uncultured Nitrospiraceae bacterium | reverse complement strand
GCTGATGAGTCAGGCTTTACTTACGATGGTCTCGGTCGTTTTTGTGATGGAGGTCGTCCTATCATTATCCCTCCTTGTGATGATGAAGATGGTGATGATTCCCGCCCTGGTTTGGGTGGTTTAGGGACAAAGCCTGGGCTTGGCAAGTAAGAATTATACCGTGCTTTCAAAGTTGAAAAATTTTTGAAGCACGGTATTTTTTTGCCTTTTGTTCTCATAGGTTTGGTTCATTAAATAGGACGCAACTTTTTCTCTAGAAGGCCGATAATAAATTAATGGTTAAGTTTATAAGGGGGAGATGATGACAACAGCCAAGGCCATAGATAGAGCCCTTCACCATAATAATTCTTCTGAAGAAACAGACGCGTTGCAGGGCCGTTCTGCGGATTTGGTCCTTTCAAAAAAGGAATTGCGGACTATTCTTCACTCTCGCTTTGTTCTTGAAGATCAAACAAATTTAAACTCCTTAATTGATGGGGTCATGAGCGGGCAGGTTGTGGTGACTAATGAGGCAAAAGTCTTAGTTCAAGATTTAATTGCACAAACGGTTTCCAAAAACTTAACTGAGGATAGTCGTCCTGATACATCGTCTCCAAATAAAAAAGCAGCTGGTTGTTGGGCTCCTATTGGTTCTAACTCTGAAAATAAGGTTGTTATGGTTCAGAGTTCCACTAATGCTTGGAACGAGCCAGGGGGGTTGAGTAAGGTAGATGAGGTATCTTCCGATACAGCTAAGAGAGAGGCGTTGGAAGAAACTCGTTTTAATTGGAGGGTGGTTTCGGATACTCCACTTCAAGAAATTGGCATTTTTTCTTTATTTGAATGTGAGCTGATCAATCCTTTAGACGCTCTTTTAATTGCCATACAACAAGAATACCAAATTCATGGCGGTGAAGATAATCAAACAACAGTGGGAGTGATAGATCTTGATACGATGGCTGGCGAGCAACACCGTTTTGGGCAAGCCAGGGTTGATATATTGAAGAAAATTGCTGAAACAAAATAACGTTGATAGAGATAAGAACTCCCTGAATTTAAGATAAATACCCTTGCTAAAGCGGCTCTCCTTTTTTATAAAGTGTTTTCCATGTCTGAAGATAATATCTACATTGCCCAGCGTCTCGAAAAAGCCGTAAAAATTAGAGAGCAGGGGGGGAATCCTTATCCTAATAGTTTTACGCCCTCTGCACTTAGCTCTCAATTGCTTAAGGATTATGAGGCTTGGGATGGGCCTAAACTGGAAGGGATGACGGAGAAGTTTTCGCTTGCTGGGCGCGTGATGTTTAGGCGCTCTTTCGGAAAAGCGGGGTTTCTTAAAATTCGTGATCGTTCCGGTGAGTTTCAAGTTTTTTGCCAAAAAGATTCTCTGACTCCTGAAGAGTTTCAACTGTATCAAGATTTAGATATCGGTGATTTTTTATATGCCGAAGGTTCGCTCTTTCGTACTAAAACCAATGAACTGACGCTTAAGGCTGTAAAAATAACGTTAGTTACCAAGTCCCTGCGTAACCTTCCTGAAAAGTGGCATGGTTTAACGGATGTGGAAACGCGCTATCGTCAGCGCTATGTAGACCTTATTTCCAATCCATCGGTTAAAGATGTTTTTATTAAACGCTCTAAAATTGTACAAGGCATCCGTGATTTTTTGGTTAAACGCGATTTTTTAGAAGTAGAAACTCCTATGATGCATCCTATCCCGGGAGGTGCGGCTGCCCGTCCTTTCGTTACGCATCATAATAAACTCGATATGGAGCTCTATTTGCGCATTGCACCAGAACTTTATCTCAAGCGCTTAGTGGTCGGCGGCTTGGAACGCGTTTTTGAAATTAACCGTAATTTTAGAAATGAAGGAATTTCTATTCAGCATAACCCGGAATTTACGATGCTGGAATTTTATCAAAGCTATGCCACCTTTGAAGATTTGATTAAACTCACCGAGGAAATGCTGGGTGAGTTGGCTTTAAATGTGTGTGGTTCTCACGAAATAATTTATCAAGGTGAAAAGCTTTCCTTTAAACCTCCTTTTAAACGTTTGGGTTTAAGAGAATCGCTGGTTGAAATTGGGGGCTATACCGAAGCTCAATCGCGCGATACGGATTTTTTAAAAGAGGAATGCCACCGTATTGGAATTTTAGAGAGAGGTAAGCCAGGTGGGGTTGGTTTGTATCAAACTCTTTTATTTGAACACAAAGTAGAATCAAACCTAAGGCAGCCTACTTTTATCGAGCGTTTTCCGGTAGAGGTCAGCCCTTTATCCCGTCGAAGTGACAAAGAACCTGAGTTGGCCGAGCGTTTTGAACTCTATATTTACGGTCGTGAAATTGCCAATGCGTTTTCCGAGTTAAACGACCCGGTCGATCAAAAAGAACGTTTTTTAAAACAAGTAGAAGCCCGCGATGCCGGGGACGATGAAGCGATGTATTTTGATGCCGACTACATTCGTGCTTTGGAATATGGAATGCCGCCCACGGCAGGTGAAGGCATTGGTATCGATCGTTTGGTGATGTTACTTACAGACTCTCCTTCAATTCGCGACGTGATTTTGTTTCCTCAATTGCGAAGGGAAGGTTAGTCCTTTGTCTTTTGAAACATTTATTGCCTTAAAATATCTTAAATCTAAAAAATCCCACCGTTTTCTTTCCTTTTTATCTTTTGTTTCTTTGGGGGGTATTATTATTTCCGTTTTTGCATTTTTTTTGGTGCAATCGGTCATGAGTGGTTTTTCCCATCATTTGGAAGAGTCTTTAGTGGGGTTTAATGCTCATGTCACGGTTTCCAACCTGCAGGCGCTAGCTCATCCGGATGATTATCAAAAATGGCTTTCTTCATCAAAAGAGATTCAAAAATTTTCTGTGAGTGAAATTGATGGTATTCTTTCAACGGCTGATGGGGGGGTTGCAGGAACACGGGCGAGAGGTTTTGCGGCTGATTCTGTGCTTAATGATGATTTGCTCAAAATTTATTATTTTGGAGATAGTTCTCAAAACGATTTGTTAGGAACGCGAGATCGTCTTCCTGGAATTTTGATAGGGGAAGATTTATATTCCCGTCTTCATTTGTTTCCTGGTCAAGAAAGTTTAGTGACCTTGATTTATCCATTTGGAGATGTAGGCCCCAGTGGTGAGGTGGAACCCCGTCAGCGCCAGTTTCGTGTTATCGGCATTTTTTCTACGGGCTTCTACGATTATGATACGCGTTATGTCTTTGCTGAAAAATCAGAAATAATGCGTTTAGGTAAAACACAGACGTGGTCTGCTGACTTATTGAGATTGTCTTCTTCTGAAAAAGGAGAAGGGGTGAAAAAGAATTTAAGTCGTCGCTTTCCCGAATTGAAAGTGACGACTTGGGCGGAGCAAAACAAAAGATTATTTTCAGCCTTGGCTTTAGAAAAAACCGGGATGATGCTTCTTTTATCGCTCATTACTTTTATCGCCAGTTTTAATGTTTTAGGCTTAATGACCTTGTTAGCCGCTGGCAAGACACGGGAGTTGGCTTTGTTGTATGCTCTTGGTATGACCAGGCAACAAGTTCGCCATGTTTTTTGGCGTATTGGTTTTGGTTTGGGTTTTTTGGGATCTGTCATTGGCTTATGTGTTGGTGGGGTGGTTGTTTTTCTTCTTCAACGTTATCCTTTGCCATTGCCTCCGGCTTATTATCTGCAGACTTTGCCTGTGCACCTCGATTTAGTAGGAAGTTTTATGTTTGTGGTTTTTACCTGTTTGGTGTCTGCATTGGCGGCCTGGTGGCCTTCTCTGAAGATGTCTCGTTTTAATCCGATGCAGATTTTAAGGGTCACTTAATGGGGATCTTCTCCATTGAAAGAAGAAGAAAAACTTCGATAAGGAGATATTTGTGTCTTGGAAAACGAGTTTTGCCCGACATCTTTTAAGAAATCGAACCCCGTCGGCTTCTGTGAGTGTTACGGCTATTTTAGGTATTGCCTTTGGTGTTTGTACTTTATTGACGACGTTGTCGGTGATGACCGGTTTTGATCAGTCTTATCAAAAAGCAATTTTGGGTTTTAATGCTCATGTTGTAGCAATCAGTGAGGATGAACTGTATGGTCTTGAAAAGCCGGACGCTTTTGCCGACTCTGAAATTACAGGGTCTACTCCTTTTTTATTTCGGGAAGGTTTAGGTCTTCTTCCCGATGGAGTGGCCAGTATTGTTCTTAAAGGCATTAACCCGATTGATGCGACTCGCGTTTATACGTTGAGTTATCATTTTTTGGACGCACACTCTTCCCTAAACTCTGTTTTTGTCAACGACGATTCTTTGCCTTCTGTGCTGATTGGGAAACAATTATTTGAAAAATTTTTCCCAGAGGGTTTGAAGGGCGAAGGTACTGTGACTTTATTGATTCCTCAAGAAAATTCCGGGATTGTTTCTTCGGCAAAAATAAAAGATTTTTCTAAAAAGTTCAAAGTAGCTGGAACTTTTGAAAGTGGCTTGTATGAATTCGATTCGAAGTTTATTTTAACTTCACTGACATCCATGCAGGCCGTATTTCATTTGGGAGATCGTATTACTGGTTTTGAAGCTTCACTTAAGAATCCAGAAACGGCTTATGCTTTTGCACGAAATTTGGAGAAAAAATTACCGCCTTCTTTTCAGGTGATTTCTTGGGATGAGTTGAACGGACCCTTATTTTCTGCCATGAAGATGGAAAAGACACTGTTTTTGGTTATTTTATTGATAGTTATTTTAGTGGCTTCGTTTAATGTTGTCGCCTTAATTGTTATGTTGATGTGGGAGCGTCAGATGGAAATTGCTCTGTTGTCTTCGTTGGGAGCCCGTTTTAGGGAATTGGCAGCTATCTTTTCTTGGCAGGGTATTTGGCTTTCGTTAGGGGGTTTAATTTTAGGAACCCTATTGAGTGTGGGGCTTCTTTGGAGTTTGCAGACCTATGATTGGATTCCAGTGGACCCTCAGGTTTATTTTATCACTAAAATTCCGGTTGTTTGGCCCATGAAGCTGTGGACCTTATTGATTGCGGCATCGTTAATCATTTGTGTGGCCACGGCGCGACTGTCTACTCGGCTTATTTTGAAACGGGGAAAGATACAGCAAGTATTTAGGTAAATGGTTCCTCCCATCCCTGGGTGATTGGGATGTGAGGGTAGGGGAAGTAAATTTTAAATCGATGAGGCTAAATTAAGAAATAAGATGCAAATTGTTATCAATAATCTTTACAAATCCTTTCATAACGATGGTGTTGAAACTCCCGTTCTCAAGGGAGTGAGCCTTTCCATCGCTCAAGGGGACAGTCTGGCGATCGTAGGGGCCAGTGGGGCTGGTAAGTCTACTTTGTTGCATTTGATTGGAACATTGGATCGCCCGTCCAGCGGGGATATTCTTTTTGAAGGAACTTCTCTTTTGGGGTTGAATGAAAAACAACTCAGCCGTTTTCGTAACCAAGTTTTGGGTTTTGTATTTCAATTTCACCATTTGCTTCCCGATTTTACGGCTCTTGAAAATGTGATGATGCCTTTATTGATTGGGGGATGTTCTCAGGCAGAAGCTCGGGTTCAAGCTAAAACAGTTTTAGAACGTGTAGATCTTGCATCCCGTCTTTCTCATCGTCCGTCTCAACTTTCAGGTGGGGAGCAACAACGTGTCGCTTTGGCCCGTGCCGTTGTTACAAAACCACGTGTCATTTTAGCTGATGAACCCACTGGAAATTTGGACACGCCTAACGGGACGAAAATTTTCGATTTACTTTTGTCGCTTAATGAGGAATTAAAGACAACTCTAATCGTAGTGACTCATAACGACGAATTGGCTGGCCGTCTAGGCCAAACGGTACAAATGATCGATGGAAAAATACAGGTCTAGGTTTTTGGCGAATTTTTTTGTTTTCCTCCTTCTAACCCCCGTCTTGGCTTGGGCCAAGGTAAAAGGGGATGGAGGGAGTGCTGGCAAAATTGTGTCTATTGATTTTGTAGGCCTTCTTAACTCTAGGGCTTCCACTTTGCAGTCTAACCTTGCCTCTCAAGTAGGGTCTTCCTATTCCGCCTCTAATGTTAGTCAAGATATCAAAAATCTTTTTGCTACAGGTTTATTTGAAGATGTAAGTGCAACACGTGAGAGTGTGGCCGGTGGCATTCGCCTTGTGTTTCATGTGCAAGAAAAAGGAACAATAGGCTCCGTTAAATTTACCGGTAATCATAAGATTAAAAGTAAGGACTTGTTAGCGGCTATTACCATTCGTGAGGCAAGTCAGTTAGAAGAAGGAAAAATCATTGAGTCCGTTAATGCCATTAAAAAGCTATATACTGATAAAAGTTACAACTTGGCAGATGTTAGTTATGAGCTGATTCCTTTTGATACTGAAACCAACGAACAAGAGCTCATATTTCATATTTTTGAAAATAGGGAGGCGCGTATTCGCCGTATTACCTTCGTAGGTAATAAAGTTTTTAGTGATTCGAAACTGGCCAAGCAGATGAAAACTAAGGTGAAGGGTCTTTTTTCTTTTGTTTCAAAATCAGGAAAACTGGTTGATGAGGCTTTAGAGCGCGACGCTAACTTCTTAACTTATTTTTATCTGAACCACGGTTATCTTAAAGTTAAAATCGGAAAACCTCAAGTAAGCTTAACGCGTGATAGTAAAGCGATTATTATTACTATCCCAGTTTATGAAGGGGCCGCTTATAAAATTTCTTCCGTTGATGTGACGGGGGATATCATCACCACGCGTGAAGAACTTGTATCAAAACTTAAGCTGAAGCCGGGGGATCTTTATAATCGGATGAATCAAGATCTTGATACTCAAACCTTGACTTCCTTATACGGCAATCAGGCTTATGCGTTTGCATCTATTTACGCTGACATTGCTACTAACGATGAGGCTAAAACGGCCGATGTTAAGTATGTTGTTCAAAAAGGTGATAAGGTTTATGTCGATAAAATCATTATCAAAGGCAACACCATTACCCATGACAAAGTGATTCGTCGTGAAATGCAGGTACAAGAAAATGCTCCTTATAATCAAGATGCCATCGATTTATCCCGCCGTCGACTTTTACAATTGGGCTATTTCAGTGAAGTGAATGTTTCCAGCCCCCGGAGTGATCGTAATGACCGTGTTAATTTGGTTGTAGAGGTTAAGGAAAAACCTACCGGCAGCTTTAGTATTGGAGCTGGTTTTTCCACCTTGGAAAGTTTTATTTTTAATGCTTCGGTGCAAAAAGATAATTTTATGGGTTTGGGTATAAGAGGTGGAGTAGGGGCTAATATTTCCAAATTACGCCAAGAATTTTCACTGAATGTGAGTGATCGTTACTTCTTAGATACCCGTTGGATCTTTTCACTTAACGTCCACCGCTTTTTTTCAGCGCTTAATCGCGATTTCGATCAAAAATCCTTTGGTGGTTCTGTGACATTTGGTCGGGAATTGTTTCCCTTCTTTGATGTTAATATTGGCTATAATATAGAAGATATCGAGGTCACTAATTTTTCTTCACAGGTGCCTGCTTTCTTTAAGAGAAACTCTTCTGGTTTGACCTCCAGCGTATTGTCCAGTGTGGCTTATGATACCCGGGATAATCGACTTCAAGCTAGCAAAGGAATGTTTCTTTCTTTTATCAATGAATATGCTGGGAATGGTATTGGCGGGGATAATGAATTTGACCGCATGCA
>CAZQCI010000105.1:0-7650 GCA_964592255.1 uncultured Nitrospiraceae bacterium | reverse complement strand
GTGCAAATTTACGGGCTTCGTAAGAATTAAACACATCCACACTTTCCACTTCTTTTTTAATGAGGTATTTTTTATCTATTTTAACGGATAAAAGCATCGCTTCCATCTGATCCGCTGTCATGGATGTAACAGGATGTTGCAAACTACCAATAGGAGTTTGTTTGGAATCTGCACGATCAACCTTCACCCATTCCACCCGGTGGCGATAAACATATTCCGTAGCCGCAAAAAGCGAAGAAGCTGAAAGACAGATTCCAATAACCATCAACGATAAAGTTAGTTTTTTCATAAAATATAATATTAAGTCACCTTAATCAAAATGGATCCCGGCTTTCGCCGGGATGACCTATACGACTATATCAATTCGCGTAAGGTGAATTATCAAGTAGAAAAATTAAATTATTTCTTATCAGAAGTCCCCATCGGCGACTCCTCATCATCAACAAAACCATCAGTGTGAGATTTTTTATTTTTCTCTTGAGCCGAAGAAGTTAAGTCCACTTCTTCAATAGAATCTTTTTTGGTGGGCTTACCCGCTCGTGATGCGTCCACCAATAAATAAGATTTAACTTCCTTCACCCCCACCTGCCGCTCAGCCAAATCGATAGCCCGATCAATTTCCTCTTGGCTACCTACAGTACCCTTGAGGCTCACAACACCCTTCCAGGTATCAACATTAATATGTCCAGCCTTCACTAATTTGTCCTTAACATATTTCGTCTTTAGTTTATTAGTAATAACAGCGTCATCAATCACTTCGCCAAAGCTTCTTTTTTGAGTAGTGGCAGAACACGACAAAAGAAAAAGACATAAAATAAACGATAATAAAAAAGACCTTTTTTTCATAAAGAAAGCTTCTCTATCTAAAGAAATGACAGGTGTCAATGAAGACAAACGAAAAATTCGTTTGTAAGATCTGAAGATTATGCTAAACATTTTTTAATGGATCCCATGCCTACAACAGCAATGCGCGTTACTGAATCTGTTCCCTCTTCCAATAGTAATGGGAGCAACAATACCAACAACCCAGGCAGCAGTGGCATAAAAGCCATTGCTTCACTCATTTTAGGCATCACCTCTATTTTCTGTTTTGGATTTCTTGCCGGAATTCCGGCTATTATTCTGGGTAAAATAGAAATGAATGACGTTGATGCCGGGAAATCTGCACCATCCAACAGAACATTGGCTAAAATTGGTTTCATTCTGGGGATCACCGGGACCAGTATTTCAATTTTGTTTATTCTCTTCTATCTGCTTCTCCTTGCTTTTGCTTTATCTCAAAATAATTAACCCATGCGTATCATCGCCGGCCTTGCTAAAGGAAGAAAGTTAATTGCACCCCGCTCTTTTTCAGTTCGGCCCGTTTCGGATAAAGTCAAAGGGGCTATTTTCAACATCTTAGGTCCACTCGACGGAGAAACCGTGTTGGACTTATTTGCCGGAAGTGGCAGCGTGGGCCTAGAAGCCCTAAGCCGAGGCGCTACAAAAGTCGTCTTCGTTGATGTTTTTCACGAATCACTTCAGTGTCTTCAAAAAAATACTGCTGCCTGTGGATTTGAAAAACAAGTTGTCATACTTAAAGGGAAAATTCCGGAAGTACTCAAAAAAATCAAAAACCATCCTCCTTTCTCTCTGATCTTTGTCGATCCTCCTTACGATAAAAACCTGATCAACCCAGCCCTCGAAGGACTGTGTATAAATAAATTAATTGACGCTCAAACAACCCTCATAATAGAACACTCCCCACGAGAAACACCGTCGTGCGAAGAACTTTCTCTTGTTGATCAAAGAAAGTATGGTCAGACATTGGTTTCTTTTTTGAAAGTAAATGAAGAACTCCGCCATAAACAGCGGAGTATCAATCATGAATGACTTTTCGACACAAGTGGATCCACTCGCAATGACACTCACTCATTACAAATAATATATGCCAAAAAAAATCGCCTTATGCCCCGGTTCCTTCGACCCCCCTACTGACGGTCATATCAACATTATTGAACGTGGCTTGGAGGTTTTTGATAAAATCGTTGTTGCGGTAGCCACGAATACATCGAAAAAGACCATTTTTACACCTGAAGAACGAGTTGCCCTCTTCAAAAAAATTCTTGGAAAAAGAAAAAATGTGGAGGTCGTTTCATTTAGCGGATTACTGGTAGAATACTGTCGCGGGAGAAAAATTCACACTGTTCTTCGGGGTTTAAGGACTGTAGCCGATTACGAATACGAGCTGCAAATGTCCCTGGCCAACCGCATCATGTATCCCGACATCGAAACCGTATTTATGATGACAGAAGGCCGTTTTTCACACATCAGTTCGTCTATCATTAAAGAAGTATTAAGTTTTGGCGGATCCGGAAAAGGCATGATCCACCCCTATGTCGAAAAGAAACTAAAGGAGAAAATGCAATGAAACTTAGCCAGCGCGTTCAAAAAATAAAACCGTCACCCACTTTAGCTATCGATGCCAAAGCTAAGGCTCTCAAGGCTCAGGGAGTAGATGTCATTGGTTTCGGTGCCGGAGAGCCCGACTTCGATACACCAGACCACATCAAAAATGCCGCCATCAAAGCTATTCAATCAGGTTTTACCAAGTATACAGCTGTGGGTGGCATTGATGAGCTAAAAGATGCCCTGATCGACAAACTGAAAAAAGACAACAGCCTCACCTATACGCGCGATGAAATTTTAGTTTCTGCCGGAGGCAAACACTCTCTCTATAACGTGGCCCAAGCCTTATATGAAGCCGGTGATGAAGTTATTATCCCAGCACCTTACTGGGTTAGCTACCCGGATCAAGTGATCCTTAACGATGCCAAGCCGGTCATTGTCGAAACGAGCGATAAAAACGGATTTAAAATTTTGCCGGAACAATTAGAAAAAGCCATTACTCCTAAAACAAAAGCCTTCATCTTAAACTCTCCTTCCAACCCCACAGGTTCGGCTTACACTCCAGAAGAGTTGCGAAAGCTGGCGGATGTTTTAGTGAAGAACAACATCATCTGTGTCTCCGATGAAATTTACGAAAAACTTGTTTACGATGGTTTTAAACAAGTCAGCATCGCCTCACTAGGGGAAGACATTAAAAAACTGACCCTCATCGTCAATGGAGCTTCAAAAGTGTTCTCCATGACCGGCTGGCGTATGGGTTTTGCGGCCGGCCCCAAAGAAGTCATTGCGGCTATGAGTAAAATACAAGGGCAAGTCACTTCCAATATTTCATCCATCACCCAAAAAGCGTGTGTGGAAGCTTACCGCGCCAATCAGGATTTTCTTTTGGGTTGGGTGGAAGAGTTTAAAAAACGCCGCAACTATATAGTGGAACGTTTCAACAAAATCCCTGGAATTTCCTGCCTTAAACCCGAAGGTGCTTTTTATGTTTTTCCAAACGTAAGCCAATTGTTCGGCAAAAAAACACCGAAAGGCTTAACGCTTAAAACCTCTGCCGATTTCGCCAATTATTTATTGGAAGAATTTAAGGTAGCCGTTGTTTCCGGTGAAGGGTTTGGAACGGAAGGCTTTATGCGGCTTTCGTATGCCACGTCGATGGACAACATCAAAAAAGGGCTGGATCGAATTGAAGAAGCCGTTGGAAAATTAAGCTAACACTTTTTTCTTCTGCAAAAAAATAGCATTCCCAATCAGCGAAACCACAAAACCAGAAGCAACGTCCGCCAAATAATGTTGCTTAAATGTCAGCGTAGAAATAGCCACTAAAATTGCTAAAACCAAAAAGAAGAATCGCAAGTGCGGGCGATACCTTTTAACGGCAAAATAAGTTAAAAATGCATACGTCACATGAAGGGAAGGAAAACAATTCACCGGAGGAAAATCCATTCGGAAAAGAAAAAGAATAAACGCCTTCAACCAATCCGACATCAAGGGCAAATGATGCGGCCTTAGCTCCATTTGTACCGGAAAATAAAACCAAATTAATCCGTGAAATAATAAGGTAGCCGCAAATGCTTTAATGCAAGAAAACACAGCCTCCCGTGTTTCCAATACAAAAAAAACTGCGATGGGAATGACATAAATCGCAGCATAAATAAAAACACTTAAAGGGATAAAAGGAATCTCCTCTTCGCCATCCAATTGCACCGAATAAAAAATCCCTTTTTTTATAGGAGCATGACCTATAACGAAATAAACAATGTAAAAGAGGGCAATGAACAGGCAGACAATCAAAAGCCGTTCTTGAAAAGTAAAAGGGACGTCTTTTTGCTTTCCAGATGGCACGTAATGATATTAACATGGTTTTTAACATGAAGAAAACGTCTTTATCAGGGAAAAAGGTCGTTGTGGGGGTCACTGCCGGAATAGCCGCTTATAAAAGCTGCGAGCTGGTCCGACTGCTCGTAACAGAGGGGGCCCAAGTTAAGGTGGTTATGACGCAAGGCGCCACACGTTTTGTCACTCCCCTCACCTTTCAAGCGCTATCCAATCATCCGGTGGGAACGGATATTTTTGATCTCACTCAAGAATCTGAAATGGGACATATCCAACTGGCGGATGAAGCTGACCTGATTGTCATCGCACCGGCCACCGCCGATTTTATAGCCAAAGCCGCACATGGGTTGTGTGATGATCTGTTATCCACCCTTCTTCTGGTCACCCGTGCGCCTTTACTGATGGCACCGGCGATGAACGTGAATATGTATCAAAACGCCGTCACTCAGGAAAATATTCAAAAACTTAAAAATCGCGGCGTACATTTTATCGGACCCGAAAGCGGGGATTTAGCTTGCGGTTGGAATGGATTAGGCCGCTTGAGTGATCCCCAAAAAATTGTCGAACAAATAAAGTTGGTCATTCCCGCGTAGGCGGGGATCCAGAAACACTTTCAAAAACTGGATTCCCGCCTACGCGGGAATGACGCACCCAATCTCATGAACCGCCCCACCCTTCTCATCACGGCCGGACCCACGCAGGAACCCATCGATCCGGTACGTTATATTTCCAATCGTTCTTCGGGAAAAATGGGTTATGCTTTGGCAGAGGCGGCTAAAAAGCGAGGCTATCAAGTCATTCTTATCAGCGGACCTACCCACCTTTCACCTCCTAAGGGAATAAAAACCATTTTAGTCAGCACAGCGCTGGATATGCACAAAGCCGTGATGAAGTGGCATAAACAAGCGGATGTTATCATCAAGACTGCGGCGGTGGCTGATTATCGGATGGCAAAAATTGAAAAAAAGAAAATTAAAAAAACAAAGAATCGAATGACGCTCACGTTGGTGAAAAACCCTGACATTCTCAAAGAGCTTGGACATAAAAAAAGAAAAGATCAGATACTTATTGGTTTTGCCGCAGAAACGCATCAACCGTTAGCGCATGCCAAAAAGAAACTGATTGAAAAAAAATGTGACTGGATTGTGCTCAATAACGTGGCCCAAAAAGGGATAGGCTTTGGGGCAACACAAAACAAAGTGACTCTTTTATCAAAAGAAGGAAAAATAACCCCCCTGCCTCAGGCAGATAAAACAAAGCTGGCTTTTCGCATTCTGCAACAGATCATTCCTATAAACCGGCAATCTTAGTTCGTCATTCCCTATTGGCGACAAAATATGTAAATATTTCTAGCCTTTATCCCTTTGTTTTTATTATAGTTCATACCCTTTATGTCATTAGACTCGTCTCACAATAGGTTTTGTCTCTACTGTCATCTGCCCTTTTTTACTACAGGACCCGCAGACCACTACTGCAGTTATGGCTGCCGCTTAGCAGAAACAAACCAAGAGTCTCGGCGTTTGATAATTGGATTAGGTTCTGCCTTTGCCACTTTTGTGTTGTCGGTATTACAACCCTTTTTAAAAAATGTTCCCTTTCTGCCTATTATCCAGCTCATTTTATTAACAGTCCCTGTTATTTTACTGGCCCCTCCATTATTCAAACAAGTTTTCCTCATGCTGAAGAAATGGCGTTTAGCACCTGAAACTCTCAGTGTCGTGGCTTTAAGTACCGCTTATGGGTTTTCCATCTGGTCCAGTATCACAAACGGACAGATTTTTTATTTTAACTTTATCTCACTGGCATTAATTCTACTTCCTATTGTCTACTATGGTGAAGCGCGCTGCCGCAGAAAATCACTACAAGATCTTCATCAAGTTCTATCTCTTAAAATGCAGAGCGCACGGCTTGTAAAAGGAAAAACAGAATCCACCGTACGGGTGGAAGAGCTTAAAAAAGGAGATGTTTTCAAAGTATCCCCTGGAGAATCCATTCCGTGTGATGGGTTAATTATCAAAGGAACCACGCGCGTGGATGAATCTAAATTGACGGCAAATGAAAATCCCTTATTCAAGTCGAAAGGCGATGTTGTTCTAGCAGGGTCAGTCAATCAAGACGGCGTCATTTTAATTGAAGTGCAAGAATCCCCCCAGGAAAATTTTTTAGAACGCCTTATTCGACACTTGGATAAATCTCGCTCCGAACCGATGAAAATACAAAAAAACATCGACCGTCTCATGGGGATACTCATTCCTTTTTCTTTGTTAATTGCCATTTGTCTGCCTATTTATTTTTGGAAAGTCGATGGGCGCCTTTTTATCACTCCCAGCCTGGCAGTTCTGATTGTTCCGGTTTTTTCATCCTTAGTTCGGGCTGTACCCATGGGCATTAACTACGGCATGGGACGTACCTTTCAAAATGGAGTATTCCTCCGCTCCGGGGACTTTCTTTTTAAGCTGGCTAAACTCAAAACTCTCTTTTTTGATAAAACGGGCACCATCACCAAAGGCGATTTTGTTTATTCACAATTTTTCATGGAGCACGGTTTCAACCAAGGCAATGTACTCTCCACATTCTTTTCTTTAAGCCAGCACTCCCAACATCCTTCAGCTCAAGGAATTAAAACACATCCATGGTACTTAGAAATTCCCAAGCACGAAATTAAAGATGCAAAAATCCACCGTGGCTTAGGTGTGTGTGGCACCATTTGCCCTCGCGGCGCCCCAGAATCCTTTGCTGCCATGGGTAATATGCGCTTCTTACGACGTTTTCAGATGCAGATTTCTTCCTCTATGCGTGAAAAAGTAGACATGCTGGAAGCCATGGGCGAAACCGTTATTCTTTGTGGATGGAACAGACAAGTTTCAGGCGTGATGAGTTTTTCAGACATGTTACGACCGGATATTAAGCCGATGCTTACAGAATTAAAACACCTGCATGTCAAACCGATTCTTGTCACCGGCGATCACGAAGAAATGATGTCGCACCTAAGTCATACCCAAGGTTTGGACAAAATTTATACACGTTGTCTTCCGGAAGAAAAAATAAACAAGATTAAAAAAGCACAAGAAGAAGCTGGTTCTGGATGCGTGGGTTATGTAGGAACCGCCGGGGACGACCCCAATTTGCTCGCCCAAGCCGATGTAGGGATTATATTTAATTCCGGAACAGAAAAATTAGTGGAATCTTCCGGGGCCTTGATTTTTGGAAAAAAGCTGACTTCAATCACAAGCCTCCTTCATATTGCTCGTAAAGCCAGTCGCATCATTAAGTTGAATGTAAGTTTAGGTTTGCTCCACACGGTCACCGGCTTAACCCTCACTACTCTGGGCTGGCTCAGCCCAATTGAAGCACTTCTCATGATGTCGGCAACGTCATTGCTACTGAATTTGACCCCGCTTCAATTGGCCAAAACAAAAATGGATT
>CAZQCI010000104.1:2327-7652 GCA_964592255.1 uncultured Nitrospiraceae bacterium | reverse complement strand
AATATTGCTTATGTCGGTGTGTGGCTATGGATTGGGAATAAATATGTTCCTGACTTTGACACTTTTTTTGAAAAATTGGGAGATGTTGTTGGACAGGTATTACAGTTGACTCCTAAACAGGTTACTATTTTCTTTTCTTTTTTAGATTTTTATCAACCGAGAAATGATGAAGATTTAAAAGCGGCCTGTCAATGGGCTTTGTCTCAACACAATTGGTCGGCTTTAAATGTCACTTTGAATTTTTATCAGACTTATCAGATAAAAGACTCTCATTTTTCGTTGCCTCTTCAAACATGGTCCGTGTGGCAAGGAGCTGTTTCAGCATGGCTTGGCAACCCTGTGGATTCTGTTCTTGAAGGTATTTTTGGAAAAGTGACGGATGAGCAGGTACAATATTATACATGGGAAAATTCGACTCATTTAGATGAGCCCCCTACGTTATTTGGCATTCCTTTTCTGCAGAAAACGTCTTCTGAAAATTTACCTGACCTTCTTTCGGGAGATTATGGAAAAAAAATCAAAGCTCTGGTGTCTCTTTTGGGAGCTGCAACAATTCCTTTTTTCAATTTCATGACAGGAGAATTTTATAAAGATCCCGACAAAAGAATTTTTCATCGTTTATTTAATCCACCCCTTTCGGATGATGCTGTAGTTGGCCTGAATCCGCTGAATTTATATTGGGAGAATACACTCGTTTTGGCCTCTCAAGTTAGATCACTTGGGGAAAAGGCGTTTTCTGTTTTTGATTATATGGTCTCTGAGGTGGGTCAAAAACATGTTCAGGAGGCTTCAGAGCCTTATACAGAGTTTTTTGATCACGAAAATAAACTGGTTTCTATCCTTGGAACTGCTTTTGATTATTTTCAAGACTTGAGAAAGGCATTGTCAGAAAATAAAGCTTTGTCTTTGCAACAAATAAGAGAACTGGAACTCTCCTTAGCTAAAACCATTTGTTATATTCCTGAAAGTGACAAGAATATTTTGTGGGAGAACTATTATTATGATGGCCGTTTTTTGCTGATAAAAATTTTGAGCATAACAGTAGATTCCCAAGGAAATAATCAGATAAATCCCGAAAGAATAAAAGCATTAGAAGTTTTAAGAAATCAATTATCTCCAGAAGATTTTTCAAAAATTTGTTTTTTGTTGTTGATGGAGCCCAATTTGTTGGAATTGCCAGCTACTGATTTTGATATGAACCAAGCTGGGTCAGTTGTTGCGCGTTTAAGGCAACAGGTTTTTTCTGACTCATCAGATAATCTGAAAAAAAATATTATTTTTGCAGCTCAGTTTAAACAGCAGGATCTAGATTTTTTCCATTTGACACTTTCAGATTTGCTGAAACCCCCTTTTTCGGATTTGGTTTCTCATTTGTCGTTGGAAGAAATAGGTTCTTTCTATAACTTGGTTGTATTGGCTGTTGATCAACATTGGATCCAAACTGTTGAAGACTTGAATTTAAACAATCCAGATTCAGTAGCGGCCCCTTTGTTGTGTTCTTTTAAATCGGTTCCTGATGGAAAAAAGGATGATTTTTTTGATCTGATTTTTTTAGCCGCGCATGATGGTTTTTTTTCATCTCTGGAGGATTTAAATCCAGATCGAGAATCTTCTCTAATGTCCCGTTGGATACTTCCATTTTTAAGGGCTCCTTTGCAGGTGACTCCTGAAGAATACTGGGCCACGTTAAAGCTTTTGAGTGATGATCTTTCCTCGAAAGATTTGATAGAAAGTATGGTGTATGCCGAAAGTCTTGGTCTTTCCTGGAAGGAATTTTTGAAAAAATTTGATGCCCGTTGTCTGAATTTCATGTCTCTTAAAGAATATGTTTTTTACGTAGCCCATGGGCGCTTTCCCCATTTTTGGGAAGGAGATCAACGTCAGAAAATAGGGGGGTTAACTTTTGAAAATAATTCTGTCCCACGGGCTTTTGAAATCCTTTCAAACAATCCACCGGATGTTGTTTGGTTTTTGCTCAGTGATTTTTTTGAAAGTGTTTTTACATGGGTGTCTCTTACAGAAAATACGGGGATCTCATTTTATGAAAAATGTTATCAACCATTTGTAAGCTTGTTGCATCATCCAGCATTGAGACACGAGCGCTCTCTCATCCTCAATATTTTAAATCAATTGCGGCACTATCTACCGGCTGTTTCTCCTTGTAGTCAGAATATTCAAGATCTTTTTATAGCCACTCTTCCTACTTTAGATGATGCCGATTTACATATAGATATAATTGTGAGCTGGGTGGATGATCCAACTCTGCCCGATTCCATCAAGTCTCAATTGGTTGGCCAGATTCCCCAATGGTTATGCACTCCTTTTTCGGATCTCCGAAAATGCCGAGTGCATGCCGTACTCGATCGGCTCGATACTTTATATGGTTTAGGTTTAAGTCCGGAGGTGTGGAATCATCTTGCAACTTTATTGCGTCATGAAGGCTCTTTTGAAGATTTGCAAGATTTATTGGAAGATCGGGATTTATTTTATAAGCAAGACCATCCCGAAACCAATAATCTTGTTGATTCTGTTCTTTTTGATCTTTTGGAAGCCCCCCATCGTTTTGCCTGTTGTGATTTGAATCTTTCTCTTAAACAAAAAGAGATGCTGGCGGAACTAAAAGCTAAACCTGATCCTAGTTTTCAAGATGTTCAAATAATAGCCTGGCTTGAAAGCCGATCCCGTTTAAGTCCGGAAGAAATGGTGGATTTAGAAAATTTAAGATCCCAAGCGGTTGTTGTTTTGACAGACCGTTTTTTAAAAGGAAAACTTTCTTTAGAACATACAGAACATTTATTTGCTTTAGCGGCTCAGGCTGGTCGTCTTGGGCAGGCTTTCTATTTTGAGTTTTCAAAAAGAAGAGAAAAGGCGGATGCCGATTTTGCCAAAGTGGATTCCGTTAAAAAAGAGAGAATAGAGCAGGTGCTGATAGCGGGAGACAAACGTGTTTTGCCGGCAAGCCCAGACTACGCCTATCTTTTTCCTAAAGGCAAAAAAGTTTTTTATGGTGAACTTTTCATCGGTAATGTTGTCAGCGGTGTGCGCGGTTACTTCTTTGAGGCTTTGAAGAAATTGCTTTTGTATCGGCATTATCATCAAATTCCTTCCGATCAGCCGGATATCTTTCTCTTTGAAAAATATGATGTCGTTCACGGCGTGACCATGCGGTTTAAGATAATGACTGCCGGCCCTGAAGTGGCTTTGGCGTTTAAAAGAGCCCAAACCGGTCAAACCGACATGGTTGGTATTATTGGTCATACTGAAAGCGCCACGGCCTTGGCCCGTATGATGACATCCGAAAATCTTCTTGATGACAATGGATCATTCTCTAATGCTCCTATTATTTATAATGGAGTATGCACTAGTTGGCCTGTTTTGGGTCCTTTAGTTTCCCGTTACATGCCTCAAGCCCAGATGGTGGGGACCAACAGTATCACTACCGCTCAAGAAACGATTATTGCTTTAGATGCCCTTATTCTGGGTGTGGAACATCGTAACAATTGGAGTCAAATTCGGGCGCGTGTCCATGATGATGAGCATAAGTCTTTCTTTACTAATCCCGATATTTATCTTTTTCCTGACCAGAAAAAGACTTTGCCGTACCGTGATCCCGATGGGGATGGGCTTTCCACAAGTGTTGACCCACAGTTCGATCTTATTTCGTCTCAACAAGCGTTAAAGCGTTCTTCTGCTTTGACTTATAATTCCCAAATTAATTGGGCCTTGGTTCCATTACAGATCGTGGAAAATTCATTAAATGGTCGTTTTTCGTCCGATAATTTTCTAAAACGTTTTGGTTCCATTCATCTGGGTGCAGGGGATTATTCCAATCGTCCTGGGTGGCATAAAAACTTAGAAGTTGACTCTACTCAACCTCCTTTAGTTGATGTCAAAGTAGATGATAAAAATAAAGAAAATCATGATGTTACAATAACATTGGCTGCAGGGTACCAACCGACTTCCGATATTGGATTATTACTTATGGCTAGCTTTGAAACAGCTTGCACTTTGCGGAAAAATTATGCTTTAACTCAAGGAAGAATCGTTAAAAGAGAGGTGCCGCTAGAGCAGTTATCCGGCCCAGATCAATTTTGGGCTTTTATTCTGACCATGCAGCATTTGTCTGAAGATTTTCATAATATGGGAGGGTCGGATAATACAGAATTTGCCCAAAAAGTTGAAAATTTATTTCAGGAATTTTGCGAGCGTTATCATCTGCCGAAGGAATTGAAATGGCAGGAAGTGGACGAAGCCTGTGTCTATGCTTCCATGATGTGGCAAGATGCCAGTTTTGCTCATCGATATCAAAAAGAATTTAAAAGCTATCAAAGGGTCAGGCAGTTTTTTTCAACTTAATACCTTAAGGAGGTAATTATGAGTAATATGATTACAGAATGGACTTGTAAAGAGTTTAACGTATGGTGTGAGGCGCCTAAGGTAGAAAATACCTCTGCTGCTTCGGCTCCTGCTGCGCCAGTAGCCCCAGCTCCGGCAGAAGCCGCTCCTGTAGAGCCAGCCCCTACATCTGGAGTTACAACAACGCCAACTCCAGCACAGGGATTGGGTGCGGTGGTGGCAGGTCAAGGAGCAAGCGCCAAGCAATAAAATTTTTTCTCTAAAACAATTTTCACGGCTGGTATCTATCAGCCGTGAAAATGTTTTGAGAAAGTCCTGAAAAAAAACAATTTAAGTCTTTTTTCAGGCAACATTTTTGGCGATTTGCCGATAATAGAAGTGAAACGGACATATTTTTTATGAATGAATTTAAAAGGTTAAGTTGCGCCTTTAAAATTCATGGGACAATGCGTTAACAGCGTTGACCCGGGGGAGTCTTCGTGGTATAGAAGGCCTCACATTCTCATCAAAAGTTGGAACCGTTGGGGGTTTCAGTTCAATTTTAGATTTTTTTTGAACGCTTTTTTGGGCATTTTAATGTGTTTTGTATAATTTTATAAATTTTGAGGAGGTTTCATGTCAAATCCTAGACAATCCGGAAATCAGCAACGTAGAACACCCAGTCTTCCTTTTAAGGTTGGGGATATGGCTGTTTATCCGGCGCATGGCGTAGGAGAAGTGACCGGAATTGAGTCGCGCGAAATTTCAGGATCCAAACAACTTTTTTATGTGCTTCAGATTATCGATAGCGGCATGAAAATTATGGTTCCCACGGGTAACGTTAATGCTGTGGGGCTTCGTGAAATTATTTCTGAAAATGAAGTGAAAGCGGTTTACGCGATTCTTAAAGAAAAAGATGTGTTGTTCGACAATCAAACATGGAACCGCCGTTATCGCGAATACATGGACAAAATCAAAACGGGCTCGGTT
>CAZQCI010000104.1:1666-2317 GCA_964592255.1 uncultured Nitrospiraceae bacterium | reverse complement strand
TTATGAAATTGCCGAAGTCTATCGTGATTTGTCTCTTTTAAAGCTCGAAAAGGAACTTTCTTTTGGGGAACGCAAAATGCTCGATACCGCCCGCCTACTTCTCATCAAAGAACTGGCTTTAGCCGAAGGTCGTGATGAAGAAGATATCGAGTTTGATGTGGAATCCTTATTTGAAGACGATTAGTTTTTTTCCTCCCCTTGGCCCTCTCTTGTCTTTCAGGCCCTACCGACAAGTAGAAGGGGAAGTCATACCCTGTATTTTAGTGCCGGTTTTTTTGTCGTGACTTTTGACGGCAGACCCGGTAAAATTTAACCCGTCCTTTTAACGGTTAAAAAAAACAGGAGTTTTGATTTTTTTATAACTTGTCCAAGAGGTAGGGGTAATGAAAGAAACAGGGAAAAGGGAACAAGGTCAGGGTCTAACTTTGCCTCATGGAATTTTGAGGCAAGGCAACTTACCCGTGTTTTCTTTCTCTCCGGCCCATACGCTTCAAGAAAAAGATAAAATTATTAAGGAACTAACGGATCTGGTCGAAACGATTTCCCGTGGGAAATACATGTGGGAAGCTACGTTTGATGCGATCACCGATCCTGTTGTGATTATTTCTGCCGACTATATGATTGAACGGGCAAACTTAGCTGCTGCCCGCG
>CAZQCI010000104.1:0-1656 GCA_964592255.1 uncultured Nitrospiraceae bacterium | reverse complement strand
CGTTGTTACGAAACTTTGGCTGGGGGTTCAGCTCCTTGTCGTCAATGCCCCCTTGATTCAAGTTTAAAAACCAAACGGGTCCGTTCTGTAGAATTGGATCGCTTTCAAAAAACCGGTCGACAATATCATGTAAGTTCTTATCCTCTTAAAACAGAATTGGATAAAGGACAGTCGGTTTTACATTATCGTGATGTGACGGAAGAAAGGGAATTACAACACAAGCTGGCCCATAGTGGCAAAATGGCTGCTATTGGAACATTGGCTGGTGGTGTGGCTCACGAAATAAATAATCCGCTGGGAGGTATTTTGGCTTTTACTCAACTTGTGATGAAAGAGTTGGGTGATACGCATCCCAGTTATGCCGATTTAAAAGAAATTGAGTCAGCCACTTTAAGATGTAAAGGCATTGTCCAAAACCTTCTCGATTTTTCCCGACAAAACAGGGATCAAAAAAAGGTGCCGTTGCAGCTTAATGATGTCATCAATAAGGTGATTCCCTTGGTTCAGGTACAATCAAAGTCCAGTGGGGTGACTATGGTTTGTTCTTTGGCTGAAAACCTTCCCTTAATTTTGGGAGATAGTCACAAACTACAGCAGGTTTTTTTAAACCTTATGACCAATGCCTATCATGCTATGAAAGAAGGGGGCACCTTAACCTTGGAGACGACCTTTATTCCAAAATCACACAGAGTGATTGCCAAAATTCAGGATACGGGCGTGGGCATTAAGAAGGAAAATTTAGATAAAATTTTTGATCCTTATTTTACAACTAAGGAACATGGCCAAGGTACAGGCCTGGGCCTTTCCATTAGTTACGGTATTATTCGAGAACATGAAGCGACTATTGAAGTTTATAGCCAGGAAGGAAAAGGGACAACGTTTACCCTTGCCTTCAATGCGCTAGAAGCCAAGGCGGCTTAGATTTTTTTAAGATGTTAAGTAGTAACATAGAAACAAAAAGGGTGTTGGTTAGTTCGTATTGCCTGTTTAAGTGCGAATAGGTGGTATCTGCATAAAGCAGGCCAGGCATCAACCTGGTGTCTAAGCGGGGTGTTGGGGGGTGTGCCATAAGCTCACTTTCTAGAGCCTTTCGAGGAGGTAAGTCATGCAAGCACGGATTTTGGTAGTTGATGATGAGGCTGTGATCGTTAAGGCGCTGGTTAAGCATTTAACCCGTGAAGGTTATGATGTGGATTCAGCAAGCGATGGTGCAGAGGCTATTGAAAAAAGCAAAGAAAGAACTTTTGATCTTCTTCTTACGGATCTTAATTTGCCCAATACCACGGGTATCGAGCTAATTAAAGAATTGAAAAAGCTGAACCCCGCTCTTAATTGCATTGTGATGACAGGTTATGGTTCTATTGCCACGGCAGTCGAAGCGATGAAAGCTGGAGCGTTTCACTACATTACTAAACCTTTCGAATTAGATGATGTCAGCCACATCATTGCCATGGCTTTAGAGCATACCCGTCTTCAGGAACAAAATAAAATTTTGCAACGCCAAGTCAAAACTCGTTATGGTTTTGAAAATATTATTGGTGCAAGTGATGAAGTTAACGAAGTGTTGCGTTTAGTCCGTCAAGTGGCCGACAGTGATTCCAATGTTCTAGTTTTGGGTGAATCGGGAACTGGTAAGGAATTGGTGGCACGTGCCAT
>CAZQCI010000103.1:0-7754 GCA_964592255.1 uncultured Nitrospiraceae bacterium | reverse complement strand
GTCGGTTTTGGCGTACATGAACAAATCGGGATGGACTCCTACTATTTGATTAGCCACAACTTTTGAGGCGTCCTCAAAAGGTCCTTTGTATAAGACCGAGAAAAAATACTTTAGTTTGTCGATCCAGCAATTGTTGGAGGATGAAGCGGTTAAATCTTGCAATGAAAGACTCATGCCTTGCTCGCGCGGTGTTTCGTAAGAAGAATCTTTTGAATACCCAATACACTCTAGAGGGCCTGTATCGATGGTATGATATTCAAGAGAGATATTTGAAGTGAGGTCATCAAAAGCCTTTTTAACTTCCTCCCAATTATTCATCGGTTGAAAACCTGTGTTGTTTTGTTTGGAGGCGGCTTCTGCTGCTTTTGCGGCGATATCAGCGCCTAAGCCTGTTGTGCCGGCGTCAAGGTCCTTTTTGGAAACAGGAGCAGCCCAATACTGCATAGCTGTGGCTTCTTCCTCTGTTAAGTCCATGGGGTTGCCGTTACTGTCGAGTGCCGCAAAGTGTTCCTTTAACAGTTCAAAATAAGGGGCTAGATCCCTCGTATTGTAATAAGGAGCGACGGTGTTCAGATCTAAGGAATTTCCGGACATAAAAATTGTATCGGCAGGAATGACGGGAAGTTGCTAATTTTTTAAGCTTTTTAAGTATTAATGATGATTGCGAAATCCAAGACCATAATAGCGCGTTTGCTTTTTAAGACACTGGAGAGCATGGCGACTCCTTGCTCGGTAAAAACGAATGGAAGATATTTGCTATGTTTTCCACGGCTTTTGTTTAAGGTGCCAAATTGGCACCTTAGAGATTCGTTTTCTTCTGCTGTTAGTTGAAAGCTAAAATCTTCTGGGAACCTCTCTTGGTTGCGTTTCACGGCACGATTAATGGCTTTTGTTTCGACTTCATATAACTCTGCCAAGTCCTTATCCAGCATTACTTTGTCCCCTCGGATCAGATAGATGAATTTTTCAATGCGGTCTTTGGGAATTAAAATTTTCATCATAATATAACTTGAGAAGTTAATTTGATATCTCAAGTTTTTTCACTCCTTGAGCTTATCGAGAATCTCCTCAGCAATATCTTTGGTGCTTATTGTTGAGGAGGTTATCCACTTATCGTATTTAATACGGTCGTTAAGAAGGTGGGCTAATGTAATTTGGGTTTTATCTCCTTGATCGATTAGGGATAAGCCGATGATCTCGTTGATGTTGGCTTGAGCATGGCTTTCTAAAAAACTACGGATTTTTTTTGAGCTGGCGCTTAGGGAGAATTGAGAAGAGGGAGCTGTATTGTCCACATGGAGCAGAAGAGTAGAATTGTCTCCTTCGCGCAGGGTGATTTTTTTGTAATCTTCGTGATCCTCCCATCGTGCTAAAAAATGATGTTCCCCCACCGGGTAGCGATCCAGGCGAAGGGGCGTTTTGCCTTTGTAGGCTCCGTTGATGAAAATGTCCGCATCGCTAGGAGTTGATTCGATCATAATTTTTCCAAAATGCCCTTGGGACCAAATGTGGTCTTTAGCCTGTTCCACTAAAGAAGCAAGAGAAGGAGGAAATAGTAGTTCATCCGGGGTGAGTGAAGGGTTAAAGCGTACAGCCGTTTCCATTTCTTGTTTCATCAAATTATTGTTGCCTAGATTTTTATACAAATACGCTAAAAAAAGATGCACATCGGCCAATTTTTGTAATTCTGCCAAGGAAGGTTTGTTGCTCTCAAAATCTTTTAAGGCTTGGTTGAGAACATCGATGGCTTGTTGATAATTAAAGTTAAGCTGCAAGTTTCCGGCTTTTTTGAGGGCGGGTGCCAAAACAGGATTACCGCGTTTTTGAGGCAAGAAAGCAGTAGGGCTTTTTTCCATGGTTATTTTTTTGCCCATTCTATTGAGTCGAAGGGTTAATTCTTCCAATGTATTTTGAGTGAGTGTTGTATTGGTTCCTGCAAAAGGAAGGGAGAGTACTGTGGCATCAGCCCAGGCGGATGAATTAACACAAACCAAAAGCATCAAGAAAAAAAGACGGAGCATTATTTTATCTCAAAATAAAATCTACTCGGCGATTACGCGCCCTTTCTTTTTCGGATCCGGTTTTAATTATCGGTTTTTCTTTTCCATAGCTTATTAAAATAACTTGGCTTTCGTTAACCCCTTCGTCCATGAGTGCTTTCATGACTGCGCGGGCTCGGCGGTCACCTAATTTTAAATTAAATTCGGAGTTGCCTAACTCGTCACAATTTCCTTCTAGGACAACTACTTTTTGTGGATTGGCTTTTAACCATGCTGCATTTTTTTGAATTACTTCCGGCTGCAAAGGCACGTCGCTACCGAGATCAAAATATATGGGTGCCAAGTTGGGTGTAGAAGAGGGTGTGGCATGGTTTGGGGGTAATTTACAGGTGGTGCAGGAAATAAAAAAGAGAATGAAAGGTAAGAGGAAAGAAAAAATACGCATAAGAGTGTCATCCTTTCTATTGAGATGAGTTATGGTCATAAAAAAAGTGAACGTCCTTGTCAATGTGTGAAGCAATAAATATGCCTAATGCAGCGCGTTAGTTTTATTTTTAATTTTTTTTGACATCAGTGAACGCCTTTACTAGGGGAAAGTATAGAGGGAGTAAGGGTAGAAAAATCCGTTCACAAAAAAATCTCTGTTGTTTGGTTTCCAAAAATCATTTTGGAATCGACCGATTGTCGAACTCATATCGTCCGAAAATCGGACGGTCGATCACCTTATGCCTTCCTAGGTTTTTTCTTAAGTTTTTTTAAAAAAATATTTAATTTTTATTTGGATTTGAAAAAGTTTTTTTAAAACAGGTGTTTTGTTGTGTTTGTCTGCAACTGATCTGGACGTTTTTTGAAATAAAAATAGTTCTAAAAAAGTCTGGCACAGAAAATGCTCTTAAGGGGACAAAATGAAAAAAAATGTTTGGCGACAATTTAGTTTTTTCTTGGCGGCTTGGATGGTTTTCTTTTCGGTCGAATCGGTTTTGTGGTGCGCGCCGAAAGAGTTGTTTGATCCTCAACAGGCCTCTGTAGCCGTTATTTCTTATCCTTCTTCTGAAAAAGACCGGGTTTGGGTTGAGGAAACGGCGGATTCTATCCGTACTCGTTTACAACAAATCCCTTACTTTCATGTTGTTGATAAAGCGCAGGTCCAGGCTTTGGTGAATTATCATGCGGATTATGTCAGCGATAATTCGCATTTAACTAGTGCAGAGCGTTACTTGGGTTTGGCTAAAACGCATTGGTTTGATCGTCAATATCATGAAGCCGAAGTGACAGTTAACTCTGCGATCGCTTCCTTGCGCGCTAATCGTGAAGATGGGGCCCTGTTAATTGATGCCTTGCTAACCAAAGTGATGATTTTGAAGGAAGAGAAACGATATGACGAATCGAAGGCAGTTTTCGAAGAAGTGTTAAAAATTAATCCGCACCTATCCATGGAAGGGCTACCTATCAATGGACGTTCTTTAGGTGTGTTTAAAAAAACACGGGCTGAATTGTTGGAGCGTCATGCCGGTTCTCTCGATATTAAAACCGATCCTCCAGCAGAAACCATTTATCTGAATGGTATTAAAAAAGGAGTGAGCCCTTTAGTTCTTAAAGATCTACCTGAAGCCAGTTATTTGGTGACTATTGAAGGAAGTCATTATCAAACGACAAGTTTTCCCGTTACGGTTACGGCCAATACGACGCAGTTTATTAATAAAAAACTTAATTGGGTGGAGGGGGCCAAGCGTTCCGTTAAAGATTTAGGGGTTCCGGTAAAAACGGATGAAGTGATTGAAAGTGAAATTAAAATGGCCACCAAAATTGGGGAAACTCTTAAAGTGGACAAGGTAGTTTTGGTTTCTTCCGAAACAAAAAATGGGCAACCTGTTGTTGTGGCACGAACGATCGATACTCTTCTTAAAGCGGCTTATAATCCTGTTGCAGTGCCTTTAAGCGATTATCTTAAAAATAAAAAAGCTTCTGTCGCCCAAATGGCGGACACACTCGACAACCAGGCCCGCAAAAATGTTCTCAATAATCCTGCCGAATTTATTCAACCGAAAACAGGCGATATCCGCGTGATGCGGCGGAAGCGGCCTTTTACCCAAACCCCGGCTTTTTATACTGTGGTGGGTTTAATTGTGGGCGGGGCTATTGGAGCAACAGCGGCTTTATTACTGGATGACAACGGAGGAAGTTCCGGAAGTTCATCCAGCGGTGGGGATGCGGGAGGAGTAGGTATACAGTTTCAATAGAGAGCAGGAGAGCAGGAGATAGGAAATAGGAAAAAGAAAGGGGGGTGGTGGCTCAGTTTGAAATTTTTTGTAGATGTATCAGGCGTCACCCCGGCAAGTAGTAAGCCGGGGTCCATGTTAAAAAATTGAATCCTGATTTAAGAAATATCAGGAACCATGGGGTCCGGTTAACAGCTCACCGGAATGACTGTTTTTTCTTTACTAAACTTCAAATTGACTCACTACCGAAAGGGGAGTTTATGAGAAATTATTTTTTTATGATTGTTTTATGTGTTCTCTCTGCTTGTGGCGGTGGTGGAGGAACGGGGGGATCTCATTCTGCGGTGGAAGATGGAAAAAATTTAGCGATTACAGTGACGGGATCGCGTTCTTTCAATCCGGATGTTGAGCCTGGAAAAATTGTC
The DNA here is from genome assembly GCA_964592255.1 of uncultured Nitrospiraceae bacterium. Lineage (GTDB taxonomy): Bacteria > UBA10199 > UBA10199 > UBA10199 > SBBF01 > CAZQCI01. The sequence goes on along the minus strand of CAZQCI010000103.1, from coordinate 3,110 downwards.
TATTACCAAATGACTCTTTCAGCCGAGGATATCTCAGACCCCATTGTTAAAAAATTTGATGGAGATGCTGATGAAGCGCAAATTTTAAATGTTCCCGTGGGGACTTCCCGCACTATTCTAGTTGAGGCCTATAACCCCAATGGTTTGGTGATTCGTCGTGGTAAAAAGGAAGGGGTAAGCATTGAGCCTAATGCTTTGACCAGTGTGAGTATTGCGATGAGTGCGGTTCCTATATTCACTAATATCACCGACAAATCCGCCATTTCCGGTAATCGTTTGGGTTTTGAAGTGTTTGCCGAGCCTTCTTCTCAAGTAGAAGTTTTAAATTTAACCGCAGGTGATGAGACACCCGTTATCGATGCCTCTCGTAACAGCGCCTATTTAGACACCTCAGTTAACCAAACCGGACTGTATTCTATTAACCCTCAAACATTTGATTACGGCACTTATTCCTTTGAAGTGAAAGATCTTCAATCTGGTGAGTCGAGCCAAGTCTCGCTCACGCTTTATCGGCGCACATTTCGGCCGGGCTTGTCCATTAACAGTGGAGGACAAGCAGTGGTGAGTGGGGAGGATCTTGTTTTGTCGAGTGTTGGACAGCCAGGCTATCGCGATCCGGATGCCTCTGTAGAAAGTTTAGGCGGTACTTTGCTAGATGTGGTGGAAGGATTTTATTAACCCAAGGAGGATGTATGTTGCGTTTATCGATAATCATTTTGTTGTCAGTATTTACATTAGCGGCCTGTGGTGGTGGGGGTGGTGGAGGAAGTAGCTCAGTCGCCTCCCTTGGTTTGCGTTTGCAGATGCCGGATGCTTTAGACAAGCTCAATACCGATTATTTGCGTGTGGAGGCTTCGGTTTGGAAAGTAGGGGATGATGGAGAAACCCCTGTCAGTGAAGTGATACCCGCTTCTGATTCGACACTCAACATCCGTGGGGATTATCTTGTATCAGCATCTGGTTTACAAAACGGACAAACCTATCAATATCGCTTAAAAGTTTATTATCAGGCCGATGCTTATGTGGCTCCTAATGTTTCGGCTTTAAGGCGTGCGGGCCATGTTGAAATTTCCACCAATTTTGCCGGGTGTCCGGGGCTTAATTTATCTCCCGATGCTTCCTTGATGACTCAAAGCAATGGCGGTCAATGGTTGTTGCTTTGTGAAGCCAAGATGGTTGGGGCTTACGATTCCAGTGCCTCTGTGTCCATTCCTGAAGATGATATTGACTGCACTACAGATGAAGATGCCGATGGGGATGGAACCCCTAATTTGTCGGAAATGGATCTTTCGTTAGACCCTTACAATGGAGACCATGATGGTGATTGTGTGGCTGACGGAGAAGATGCCTTTCCTTCCGATCCGGACGAATGGTTGGATACCGATGGAGATGGTGTTGGTGACAACGCGGATGTGGATCAAGATGCGGATGGCTTAAGTAATACGGAAGAAGTGGTGGCGGGTACGGATCCTGTTGATTCGGACTCTGACGATGATGGAGTTTTGGATGGCTCTGATAATTGTCCTTTACATGGCGACTCCAATGACCAAACCGATACGGATGACGATGGTGTGGGGGATGTGTGTGACGACGATTTGGACAATGATGGTTTAAGTGATGCGGATGAAAATGCTTTGGGTACAGATCCATCAAATTCCGATTCCGACGGAGATACTTTACTTGATGGAGCAGAAGTAACAGCTGGCACCAACCCGTTAAGTGTCGACTCGGATGGGGATGGTTACAACGATGCTGACGATGCCTTTCCTACTCAAATTTCAGAATGGTTGGATACGGATGAAGACGGTGTTGGGGATAATTCCGACTTATGTGATTCCGATGTTGATGCTACTAATTTAGATACGGATGGCGATGGTATTGGAGACGTTTGTGACGACGATGCCGACAACGATGGGTTATCAAACATACTGGAAGAAAAAGTTGGATCCAACCCATTAACTGCCGATTCCGACAATGATGGTTTAAGTGATTGGTTTGGTGGAAGCAAATCCGCCGGTCAAGATGGGTGCCTCTTAGTTGCTGATCAAACAGGGTCGGATTCTGATAGTGATGGTTTTGAATCTGACTGTGATTGTGATGATTCTACTTCTTCCATTAACCCGGCAGAAGAAGATATTCCGGATACCACAGGTACAGACAATAACTGTGATGGTGTTGATGGCGATAAAACTAAAGCGGTATTTGTTAATCCTACTACAGGGAGTGATAGCAATGATGGCTCCATCGATATGCCTTTAGCCACTTTGGATGCTGCTGGTAGTTTAGCAGCTGAAGAAGGTAAATCGGTTTATGTGTCGGAAGGAACATTTACTTATACCAGTTTCTTTAAACCGATGAGTGGCGTTTATTATTACGGTGGTTACGCGGATGATTTTTCATCACGTGATTTATCTTCCTTTATTTCAACGATTACTAGTTCAACACTTTCGGCCACGGTTAAGGCTTCTGCTACTGCAGACGGTACCGGCTTGGATGGTTTTACCATTGTGAACGAAGCTGTTCGGAACAATGCGGATGGTATTTTGGTGATGAGTGCCTCCATCAGCTTAACCAATCTGATCATTGAGTTGGGTAATGCCAACCATGTTACTGGCATTGAGGCAGCAGACTCCAATATTACGGTCTCTGGTGTTCGTATTGTTCTTGCTGATGCGGGTTCCACCACTACACCCAATACCGGTGTTGGTTTTTACACTAATGCCAGCGACGGCAGTATGGAAAATAGTGTTATCAGCATCCAGGATTATCCCGTGGGTCGTTATGCTGTCTATTGTGCCGAGCAAGGGACGGATGACATTGCTCTATCCAACGATACTTTAAATATTCTCAGCCTCGATTCGTCAACCGCTCAAGCGGGTTACGATTATGTTGTGGGTTGTGATGGGGAAGTAAAAAATTCGTCACTCACTTCCATTGCGGACGAAGCTGATTTTTCCGGCTTCGATCTCACCGGACTATTGTTAGAAAATTAAAGGTACTTCCTTCCCTTTTCCCCTCTTAAAGTAAGAGGGGGCAGGGGGAGTTATAGAAAGGGAATGATGAAAAACTATATTCAAACGTCAGTATTATTTTTGTTGGTTTTATTCACT
>CAZQCI010000102.1:0-7906 GCA_964592255.1 uncultured Nitrospiraceae bacterium | reverse complement strand
CGGTACGTGGAGATTCACGCATGATGGTTCTTCATCGCGCAACACAATCGTGGGAGCACAGCCATGTTTCGCATTTTCCGGATTTTTTTAAACCAGGTGACGTTTTGGTGTTAAACGATTCTAAAGTTTTTCCATGTCGTTTGTTGTCGCAGAAAGAAACCGGAGGTCGTGCGGAAATTTTTTTAGTACGGGAAAAAGAATCTCATCTTTGGGAATGCTTAATCACGTCTTCCAAAAAAACGCTGCGGGGCACCCGCTTTGTTTTTTCATCAGACCTTTCAGGGGAAATCATCGACGATTTTAATGAGGATTGTGCTACCCGAACCATTCGACTGGATTATCAAAAAAATATTTTTTCCATTCTTGAACACATAGGCCATGTACCTTTACCGCCTTATATTAAACGGTGTGACGATCCCGCTCTTGATCGGGAGCGTTATCAAACCATTTATGCCGGAAAAATTGGATCGGTTGCGGCTCCGACGGCTGGTCTTCATTTAAACCCGGAAATTTTGGCTCGCTTGGAAGAAAAAGGCGTGGAAATTCTTAAAGTGACTTTACACGTAGGTTTAGGAACATTTTTACCGGTGCGTACCCAAACTGTTGAAGACCATGTGATGCATCAGGAACATTACGAAATTATTCCTTCAGTTGCGGATAGATTGAATACCGCGCGTAGGGAAGGGAGAAGAATTACTGTGGTGGGTACCACTGCGGTTCGTGCTTTGGAGTCGGCTTTTGAAAAAGATCAAGTGCAATCAGGAAACCGTGTTACAGAAAAATTTATTACGCCCCCTTATACTTTTCGTATGGTGGACCGTTTATTGACTAATTTTCATCAGCCGCAGTCGACATTATTGATCTTGGTTTCGGCATTTGCAGGCAGGGAATTTATTTTATCCGCTTATCAACAAGCTATTGATAAAAAATATCGCTTATTCAGTTATGGCGATTGCTTATTCATAGAATAATGGTTTATGATTTGGCATTATCGCTAACGTCATTGCGAGGCTTGAAGGGCCGTGGCGATCCAACTGATGATCCTTGGATTGCTTCGTCGTTTTATTCCTCGCAATGATATTTTTTACATGACTCGAAAAATTTTTACTTTTTGTTTTACTGTTTTTATTGCGTGCTTTTTTATTTCATCTTGGGCTGAAGCCGGTAATACCCGGCATAACCAGCATGGGTCCCACCATAAAAAGCATAAATCTACAAAATCTAAAAAATCATCAAGGCATTCAAAATCTGGAGGCGTTGATACTAGCTTAGTGCCTAAAGATTTGGACCCGAAGGAACCCGTGATCCGTGTTTTAGTGGGGGGGCGTCGTCAGGGTATTAAGGCCATGCCTTTGGAAATGTATTTAGCCGGAGTGATTGGTAACGAAATGAGCCGACGTTGGCCTGTGGAAGCCTTAAAGGCTCAAGCGGTTGCAGCGCGTTCTTACGCGTTATCGCGGATGGAAGATTCTCGCAAGGCAGGCCGCGCCTTTGATGTTGTACCTAATCAGGGAGATCAAGTTTTTCGGCTTTCTGACATTAAGAATGATTATCTACGATCCATCGTTGAACAGACGCACGGACAAGTTCTTAAAAAAGGCGGCAATGTAGTAACGGCTTACTATAGTTCCACCTGCGGGGGTAAGTCACGAGGCGCCCAAGATGCTGGTTTGGCTCGAGAGTGTCCCAGCTCTAAGAAGAAAGATGCTTATTGTAAAATTTCCCCTTTCCGCGATTGGTCGATCGAGACCAGTTTGCATGACTTAAAAAAGCTGCTGAAAAAACGAGGAATGGATGTAGATACATTGCAATCTGTTGAAGTGGCTTCGCGTGATAAATCTGGTTATGTCAAAACCATTGAATTTGCGGACGAAAAAAACAAATGGGTTTTGGCTGGAAATAGTTTCCGTTCCATGATGGGAAGCATGCAGCTTAAGAGCTTGTTGTTTCACATCAGTCAATCTAACGATGGTCGTGTGACTATTCATGGCAATGGTTTTGGTCACGGTGTTGGCATGTGTCAATACGGGGCTTACGAAATGGCGAATCATCGTAAAAATTATAAAACTATTTTAACCAAATATTATCCTGGGGCTAAGGTAGAAAAAATTTATTAGGGATTTTGGGGATAGTCCGAAAAGAAGAGGTTATTTTGCTCCAATTTCTTCGGAACTCCTCGTCCCGCCTATGGTGGGACTCGTCAGACAGCCGAAGAAATTTCCACAAAATAACCTCTTCTTTTCGGACTCTATTACACTTTATTTGGACATTTTGATTTCCTTCTTGACTGCCTTTCGGTGTGTGTTAATTACCCCTTAATCTGAAAAACTTAAGCATTGTCACTCCGGTCCGACCAGCTGGTGGAGTCCACTTAAAATGGATCCCGGCTTAAAGCCTGCCGGTATGACGTAAAGGAGATATTATGAGTCTTGTACAAAAGAAAGCACCGGAATTTACAACAGACGCCGTGATTGGCGGAGAGTTTAAACAAGTAAAATTAGCTGACTATAAAGGAAAATGGGTGGTGTTGTTTTTCTATCCTCTCGATTTTACTTTTGTCTGCCCGACGGAAATCACCGCTTTTTCCGATCGCATCAGTGATTTTAAAAAGTTGAATGCCGAAGTGTTAGGTTGCTCTGTTGATTCTAAATTTTCTCATCTCGCTTGGATCAACACCCCGCGTACTCAAGGGGGTTTGGGAAAAATTGAATATCCTTTGCTAGCCGATTTAAACAAACAAATTGCCTCTGACTACGGCGTTCTTTTGGGTGCGGGGATTGCACTGCGTGGCTTGTTCATCGTCGACCCAGATGGAAATGTGGCTTATGAAGTGGTGCACGATTTAGGTATTGGGCGCAATGTAGATGAAACCTTGCGTGTTCTTGAAGCCATTCAAACTGTTAAGAAAACAGGAGAAGTCTGCCCAGCCAATTGGCACAAGGGGGCTAAAACCATGAAGCCCGATCCGCAGAAATCGAAAGAGTATTTCGAATCCGTGAAGTAGTTAATTTTATAACTCCCCCTAACCCCCTCTCCTCAAGGGATCCCTTTGGAATTATTCTCAGAGGGGGGAAGAACGTCCTTCCCCTTAATATAAGGGGGGGACAGGTGGGGTTACTCATTTCTTTTTTCTTTTTTCCACTCTTCCCACGGAATGTTCAACATGCCTTGAAGGGCGATATCCACTAAATAAATATCGTTACTGTTTTCATCACGAATGAAAGTTGAAAAAATATCCGGGCCTTGCTTACCGATATAGAAACGGACCTTTTTTTCTCCTGTGTTATCCCATAAGGTGACGCTTAAGCTGTTGGGGATGAGCTGAAAAGCAGATTGTTTTTGTGGGTCACTGGTAACCGGGTCGGAGATTTCCAGTTCTTTGACGGCAGACAATAAGTCCATAACCTTAGATTCATCTGCCTCAACTTGCTCCCCCCAATCCGGAAGAGGAGGATTTTTTCTTCCTTGCACAAACCAGGTATGATCTTTTTTTTCTAGCCGTGTGCCTTGCGTAAAATAATTAATTTCAATCACGGTAATCGATTGAGTGTCTAAGTTTGGATAGAAAGGTTTAATATTTTCTGGTTCGAAGCGATGTTGGAAAGGGTGATCCATGATGAAGGCGATGAGTCCCACCAAAATTAAAATGAAGGATAGAATAGTAGTTTTTTTAGTCATACTCAGAGAGTTTTATCCTTGCCCATTTTCTTTTTCTCCAGACATGCAAGACTGATAGAGTGATCACAAATAGAATGGGCAATCCACCGATATGAAACCATTTGATGGCTTGTACTTTCGCGTCACCAGGAATGGTAATAGGCCGGTCTGTTTTTCCACGCGAACGGATGCCAATCAGTTGATTGCCAATGGTTAAACTATCGGCAAGATTTAGTGGCAAAAGTAGGTTGGAGTCGTAGTCACGTAGTGTAGCATCTTTAATGAATTGATTGTTAGCCACCACCACAAGTCGGGATGGTTTTTGGTTCGGCTGTGCCGAATTTTTTGGTGCTTGCACATCCACGGCTAAAATTTGGGAGGAAGTAGCATCAACTTTTTGGCTTTGTAAGGCATCTGGCATTACATTGGGGCTACCTTCCTCTAAAAAAGAAGCCGAAGAGGTTTGGGCTAAAATTTCAAAAGTCCAATCAGGATGGGAAGCGGTATTTAGAGTAATGGCATTGGTCCAAGGAAACACAAGTCTTTCCAACTTAGCCGTAGCCGGGAGTTTTTGATTCAACCCTTCTTTTTCCACTTTCACAAAAAAAGGATAAGGCACGTGATATTGCATCATGCCGTTTGAAAAAGCGGCATAAGTATGTAGGCGTGGGTCGATAACTAATTGATCGGAAAGACGTAATCCCTTGGACGATAGCCATTCTTCCAGCCCCGTTTTATAATTTTGGGCGCTTAAGCGCTCGTCCACTTTGATAGTGCCGGCAAAAATGAGAATGGGGATTCCTTCGTTAAATGAATTGTCCAACCAATGAATGAAGTCGGATGTTAAATTATAAGGTTCCACCAAAACTACTAAATCCAGAGGGTTGCTGTCATTTGAAGAGAAAGAGGTAAAAGTAAGGGGCACCACTTGGTATTGGCGCTCCATCAGTTGAGAAAGATTTTGATAATTGTTTCTATTTTCATTGGTCACTAAGCCTACGCGAGGAATTTTTTCAGAACTTAATTTAATCAAGCTGGAAGTGAGATTGTATTCCAGTTGCGATAAGTCGGTGGCAACAGGGATGACAGCTTTTTTGTCCAAATGAAAAAGAGCAATCCCGATGTAGATTTTCATCACTTCATGTTTATCAGCTGCCACAACGTCTAGTTGTAAAGGAGGAATCCCCAGCATTTCGGCTTCTTGTTGATTGCGCGGTGAATCATCCGGAAAAATTTGTTCTATCTTAATTTTTTTATTCGAGCGATTGGCATATTCCGCCAATGTATCCAAAATGCCTTGCTGTAAACTCGTCATGTTGGGGGGGAGATTTTTATTCATGAACAACTTGATGGTGACGGGATCTTTTAAATCCGAAATAATTTTTTTGGTAGAACTTGAAAGCGTGTATTCTTGATCTTGTGTTAAATCCCAGCGGAGAAAATGACGCGAAGAAATAAAGTTGAGCATTAATAAAATAAGGCCCAATAGTAAGGCAGTGATTGTTGCTTGAATTTTATTTTTTATTCCCATTTTCGTTCCATCAGCGTGAATGAGTTAAGAGTGAGAAAAAATCCTGTCAGGCTGATGTAATAAAATACATCACGTGAATCAATGACACCCCGAGCCATGCTTTCAAAATGCGAACTTAAACTTAAAAAAGACAAGAGTGGTTTTAAAAATTCCGGACTTAGGTTTAGTACTAAAGGTTCTCCCATGACATAGAGCAGAAACAGCACAGTGGTTGTTGTGATGAAGGCGATGATTTGGTTTTCAGTTAGCCCCGAGAAATATAATCCGATAGCTAAGCAGGCTCCTCCTAAAAAGAGAAGCCCCATATAGCCTCCGGCGACAACGCCCCAATCCAAATCTCCTAAACTTGAAATCGTGATGGCTGCTGGAAGCGTGAACATAAGAATAAAAGCCAGGCTTAAAAGTGAGGAAAAAAATTTACCCAAAATTATTTGCCAATCGGATAAGGGGAGGGTGAGTAGAATTTCAAATGTGCCCGATTTTTTTTCCTCCGCCCATGATTTCATGGTGACGGCGGGCAGTAAAAAAAGGAATAGGACAGGGACCCACGTAAAGAAAAAACGCAGGCTGGCTTGCCCCGCTGGAAAAAACCCCGTGAAGAAAACCCAGAAAGCTAAAAATAAAAAAACGGCTCCGAAAATAGCGGCAATAGGGGAGAAGAAGAAGTCCTTCAGCTCCTTTTTTACGATAGTGAGAATGGGGGCGATCAAGATTTGCATCATTTTAGGTAAAGTTATTTTGTTCCAACTTCTTCGGAACTCCTCGCCCCGCCTATGGTGGGACTCGTCAGACAACCGAAGAAGTTTCCACAAAACAATTTCACCTAAAATGATTCGATATTTTTATTTTTTTATCTCGTTAATTTTTTAAATACGTCTTCTAATGTGGCTTCTTCCCGCCACAGTTCGGATAAAACCCAATTATTGGCTACGGCCAGCTTAAAAATTTCGGCACTTTTATCTTCATGAGAATCCAGTGTGATATGCACGCGTGTTTTGTCACCATCGATCCTTTCTGCTTGTGCCGAAATAAAATGGGGTAGTTTTATAAAATCACTTTCATTTTTCTTTCCTTGTAAGACAACATAGTAAGAGGATCCCCCTTCATTTTTTCGCATCAGTTCTTGGGGGGAACCTTCCCCGGCAATTTTACCATCGGTGATAATAATCACTCGTCCACAGGTTTGTTCCACTTCGGAAAGAATATGGGTGGATAATAGAATTGTTTTTGTTTTTCCTATATTGCGAATTAAATTTCTGATTTCCGACATTTGGTTGGGGTCTAATCCCACAGTGGGTTCGTCCAAAATGAGCACCGGAGGATCATGAAGCAAGGCTTGGGCTAAACCGGTTCTTTGCCGATAGCCTTTGGAAAGAGTCGCAATTTTTTTCCCTAAAGCGGGTTTAAGTCCGCATTGTTCAATGACTATATCTAAGCGGGATTTTAGTTTTTCCGAACTCATCTTCCGCAACGTCCCCATGGTTTTAAGGTAATCACTGACTTCCATATCGTTGTAGAGAGCGGAAGATTCTGGCAGATAGCCCATTTTTTCACGGGCCGCTAAGCTTTTGGAGGCCACATCCAATCCTTCAATCGTGCAGGTACCGGATGTGGGTGTTAAAAATCCGGTGATCAGGCGCATGGTTGTAGTTTTTCCTGCACCGTTAGGACCTAAAAAGCCCACGACATCCCCAGCATTAAGTTTAAAGCTTAGATTATCTACAGCTTTAAAAGTGTCGAATTGTTTGGTGAGGTTGGTGACTTCGATCATGTGCTGTTGTCATTCCCGCGAAGGCGGGAATCTAGTTTTTCGAAAATTTCTGGATTCCCACCTTCGCGGGAATGACGAAAAAATTACTTTTTATTTTTATGAGTACTGTTCCCATTCTCCGATAGGCGCAGATAAGTTTTGACAAGTTGATGATGAGGATTTGTTCTGATCAAATGGGTCCAAATATTTTTTGCTTCTTTTTTCTTTCCCATCACGTGCAGGGTAATTCCTAATTGAATTTGCGCTTCGGTATATTGGGGTTTTTCTTTTGCGATTTTTTGAAATTCTTTGAGGGCAGCTTCTTTTTTTCCTTCTTCCCGCAGACAGATTCCCATTTTATTGCGAATATCATGAAATTGCGGGGCCAGATCGAGAGCTTTTTTAAATTCTTCTACGGCTTCTTTGTGCAGGCCAGCGCTGCGGTACATGTCACCCACTTCGGCGTGTTTATTGGCCAGCTTTCCTTTGACAAAAGGATCAATCACACTGCTGCTTTTTTTAGCTTCTTTTTTAAATTTATTGAGCAGGTCTCGGCCTAGTTTATATTCCCCCAGGTCATTATAGAGGACGCTCAGGTTGATCATGGCTTCCGTATAGCGAGGGTTGATAGAAAGAGCTTTTTTAAACGCAGCAATGGCGTCATTAAACTGGCCGGTTTGGTGATAAATAATGCCGAGCATATTATAGATATCGGCAAACTCGTTTTTTCCCGAAAGGACTTTAAGAAAGACGGATTCCGCTTTTTTATAGGCCTGATTTTTAAAATATTCTTTCCCTTGGGTGATCCAATAGCGGATGTCTGGTTCCATATTTTCTCCCTTACTGTTTATTTCAATTTCCCCCTCTTAGTATAATCCCAAAGGGATCTCTTTGGGAGACGGGGCCAGGGGAGTTAATAAATGAATGATTGGGTAACCCCTCCCGACCTCCCCTGATAACTAAGGGGA
>CAZQCI010000101.1:0-7937 GCA_964592255.1 uncultured Nitrospiraceae bacterium | reverse complement strand
CAAAATCAAACGATTGGTCTGGAAAAGGTAGTTTGAGTGCGTCACCACATACAATTTTAATGCGCCCCTGGTCTTTATTTTCAATTTTCTTCCATCCTACATCGAGCATGAGTTGGGAAAAGTCGAGTGATGTGACCGTAGCGTTTGGGTATTGTTTTAAAAATTCAATGGATAAATCTAAAGTTCCTGCACAGACATCGAGAGCCTGAAAGGGAGTGTTTTTGTCTGTAGAGAGTGCCTCTAGGCTCTTTTGTCGCCAGCCTTTATCAATACCAAGGCTTAAGAGATGATTTAGCCGATCATAACTAGGTGAAATGGAATCAAAGATTTTTCTAATTTGTTCACTCAAACAGTTTTCCCCATAATTCATCCACGCGTTTTTTTGTACTTTCATCCATGCGGATTATTTCGGGCCATTCGCGTGTATAGCCTTCTTCTTTCCATTTGCGCGTAGCATCAATTCCCATTTTAGTCGCAACCCGGGCGATATTGGGGGCATGATCCAAGTCATCGGTGGGACCTTGCATCAAAACTATATCTCGGCCCGGATCGGTATTGGCGGTAATCCGCCAGATGGTTTCTGGAAGATTTTGAACATTAACATCATCATCCACAACGATGATGCATTTAGTAAACATCATTTGTCCTGTTCCCCAAAGAGAGTTCATGATTTTTTTAGCATGTGCTGGATATTGTTTCTTAATGGAAATGAGGCAGAGATTATGAAATACGCCTTCTACTGGCAAATTCATATCGATGATTTCAGGGTAAACCATTTTGATTAAAGGCAAAAAGAGGCGTTCGATGGCTTTACCCATGTAGGCATCTTCCATAGGAGGAATGCCGACAATAGTTGTGGGGTAGATGGCATTTTTTTTGTGTGTGATAGCTGTGCAATGAAACTTTGGAAACCAATCGGGCATGGAATAATATCCTGTATGATCACCGAAAGGACCTTCAAAAAATAAATCTTCACAAGGATCGACATAACCTTCCAATACAAAATCGGCATCGGCGGGAACTTCTAAATCGTTGGTTAGGCATTTGACCATAGGAACTGATTGTCCGCGCAAAAATCCAGCATAGAGCATTTCATCGATACCATCGGGAAGAGGGCAGGCGGGTGCAAAAATTAAAGCAGGGTCACCCCCTAAGTATATAGATACGGGAATTTTTTCGCCTCTTTCTTTGGCTTGTTGATAATGGCGCGTACCTGTTTTGTGACTTTGCCAATGCATGCCTGTGGTTTTTTTATCAATAAGTTGCATGCGGTACATGCCCACATTTCTTAATTTTGTTTCCGGATCACGAGTGACCACACCAGGAAGCGTTACAAAAGAAGAGGCATCTCCTGGCCAGCATTGAAGAATAGGGAGCTGGGTTAAATCAACTTGGTCTTCTTTCAAGACTACTTCTTGACAGGCAGCATGAGACACGGTTTTGGGAGTCAACCCTGCCACTTTGGCTAATGTGGGAAGCAGCCTTATTTTTTCAATGAGCGTTTTAGGTGGTTGTGTTTTAACCAAATGCTCCAATTCATCAGCTTTTTCTTTGATACTGTTGACTCCTAAAGCCCATGACATTCTTTTTTCAGATCCTAAAGCGTTAATTAAAACAGGGAAGCGGGAAAGAGCATTGGCATTATGGTTAAAAACGTTTTCAAACAATAGGGCTTTGCCTCCTTGGGGCGACTTGGAAACTCGATCACAAATTTCGGCAATTTCAAGGCGTGTGGATATTTTTTCCTTAATGCGGATGAGCTCATTTTTTTCTTCTAAGAAAGTAACGAATTCTTTAAGAGAGTTGTACGCCATGCGGTACGCTAACTTAGAGCGACTGCTTTGGTCAAACCGATTTTTTATTAGGTTAAGATAGGATTCTTTTTGTAATCCCTAGTACTTTTGAAATTTATTTTATAAAATAGTGGTATGTCTAAAACGGGTGTTATTTGGGATGAACGTTATTTAAATCACCTAACGGGAGAATTTCATCCGGAGTCTCCAGCACGCCTTCTTGCAATTAAAGAAGTATTGGATGCTGATTCAGCCCTGGTTCACTTGCTGCCACGTTCAGCGACTGATTCTGAAATTCTTCTCGTGCACACCGCTCATCATTTGGAAGAAGTCCGGAAAGCCCGCGAGGGTTTTTTTGATCTGGATACTCCTTATAGTTTGGGTTCTTCTACGGCGGCTTTTTTAGCTGCCGGTGGTGTTTTGAAAGCACTGGAAGAGATAGAAGAAAAACGTTTATCAAACGCGTTTGTTTTTCCACGTCCTCCGGGGCATCACGCTGAAACGAATCGAGCCATGGGCTTTTGTTTGTTTAATAATGTGGCGGTCGGGGCCGAGTGGTTAATTCGTCAGAAAAAATACGAGCGTGTGGCCATCATTGATTTTGATGTTCATCATGGTAATGGAACCCAGCATTTCTTTTATGATCGTCAAAATGTTTTTTATATTTCTTCCCATCGCTTTCCTTTTTATCCGGGAACAGGTTCTGTTGAAGAAAAAGGTAGAGGAGAAGGTTATGGCTTTAACCTCAATCTTCCTTATCCCGCTTTAACCAACGATGATGATTTAAAGGCTCTTTATGAGACATATGCTGTTCCAGCACTTTTGAAGTATCGCCCGCAATTTATCATTGTGTCTGCAGGTTATGATGCTCATATTCGCGATCCATTGGGTGGGGTCAAAATAAGCAAGAAAGGGTTTTTAAAAATAAGTGAGCTGCTTATCCAGGTTGCTCAAAAATGCTGTGAAGGAAAAATAATTTTTGTCCTTGAAGGAGGCTATGATTTAAAAGGGCTTCAAGAAGGCGTTGAGGCCAGTTTAACGGCGCTTAAAGGTTAGGGCTCGCAGGCGTCACCCGTGCCGTCTTCATCCGAATCATCTTGATCGTCATTGGCAACATCCGGGCAGTTATCGCAAGCATCACCAAACTCATCCCCATCTTTATCTGCTTGGTCCGTATTAACAAGGTCAGGGCAATTATCTGATAGATCAGATGTTCCATCGCCATCCGTGTCTGTATTCGCTGTCAGTTGATGGTCGTCTTGATCGTTTTCTTGGGATCCGTTGTCGCCACCACTTCCGCCGGAACAAGCATTCAGTAACCCAAAACTGATGAAAATGAAGGTTAGGAATAAATTTTTCATTCTTTATTTATATCAAGAAAAAGAGAGGGGATCTACTTTTAATTGTAAAAACAACTATTTAATACATAATAAGACATAATCAACCATTATCTTGATAAGATGTTGATTTATATGTATAATTTATACTATAATGTCTGTTTTATGTATTAAAGTTGTATTAAGCTGATTTTTTTAAAAAGAAAATATGGACCATCGTATTCTTATTATTGACGACGACCTTGATTTTGTTCGGCTCTTTGAAAAAAAACTAAGAGCCCACGGCTTTCAAACGGCTTTTGCTGCCACCGGGGAGGAAGCTCTTCAAAAACTCAAATTACATCAACCGGATTTACTATTATTGGACATGATGTTGCCGGATAGAAGTGGAGTAGATTTAGTTCGCGATGTTAAAAAAATATTTTCCGACCTCCCTATTATTATGATCAGTGGACATTCTGAAACTCATTATGTGGTCAGCGCTATGCAGGCAGGTGCGTCTGATTATATCATCAAGCCCATTGATGATAATTTATTATGGGACAAGATCATTAAGTTGATTGAGATGAGACAGGCACAATCCACATTGGCAGAATTGGAAGACGCCAATCGTTATGAAGGTTTTTTAGGTAAAAGTCCTCGGACTAAACAGTTGCTGCATGAAGTAGGCAAGATAGCTCACGCATCGACTCCTGCTCTTATTCGTGGCGAGCTGGGGAGCGGTAAAAGTTTTTTAGCGCGTTTAATTCATGAGTATGGTCCTCGGCGTGACAAACCTTTTATTACTGTAAACTGTTCAGCTATTCCGGATACTTTGTTGGAGTCTGAGCTTTTTGGCGTTGAAAAGAGTCCGTCTTTGCGTAGCCGTATTGGAAAGTGGGAAATGGCTCATGGAGGGACGCTGTTTATTGATGAAGTAGGGGATTTATTGCCGGATCTTCAGGTAAAAATTCTTAGGGCCTTGCAAGGAGGGGAATTTGAACGAGTGGGAGGAAGCCAAACGATTAATGCAGGTGCACGTATTATTGCTTCTAGTAGCCGTAATTTGGAGCAGCTGATCCAAGAAAGAAAATTGAGAGAAGATCTTTTTTATCGTTTAAATATTTTACCTCTTTCCATTCCTCCATTAAGGGCTCGCCAAGAAGATATCCCCATTTTACTTGAACACTTTATCCGTTATTACAGCCGTAAAATGGGTAAAAATTTTGATCGTCTTCCTGAAGAGCTCATTCAGCATGTCATGGCTTATGCTTGGCCCGGTAACACGAGGGAGCTTCAAAGCGTGGTGGAGTTGGCTATCTTACGTGCGAAGCCCCCTATGCTCACTCTTTCTGACCTTGTTCTTAATATTCCCGAATTGGTTAAAGCTAAATCCGTGGCACCTGCTATCGCTTCCGTGCGTGAGATGGAATATGTCAACTTGGTTAAAGCTAAATCCGCGGCACCTGCTATCGCTTCCGTGCGTGAGATGGAATATGTCAACTTGGTTAAAGCATTGGAAGGTGCTGGGGGCAATATTAGTAAAACGGCTAAAGCGCTGGGGATAGGGCGGGATACAGTTTATAGAAGACTGAGAAAATATAAATTAGGTCTTAAAAGAAATCGGGAATGGAATTAGGGAGATAATTCTTTTTCAACTTCTTCCAAAAAAATTGTCAGGTAGCCTAAGTAATTCACAATAAATAATCTCCTGTTAAAAAAATCAGCTTGGGACAAGCTGAGAGAGATGTGTTTTAAAAGTCGTGAATAATAAAATCAGGAATGTTTCCAGTGCTTCCTCCGGCTTCGGCATCTCCTTCTTCAATGTCTAGGGGGGCTTTAAGAGCTTCCGCATTAATCTCAGGAGGAATTACAAACTGCGCCACCGGTTTATCTTTTAACACTTGTTGCATGTAATATAAGAATACGGGTGCAGCCGTTGTCCCTCCTGTTTCTCTTGATCCAATTTTTTGTGCTTGATCAAACCCAATCCAAACCCCAGCAAATAAATTGGGAACAAAACCTACAAACCATACGTCTGTTTCGTCATTGGTGGTGCCCGTTTTTCCAGCCGCTGGGCGGCCGAGTGCTTTTACTTTAAAACCTGTTCCATAGTTGACGACATCATGCATTAACTGAACCATGGTGTAGGCTGTTTTGGGGGATATGGTATAGCCTTCAGGAATATAGTTTCCGTACAAAATTTTCTTTTCGGAATCGGATAAGTTTAATTTTTCGCTTTTAATCCAGTTTTGCGCTTCTTGATATAAATCATCTCTAATACTTATATCCTTATTGTCTTTTTCTTTTTTGCCAGACAATTGTTCGGTAAATGGAACGATGGCGCGAGGGTGATGCTCTTCTAAAACACGCCCTGTATGATCTGTGATTCGTTTAACAAAAACTAAGTCCGGGCGAATGCCTCCGGTTACGAAAGTTCCATAAGCTCGACATACTTCAAAAAGCTTCATGTCATTTGAGCCTAAAGCCATGGAGTAATAGCGTTGAATAGGGGCGGATAAGCCTAATTTTCGTCCGTAGGCGGTAACATAGTCGGTACCGATGTCCATGAGAATACGTACTGTCACGACATTTCTAGAATTGACAAGCCCACTCCGAAAGGATGTGGGGCCCTTGTAACCACCCCCATAATTGGAAGGTGACCAAAATTTACCAGGTGAATATTCATAGTAGAGAGGGGAATCTTCAATGCTGGTTTCGGGGGTGTAGCCTTTGTCTAATGCGGCTGCGTAGATCAAGGGTTTAATGCTGGAACCTGTTTGTCGTAAGGCTTGCATAGCGCGATTGAATTCACTTTCTTTATAATCTTTTCCTCCAACAATCGCTTTGACGAAACCAGTTTGTGGTTCGTAGGAAAAGAAAGCTCCTTCAACAGCAGGGCGTTGTTCCAAACTAAAATATGTTTTGTCCGGAGCGTATCCTTTGCTTTTTGTTTCTTCTTCCGTTGGTTTTTTTAGTTTGACCGATACAATATCGCCCACTGAGAAGGTGCCTTTGGGATCGCGGGTGACACACATGCCATCGTAACCTGCACCACTTAAGTTGCGCTTATGGACCCAGCAGTAATCTTGCATTTTTATGAAGCCTTGGACATGGCCAACAGAAATTTCTAAAAATTGCTCTTTAGAATCTAACCCCGTGATCAGCGCTTCGTAATATTGGTTGTCATGAAGAGGGGTAGGGGTTTTGAGCTTACTCTCTTTGCTGGGAGGTTGTTGGACAATAAAACCGTTATCGGGTTCGTTTTCTAATATTTGTAAATGAGACGCATCGGTATACGTTTTAAAATCGTTGGAATTGATATGGCGAATAGGACCAGAATAGCCTTCACGTTTATCTAGTTCACGTAAGCCTCGATCCATAGCGGCATCTGCGGCTTGTTGCATTTTTAAATCTACTGCAGTGTCGATACGTAAGCCTTGAGTATATGGGGCTGTGTCACCATATTTTTCTTGAATCAGGCGACGAACATATTCGGTGAACCAAGGAGTATAGCGGTAGTTAAAGTCTTTATCGGTATCTTCCCGGTACACTTTAAGAGGAAAATTTTTGGCTTCAGTTTCTTGGCTCTTTGTAATGTAACCCACTTCATACATTCGTTGAATAACGTATTCTTGTCGAATTTTAGCTTGTGCAGGATCTTTTAAAGGTGAGTAAGCTGTAGGAGCCTTAGCAAGGCCCGCAATCATAGCCGCTTCGGCAATATTGAGTTCTTTGGCTGCTTTATGGAAATAATTACGTGCAGCGGCTTCTACTCCGTAAGCCCGGTTGCCTAAGAAAATTTGATTCAAGTAAAGATAAAGAATTTCATCTTTATTAAAATTCTTTTCAATTTGTGTGGCTAAAATGGCTTCTTTTATTTTTCTGGAAAATGTACGTTCGCTGGAAAGAAGAAGCGACTTAGTTACTTGTTGTGTGATGGTAGATCCGCCTTGCACCACATGGCCTGCTTTTAAATTTTCAAAAAAGGCACGAACAATCCCAGGATAATCAATTCCTTTATGTTCAAAGAAACGGTCATCTTCACTGGCTACAATAGCTTGAATAACGGTTTTGGGAATTTCTTTCGGTTGAAGAACAAAACGTTTTTCTGTCCAAAATTCTCCAATTTTAATTCCGTTTGTATCAAAAACCTCTGAGACCGTAGGAGGGTTGTAATCTTTTAAAGAATCTAGTTTAGGTAGATCGCGTGAAAACCAATAAATAAGACCGATCCCTCCTGCGATGACAGCAATGAAAGATAATACACCGGCGATGAGAATAAGACGGACTAATTTTAAAAGGGAATGCATAATTAAGTTTTGGTTTCATATCACGTGGACGGAAGAGGTCGCAAGCGCTGTTTTTTTGTTTTTGTTTGCTTTTTTATTTCGGCCTCGTGTATGTAAAACGAGCTGCGCGAGTGGTGGAACTGGCAGACACGCTAGATTCAGGTTCTAGTGATCGCAAGATCATGGGGGTTCAAGTCCCTCCTCGCGCACAATAAAAATGGGGGCGTGCTGTTCTCATCTTTTTCTTATTACATGAAAAATGCCATTCTTCGATTTCTTCAAGAGCATCCAAAACATTTGTGGAATTCCCGTGAAATAGCTTCGCATTTAGGGCTTGCCTCTGTTCATCGTAAAGAGCTGCGTCATTTGCTAAAAAAAATGGCTCAAGAAGGTTTGATTTTATTGCATCGAGGAAACCGTTATTCTGTTCTTGATACGTCTCATACCTTAACCGGTATTTTAAAAATGCATCCCGATGGTTATGGGTTTTGTTTGCCTTTAGACAACAAAGAAAAAGATGTTTTTATAAAAACTCT
>CAZQCI010000100.1:2237-7944 GCA_964592255.1 uncultured Nitrospiraceae bacterium | reverse complement strand
AGTTGATGTAGAATTAGTTAAATTCACTATCAACATGCTCAATGTCTCTTTAGAAGACATCATCAAAACCATGAAAATCAACTTGCAACGACTCCAACAATCAACCCTGGGAAGCGAAGCAAAGTATTTGGTAGTGAATGTTCCTGAATTTTATCTCCATGTTTATGAAGGTGACTCCCAAGTCTTGGGTATGAGAACCATTACAGGTCAACGTAGCAAACGCACGCCGATTTTTAGTGAAACAATGAAATACATCGTCATCAACCCTGCTTGGAACGTGCCACACAAAATTGCCGTACAAGAGGAGCTGAGACATATCCAAAAAGATAATAACTATCTCACACGCCAAGGAATGAAGTTGGTCGATAAGGAAGACCCCACTACAGAAGTAGATCCGGCCAGTATTGACTGGTCCACGATGACCCCTGAGGATTTTAAATATCGTATTGTTCAAAAGCCCGGAAAAGGTAATGCGTTAGGAACAATCAAATTCATGTTCCCAAACTCTTATGATGTTTATTTGCATGACACACCCAATCATAAGCTTTTCGAACGCGCTGACCGTGCTTTAAGCCACGGTTGTGTCCGCATTGAACAACCTACCGTATTGGCCGAATATGTTCTCAATGATGACGAAAAATGGAACCAATCGGCTATTGAAAAAGTAATCGCCACAGGCATACAAAAAGTAGTGAACCTTCCAGAAGAGCTGCCAGTTCACATCGAATACTTCACTAGCTGGGTGGATGATCAAGGGGTTTTACAATTTCGCGAAGATATTTATAAAAAAGACAAGGAAAGCCTTCTGCAAAAAACTCAATAGCTGTATTTTCCAGAATTTATGATAAGATGCTGCTATGCCTATCGAAACCCTATCTGTTTCCGGCTACGAAAAAGTAATTAAGACTCAATTGGACGGTGGACTTACTTCCATTATCGCCATTCACAATACCAAACGTGGGCCAGCGTTGGGAGGGATTCGTTTTTATCCTTATGCTTCTGAAAAAGAAGCACTGACGGATGTGCTACACTTAGCGGAAGCCATGACGTACAAGGCTGCACTGGCCGGCCTTTCTTTAGGGGGCGGAAAATCCGTCATTATCGGGGATCCTCAAAAACACAAAACACCGGAATTACTAAAATCTTTTGGAAAATTTGTGGATTCCCTTGAAGGAACATACATTACAGCCAAAGACGTGGGTGTAAAACTGGCGGATATCGACACCATTGCCACCGTTACCCGTAACGTGGCAGGCACCACGTTAGGAGGGAGTGGCGATCCTTCCTTTATGACGGCTTATGGAGTGTATCAAGGACTGCAGGCTGGACTGCATGATATCTATGGGGATAGTTCACTCAAAAATAAAAAAATGATCATTCAAGGGCTTGGTGGTGTCGGTTGGCATTTGGCCAAAATTTTGGTCGAAAAATCTGCAGTTGTTTCAGCCACCGATATTGATGAAAAGGTGCTCGGCCTGGCAGTCAACGAATTAGGTATTACGTCGTTTTCTCCGGAAGAGTTATCCCAGATAAAAGGAGATGTCTTTGCCCCTTGCGCCATGGGGGGCGTCATCACGGCACGCATGATTCCTCAACTCCGGCATAGTGGCATTAAATTAGTAGCCGGTTCCGCCAATAATCAATTGAGTCAGGAACAAGCTGATGGATGGCGCTTGCATCGGGAGCGTATTCTGTATGCTCCCGACTATGTGATCAATTCAGGAGGGCTGATTAACGTTGCTTGTGAACTAACCGGTTATCAAGAGGCCAAAGCCAAAAAGATGACCGAACAAATTAAACCAACCTTGGAAGAAATTTTTAATCGGGCAAAAAAAGAAGACCGCCCTACTTGCTTGATTGCCCGTGAAATGGCCATGGAGAGAATTGCTGCTGGTTCATAATCAACTATCCTTCCGCTAATTTTCTTAAATAATCAAAAGGATAGATACCCGTTGAATGACCATCCGCCCATTTAAGGCCAATGGCGTAATGTCCCACGTTCGTGATATCAACAAGCTCATAGGCAGCATCAGGCAAAGGATTAAAAGAAGGAAGAGCCAATTTTTTATTGGCCATGCCGGAATTTTTGGACTGACAAGGGGCACAAGGACATTCTTTACGTAACAAGCTTACAGTCAACGTTTTTGAAAAACCATCTTCCCATTCCAAAGTAACCCCTTTTGGGTCTTGGCTGAATGAAATCGTTTTAAGTTGAATCAAGAGAGCACCTTCGCAAAGGCTTCCGGTACAGAAGCCGGTATATCCTCGCCATGGAGACGATGTTCCGGGCACGAAATACCATGAAGCTCCTCAGCAATGGTTTCTGCAGGCACTCCATAACGAAGAGACAAAGAAACCAAGCGAGATAAGGCTTCCACAGGTGCGGAGGAACACGAATTACTTTTTTCCAAACGTGAAAGCACTTCGCATAAGCCGGCTTCTGTTTCATTAAGAGTCAAGGTCACTTCACCACAAGCTGTTTTAAGACGACGAGTGAAACCTTTAAGAACCTCCCTATTTTCATGTATTGGTAACGAATTAGAATGTTTTGATTTGTCCAATAATTTAGGAACAAAAAGATTTTTATCCCAGTCAGAATCTAAAGAGAAGATTAACCCTCTTGGCTTAAAGGATAAGCTTTTAAGACCCATGTGATAAGCTAAAGCAATCAGCTTAACCACTTCTTCTTCTGTGGCTGGCAGAGGGATCCTTTGGACTACATTATTTTCGGCATAATTTTGAAAGACTGCTTGAGTCTTTAAAAGGCTTTCGGCTGGAACATCGTTAAGAGTGACAAAATAATTCCTCATTTCTGTGGGAATTTCTTCAAAGGAAGCCAATGAGTTTTCTTCCTGGAGACGTTCAAGAAACGATTCCGTCAAAATACTTTCCTTTTTCAAGTTCGCTTCAAAATCGGGTTGAATCAGTTTAAACTCGCGAACATTTTCTGTTTTTAAAACAGTAGCTAAATAAGGCAGAGGTTCTAAGCCGGGGGCACAATTGGCCAAGAGAGCCAAAATATTTGCGGGGACAATCGCCGTCACTAAAGCATTACGCCGCTTAAAGCCACGATCGGCAAAAACGCTATTATCGTGGTTGGGAAACGCCCCTCGTTTTTTACCTAAAAGCATGGAAGCATGTTGAGCTTCATTCTGAATAAACGACATCAACTGCCCGGCCAAAGTTTCAGCCTCAAAAGATGCATAAGGAATTTTAAGTTTGACCAACAGATCGGCCCAACCCATCACAGACACCGCAATTTTTCGATTAGCTTTAACAGCCTCTTCAATTTCAGGCAGAGGATAATGATCCGCTTCAATGGCGTTATCCAAAAAATGTACCGCTTGGCCAACGATGCGTTTTAGTTTTTCCCATTGTATTTTTCCCTGTTCCACAACCGAAGCGAGGTTGATGCTACCGTAATGTAATGTTTCGAAAGATTGCAACGGCTGTTCACTGATAGGTTCCAGTGTACTGATAGGGCCTTTAAGCGGGGTAGGATTCGCTGATTCCATGCGGTCGCAAAACACCAAGCTCGGCTGGGCATTTTCAAAAATATGACGAGCAATACTTTGAAAAACTTTTCCCGCTTTAACACTGCGCCCCGAATCTCCGGAACGAGGATTAACCAAAGCATACGACTCATCCCGCTCTACCGCTTTCATAAAAAATGACGTCATACCTACTGACAAAGCAAAATGAGTCAGAGGTGTATCACCCTCTTGAGCTGAAAGAAATTCCAAAATATCCGGATGGTCAATATGCAGCAAGCCTCGGTTGATACCAGAGTTTTTACCACCTTCTTGCACTGCGGTGGTGGCTTGATTGTAAACCTTCATGAACGAAACAGGTCCGGAAGAAAAACCATGTGTTGATTTAACATTATCTTTTTTAGGGCGAAGATTGTTAAAAGAAAAACCCGTCGATCCACCCATTTTATGCACAATAGCCGTCTGTTTCATGGCTTCAAAAATCGATTCCATGGTGTCTTGTACCGGAATGGTAAACGAGTTAGATAAAACCGAAAGAGCTCGTCCAGCATTGGCCAGGATGGAAGGAGCTGGCAAAAATTCACGGGCTGCCATCAAATTATAAAAGTCTGTCTCGATACTTTCTAGGTCATCGCTTGGAGAATAACGAATATCAACGGCTGCAATGGCTCGTGCCACGCGTGTCAACAAAGCCTCAACCGTTTCAACAACCTCACCGCTTTCGTTTTTAATCAAAAAATGACGACGTAAATATTCAAAACCCACTTCAGTAAACGATGGAGCTCTGCGACCAGAAGGGTGTTCATTTTTCTTACTATCACTAGGCGCCATCACTTCCAAAACTTCCGGAAATAATTCCTGATTCACCGGTACCAAGCTCATCGCGGGTTTTTCTTCAGAAGCTTTTTTCGATTTAATAAGCCCCAGTTCGGATAACTTTTCTTCAACCAATTCGCTAATCAGTTCCATGGAGAGAGACGCTATTTTCTTGCGATGGATTTCTTTTTCCACCTCATCACCAATCAGCTTGGCAATTTGAGGTGTAATTTTAGCATGACCTAAGGATAACAACTCCTCGATAAGCGTATCTTTCCGAAACTTAACTTCCCTAGCTGGGTCAGAAAAACTGGCAGGGGGATTGTCAAAAGAAGAAGAATTATGGCCAAACAAGGCTTCCATGGCGGTCCTTTCATCCACCATATATAGTGGGTATTAGAGAATTAAGACACTACCTATAGTATGTCAAGAGAGGGTTACCCACATCTTGGGGATAAAAGAAAACCTTGGTTTAAGAATCAAGAGGTTAGCCTAGTTTTTCATTTTCCAATGTGGCCATTATTTTTTTGGTTATTGTGGTCAAAGGATAATGAGTCAAATCATTCCATAAAATCCAAGATGTATGGGCTTCTTTTAGGAAGGAAGGAGCCGCTTTATTTTTTTTATTTTCTTTAATGACACACGGATAAATCGTCATGCGGGAACTCATAATGCTATGCTTAATGGGTTGTCGCCAATCACCTTGGAAGTTAGTAGCCGCTTTTTTTTGTAAGGGAAATTCCCACAATCCTTGCATGATTTCTGTGGGGCCACGCCTGCGCAGAAGAAAAGTATTTTCACGCGAATAAATCAAACCCACCCATTCTTCATTACGGTATTTTACTTTTTCGGTTTTGACAGGAAATTTTTCAGGATTTTTTTTAGCCTTACAAAATTTTTGGACTGGGCATAAAAGACATGTGGGATTACGCGGCGTGCAAACGGTGGCTCCTAATTCCATCATGGCTTGGTTGAAGTCACCGGGATTTTTTTGGTCTAAAAGAGCTTGCGACTTTTCTTGAAAAAAAATTTTTGCAGAATTAGTTTTGACATCCTCTTCAAAAGCATACAGGCGAGAGATAACCCTCATCACATTCCCATCAACAACTGAAACAGGCTCACCAAATGCAATACTGGCCACAGCACTAGCCGTGTAATCACCAAGACCAGGAAGTTTTTTAAGTTGTTCTTTTGTCGAAGGGATTATTCCTTTCAATTCGTTGATGATCACTCCGCACGCTTTATGCAGATTACGAATGCGATTGTAATATCCTAGTCCGGCCCAAAGGCTGAGATAATCTGCTTCTTTCGCTTTTGAAAGGGAATGAAGAGTTGGAAATTTTTTCAAAAATTTTTTGTAATAGGGAATGACTGTTTTCACCGTCGTCTGCTGCAGCATG
>CAZQCI010000100.1:0-2227 GCA_964592255.1 uncultured Nitrospiraceae bacterium | reverse complement strand
AAGCCAGATGGAATAGGGATCCTTAGTTTCTCTCCACGGAAGTTGTCGGTGATGACGCCGATACCAGGCCAACAAGGATTTGCGGAAAAGAGGTATCGTTTGCATGACACTGAGACTACAAGCCCCCCTTTCATTTGGCGACAAATTTTTTAAAGGTATAAATGATAGATGTAGCTACTAAAAATTGTAGGTTAACCTATGAATAGGTAAAACCACTGGAGTTTTGCAATGTATGGAGCGTGTGAAAAGACCTTTACAAAACCATTCCGATTATCATGATAACGGACATGTATCTCCGCCTGATGGAAGAGGGAGCGGAATGTTTTGAAAAATTTGTTTGAAACAGGATAAAGTCCATACCATGCAAAAAATTTCACATTTTTTTATCTTACTTCTTTTAGTCTCCTCTTTTTCCCAATGTCATAAAAGCAAAGAGACGTTACCAACGCCGGCTCCGGCTCCGGAAGAACCCACCAGTGAAATTATATCCGATGACCTTAAGTTGCTAATAGTTCCTCGGCCTGAGGGGTTAGATACCGATTGTCACCTTAAATTTAAAGATAAAGTCATTTACGATCATTATTGCGGAGCACAACAGGACAAGGTCGTTTATTTTGAAAAAGGGCTTGAAGAGTATGATGATGAAAAAGATATCGATCTTAAAACCCCCGACGTCTTGATCTTAAACCGCTACGACAGTGATGGATGCACACCTGGAGAGCATGTCCTCTTCGTATTTTATGAATCGGGTGATTACTTTACGGGTGTAATTGGGAATTGCAAAGCCATCAATGGAATAAGCCGGGACATGAAAAAACTAACCATTCATTTTCCTTCTGGGCCTGTTGGAGCTGGCTCCATTGCCTCGGCACAGACTTATATTTTCGATTACAAAACTAAAAAACTCACCCTTCGATAGGCAAGGCTTGGTTTAAACTACCTTTCTCAAGATTTTTATTGAGGGAGAGACGGTCGTCAAACACCATGCATTCACCCTGCCAGACATTGTCATGTGCGGGAATTTTTTCCAGATAATGAAGAATACCACCTTGCAATTGATAAACGTCTTCAAACCCGGACTGGAGGAGATACGCTGAGGCTTTTTCGCACCTGATGCCCCCAGTGCAATAGAGGGCTATTTTTTTTCCTTCAAATTGTTTCTTATTTTTTTCGATAAAATCTGGAAACTGTTTGAAAGAACGCGTGTGCGGGTTAACAGCTCCAGGAAAATGGCCTAAATCCCATTCATAAAAATTACGCGTATCGATAAGAACAACATCTTGAGTTTGGATAAGCGTATTCCATTCTTCGGGAGGCACAAACTGACCCGTTTTAACTTCCGGTTTCAGCTCCGGCTTTCCGAAAGTCAACATTTCCTTCTTCACCTTAATACGTAGACGTTTGAAAGCATTGCCGGGAGACGCGGACTTTTTAAGAAGCATGTCCGCAAACAGAGGATGTTCACGCAGAATTTGCGCAAAGCGCTCGATAGAAGTATTCTCACCTTCCACCGACCCATTCACTCCTTCTCGCGCCAAAAGAATAGTTCCTGTAAGCCGCAGAGGTGCACATACCTCGACAAACCAATCTTTCAAATTCAAATCCATGTTGGAGAAGAATTTGTAGAAAGAAATAACGGAAAAACCCGACATAATATTGAAAAATTACAGATCTTGCGGCTTAACCGTGGTACGACGGTTGCCTTTGGTACGAACGATAGCGGCATCGATAAGCGCATAAACTTTGTCACTTAAAGCGGCAATACTATCGCTGGATGTCATGCATTTTTTAGATTTAATGTAAGCTTTTACTTTGCTGGCCACAACCAGTACTTCTCTACCTTTAGCCATAATGATCTCCTTTGTGAGAATGTTAAAAAAACAATTTAAGGATTGTAAGAGGAAGAATTTAAAATACAAGTGAAAAAGGCAACGATCCTATTATATACACGCATCTTGACAAGGCGTACAAAATAGAAGAATAACTGCGATCCGGAAGCGACCGAGGAGCCTGGCGCAAGCAGCGACGAGGAAGTGGTTGGAGCTTTAGCGGAAACCATTGGTAAAGTTGAATATCATGGGTGATTAGCTCAGCGACCGAGGAGCCTGGCGCAAGCAGCGACGAGGAAGTGGTTGGAGCTTCAAGCGGAAACCATTGGTAAAGTTGAATATCATGGGTGATTAGCTCAGTTGGTAGAGCAGATGACTCTTAATCATCGGGTCGCAGG
>CAZQCI010000099.1:0-8194 GCA_964592255.1 uncultured Nitrospiraceae bacterium | reverse complement strand
TTTCATCCTGAGAAAAACAATTTAAATTTTCAGCCCCAAGGGACCGAGTTTTCGAAGGATAAAAAATGAATGGTCCTTCATTCATGGTTTTAGGCTGTTTGTCAAGAGTGAATTCGGAAAAGCTTTTGAAGCAATGGATTTATTTAATTTCTGAAAAGAGCTCGAACTATTTGAACAAACCTTCACGTCATTGAAACAAATCCATGAGCAAAGACGCTGTTACATATCTTCGTCTTCTTCGTCGGGATCAAATGAATCGTCTTCGGGTTCTTCATCTTCTTCGGAAGGCACACCTTCACGATCTTCATCAGCATTCTCAAAACCCAATTCGTCATCTACCCACACCGTATTTTCGTAGTCGTGAATATCGAGGACGTCATTCATGATTTCATCAATCACTTGAATTTGTTCGTCCTCCCCCACTCGGCCGTTAATGATAGGGCGGCCATTAATACATTCCACTTCTAAAAAATCGGTGGTAACGCGCCCGTCTTCTGTCAGGCTTTCCATAATTAATTCGACAATTTCTTCATCGGAAAGATCACGGTAACTCATAAGGGCTTAAGCCTCCTTTTTCTTCCTTGCAATAAAACTAATCCCAACGCAACCCAAATTAAAGAACGAATTCGGCGGATCAACTGCATAGATAATCCTAATGATGGAGAAAGAGAGAAGTAAGAAAAAAAACCAGCATATAACGTCTCAATCACTCCCACACCACCGGGGACTATCGTAAATACAGTATTAAAAACCGCCGTCAGGGATGCCAGCCACATCGAAAAAAACCAATAGGGTTTTCCTGTCAGGCCAACAAAAATAATCCCAATTTCCACCGCCCCTAGCACACGTCCCAAAAAATGAAAGAAAAAAGCGACAAGGATTGGTTTTTTATCCTCCTTGGCAAACAACGTGAAGTCCGCTGCCAAAGTTTCAAAATTTTTTTTAACCCCCGGATAACGCCGCATAAGACGGGAAGACTCCATAAAACGCCTAACAAATAAAGGGACTCTTCCTGTCACCAACCTAAAAATAAATAAAACAAGGGCAAGAAAAAGAAATGTATAAAAAATAAAACAAACCAAAGCCAATTTTTTAGAAATTAATTGAGGGTGAACAAAAACAAGAAGCAAACCACAACACACAAATAAAAAACTCGCCAAAATATGGAGAGCCCGATCTACAAAAACAGCCACGGTTCTTTGAGATACCGAGAGATGACTCCCTAACATCAGCACACGGTAAGGATCCCCCGCTACAAAACCAAAAGGGCTAATCAGATTAATCGCTTCACCACAAACTTTAACCCTCAACACTTCAAAAAAAGACAACCTCACCGTCAAACGTGCTAAGAGATTCCTCCAAGCCTGAGTATACAAAATATACCAACCGAGTGAATTAGCCATCACCCAAAAAAACGCTACTTTCATCCGAGTCACTTGGCTCCAAATAGTTCCAGGGCCCAGATGAACAACCCATGTGACTAAAAAAATAAGTCCCACCAATAGGGCTAAGAATTTAAAAAAAGGAAGAAAATTTTTTTTCACAACGGATTAAAAGTTAAGTCATTGATGAATTGATCATTACAGAATTAACAACTAAAATTTCATGCGGGAAATCAAATGCTCGGCTTTGACCAAGTCATCGGGAGTATCCACCTCAAACCAACTATGCCCGCTAGCATCAATGATGGAAATAGGCTCCTTTAAAGCCGCCAACTCGTTAAGTACGGCTTCAACATGAATAGCCGTTCCTTGCCGACTCAGAACCGCATCAGCGGCTTTCCAATAATCTGTGATGCGAGAGGCAGGCACCACAGTAGAACCAATATAACCCCCATCATACACGTCGTGTTTTTTGGAAAGGGATTTCAACCCTCCTTGTTCATTTTTAACCATCTTCATATCATCATCACTCAACGACCGATCAAAATCACAGACAACACTCACATACTGAGGCTCCTTAAGAATGAGAGATAAAATATCACGATCAAAAACATGATCCGCATTCAAAACAACAAAAGTATCGTTTAAAAAAGGGCGCACGGCCATTAAGCTCATCAGGTTGCCTAAAGTATAATCAGGATTATGAACTAAACGGATAGGCATTGGCTGGCGCCGGATATAGTCTTCTAAAACAGGAGCTGCAAAGCCGGTCACAACAAAAATATCTAAATTGGAAAAAACACTTAATCCTTTAAGAATATAGGACAACAAAGGAGCCCCCCCAACGGGAGTCATTGTTTTAGGAAGACCTTGTGTGGAATCAAGCCTCTGACCCAAGCCAGCCGCCATGATGACGATTTGCATGCGGCTTTTTGGCATGTTCAAGAATTTTGGTCAATTCCGAAAGATGATGAATGGTTTTTTGGGCAATCCCTTGGCGGGCGAAATCATTTTCAGAAAAAGTTCCTAATTTAGCTACAAAAGGAATGGCATTCTCCTGCGCCATTTCGGCATCGTGCAATGAATCCCCAATGAATAAAATTTGAGAATTTTGCAAACCTGTCTGATTCTTAATCCAGTCGAAATGAGCTTTGCCTTTAAGAAAACCTTCCGTAAAACCCAAAACAAAATCGAAATAAGATGATTTTTCTTTTAAACGCCATTCTAAAAGACGGTGGTCGTTATTGGATGAAATGGCCAATAAATACCCTTCCGCTTTTAAAGCCGTTAACGTGGATTCAAAATCAGGGTAAAAAGGGCGATGCGGGTAGGTATCCATTTTAATACGATCAAATTCCGAAACAGCTTGACGATTGCGTAAATCTCCAGGAAAAATTTTTTCCAACTGGAAAGGAAAAGGCAAACCGGAAGTCTGCCGATACTGATCACGCGCCCAAGAAACATCACGACCAAACAAACGGCTAATAACATCTGCCGCAATATCTCCAAAACCGGTCATGGAATCGAGTAAAGTGCCGTCAAAATCAAAAACAATGATTTCAGTTTGATGGGGAAAATGCATGAAAGATGTATCCTAAAGGCTGCCAAGGGGCCAAGTCAATCGGAATCGTGGTGATGGGCTTGCCCCCGCAACTCACGAGTAACATCACTTAAGAAAAGATTAAAAAAATCATCGTAACGTACTGCTGGCGGAAGATGAAGATGCGGGTCATCTGTCATGGCCATCCCCGCAGAAGGCTCCCATTCAAAGGAACCATGAGTGCCCTTTTGTCCTAATCGAAGATAAGTCCCCGCTAGGGCAGCAAAACTGCCGAATTGATAATTAGATTGAGTACTAAACAAAACACTCCCCGGGTTTTTAACCAATTTGTAAAACGCCGCATAAAGCCGATGCCCCGGATCCGGATAAGAATGATGGGAGGTCAACTGAAACCAAACTTTATCCGACAACCAAACCGAAGAGTTTTGATGGTTTTTCTGTAATAGCGGAATTAATTTTAAAGGATCCCCGTGAACAGGCACATAACGGTATTCTGCCCCATGTTTCCGATATTGAAAATAAGCCTCATCCCCTTGTGAATTTAAAATCCCAATTCGGTCGGCCTTAGGCCAAAACGTCAAATCCAAGCCTTTGACAGAATGAATCAAACGAGCCACCTCTTCCTTAGCGCTTGCATCGGTAATCAAAACACCAGAACTCAGCAGCCCAAAAAGTACTGGCACCACATCGGAACGGCCATCTAAATGATGAGATAAACGGTATCCCCCTTGAGCCAAAGCCTTATTCAACTGACTATTACTCACCATTTTTAAACGATCAAAATGAAACCCATGGTCAGAAAACAAAACCAAATGCAACGGTTGAGCTCCTTCTTCGGATTCGGCATATTTCTTTTTCATCCGCACAAGAAAAGAGTCGACATATTTCATAAACCGCTTCACGCGATGACGCCCCAACATATGCTGGGCACCGTCAGTGCCACCCAAATAAGCCATCAATACTTTTTTACGGCTTTGATACAAAAGGTCTTCGGCATGCTCCAAGTCTTGCCTACCCGCAATACCCGGAAAACTATACATGAGGGATTTTTCCATCATGGTATGACGGAATGAATCGAAATAATGCTTATAAGGAATAGGAATTTTATAAATATCGCCAGGTGTCCCACCGCGGATTTTATTATCCTCATAAGAGAAAAAGCGGATTTCATAACCCGGCGCACGACCCGCATTCAAACTTTGAAAAATACCTGTAAAAGATGCCGTGGTTGCGGATGGGAACGTGACAATCAAAGGAATGGGATCTTGGAAATCTTTAAAATACCCCTCCTTCTTAAGCTCCGAAATCATGTCATAACCGATACCATCTACTGCTAGAAAAAGCAGACGACCCTGGCGTGTCTTGACTTCAGGTAACACCGTAATCTTCGGCTTATGATACCCGCAAGAAACAAAAAATCCGATTAAAAGAATAAAAAGAAAACGTTGATGCATGAGCCCTTTGGCTACAATGCCCGGCTTAGTTTGTCAAACCACAGCTTTTTATTCAGTTGCAAAGCCCACAAAAATAATCACAATCTTCCTTATGACTTCTTCTATCCAAAAATATCAGTTAAAAAATGGGCTCACAGTTATTTTAGAGCCCAACAATGCCTCACCCATCATTTCCCTAAACGTAGGCGTTAAAGTCGGCAGCGCTTGGGAAAACGAAAATGAAGCGGGATTAAGCCATCTTCTGGAACATATGGTCTTTAAAGGGACTCCCCATTACGGACCTGGAGAAATTGCCCAAATTGTGGAGGCCTCCGGCGGAGAACTGAATGCTTACACATCATTGGACCAAACCGTTTATTACATCAATTTGGCTTCCAAACACACCGCCAAAGGCTTAAATATTCTTTCCGAAATGGTTTTTAAGGCGCTGATCGACCCCGTGGAATTAGAGCGTGAAAAAGAAGTGGTATTGGAAGAAATCCGCCGTGGAAAAGATTCTCCTCATCGTGAAATGAGTGAAGCTCTCTTCAGTTTAGTCTACCACACTCACCCTTACGGACGCCCAGTCATTGGAAGTTTTGAAAGCGTTAAAAACTTTCCACGCGATCAGGTTTTTGACTTTTACAAAAAGTGGTACGTTCCTAATAACATGGTCTTGGTTATTTGCGGAGATTACCGAGAAGACGAAATTAAAAAATACATCGACCAAGAATTTGGATGCGAACCGGAAGCGGCACTTACCCGTCCTGTTCTTCCCACAGAACCACCCCAGACCGCACCAAGACTTAAGTCCATGAATAAAACCATTGAAGGGACTTATCTGTCACTGGCTTATCCTATTCCCCATTTCACACACGAAGATATTCCAGCACTCGATTTACTATCTCATCTTTTGGGAGAAGGAGACACCTCACGCTTGGAACAGAATATTAAGGAAAAACAAGGATTGGTTAATTCCATCGGGTCGTATGCTTATACCCCAACCTTCCCTGGCGTTCTCGTCATTCAAGCGGTTCTGCCGCAAAAAACCCAAAAAAATGTGGTGGAAGCCATTTTAGAAGAGGTTGATTACTTCCGCTCACATCACGTGGATGAAAAAAATCTACAACGCTCTAAACTCAACATCAAAAGCTCGGTTTATTACGAAAAAGAAACGTGCGAAGGCTCTGCTCGCAAACGGGTCTCTTTTGAAACCACTGCCGGGGACTATCGTTACGAAGATACTTATCTTAAAGCGATCGATACGGTGACGCCTGAACATATCCGGAACGTTGCGTGCCGTTATTTAAAAAACGAACGTATTTCAGGAATTGTTCTTCAAGGACAAAAATCAAAGTTTAAACTGACTCTCCCTGGGGAAAAGAAAAAAACGGCTCTGAAAAAGAACTACGTCTTGATCGAAGAAAAAGCAGGAGTTAAAAAATATCGTTTCCGCAACGGCCTTACTTTTTTGGCCCGCGAGAACCATCGCGTTCCTTTAGCCTCTATCTATCTGAGTGCCCCAGGCGGCTTACGGGCAGAAAATAGCGCCACCAACGGTTTGTCGCAACTCATGGCTTCCACAATTTCCAAAGGCACTCTCAATAAAAGCGCCTTAGAGATTGCCGAAATTGCAGAGTCCATGGCTGGCTCCATCGGAGGTTTTGCCGGACGCAACACCTGGGGGATGCAATCTGGATTTCTTTCGGAAAAAAAAGAAGCCGCCTTAGAATTATTCACTGATGTTCTGTGCCATCCGGCTTTTGAACAAGACCAGGTTGAAAAAGAAAAACGGCTTCAATTAGAAGCCATCCGAAACCAGCAAGATTCGGTGGCTCATATGGCTTTTCAACGTTTTTCAAGCCTTCTTTACAAAAAACACCCTTATGGTCTGCCTCTTTTAGGAGAAGCCCGCCAAGTGCAACGTTTTACAGCAAAACAAACTGCCTCTTTTTACAAAAAATTGTGTAACCCGAAAAAAATGGTTTTAAGTGCCGCCGGCGATTTTTGCGCGGAGGATCTGGCCTTGTATCTATCGGAACAATTAGGGCATCTCCCCTCCTCCCCCTTCACTGTTTCCCAAAAAACCATTATCAAACCCAAACAAGCTCAAAAAACTTTTTTGAAAAAAGATAAGATGCAATCACACCTAGTGGTAGGGTTTCTCACTTCTCCAATAAAAAATACCGACAGATATGCTTTAGAAGTGATGAGCCATGTACTTTCTGGGCAAGGGGGCCGTTTATTTTTAGAACTACGGGATAAAAAATCTTTGGCCTACACGGTTTCTTCCAGCTTAGTGGAAGGTTTAGATACAGGACATTTTTCAGTCTATATCGGATCGGAACCGAAAAAAATGGAAGAAGCCCTAAAAGGAATTTTGGAAGAACTAGGCAAATTGAAAATAGAAAAAATTCCCTCGGAAGAACTAGAACGAGCTAAAAACTACATCATCGGCAATTACGAAATCGACTTTCAAAGAAACAGCACCGTAGCCGCTAACTTAGCCATCAACGAACTCTATGGCTTAGGATTTTCTGAAAGTCAGTTGTTTCCAGAAAGAATTTCCTCCGTTACTGCCGAAAGTGTTTTGAGTGTTGCCCGAAAGTACTTAAATCTGGATGCCTACACACTGTCTTTAGTAGGGCCTTAAGGTTTAATCTGGCGGGTTGGCTCGTCGTTATCATCCATCATCATTTTGTGGATTTCTTCATCAGTAATCACAGGAGCCGCAAAGGTGGTCGTCCCCCCTTGATTTCGGGTGGTGGCTTTCTTTTCATCTTCGCTCTTC
Organism: uncultured Nitrospiraceae bacterium; assembly: GCA_964592255.1. GTDB lineage: Bacteria > UBA10199 > UBA10199 > UBA10199 > SBBF01 > CAZQCI01. The sequence goes on along the minus strand of CAZQCI010000099.1, from coordinate 1,027 downwards.
TCGTTAATCAGAGTAATCACTTCATCCAAACCACCAGGTTTGGCAACATAACCGGTGCCTTTCAACAAACCGGCAACGATCTTTAAATCAGTGGGAGTTCCCACACCCAGATTAACTTTAACAATAGCCTCCCCGATCACTTTTTTGTCTTGGGGAGTCAGGGCTTTATACTTCGCTTTAAAAATATGGCTGAGCGACATAACGATAATATAGTTTCCGTTGATTTTAACCCCCGATCCAGTTAAAACATTTTAACGCCATGAGCAACAAGATTCCTGAAAATTTGAAGAACATCCAACACGTACATTTAATCGCCATTTGCGGCACCGGTATGGGCAGCTTAGCCGGCTTGCTGCGTGAAAAAGGCTATCATGTAACGGGGTCTGATCAAAATGTCTACCCCCCAATGAGTGTGGAACTAGAAAAAATGGGGATTACCCTCTTCCAAGGCTATAAAGCAGAAAATTTAACCCCCAAACCAGATCTCGTTATTGTCGGCAATGCCGTCTCTAAAAATAACCCCGAAGTGGAAGAGCTGCTGCGCCTGGATTTGCCTTATCTCTCCATGCCACAAGCCCTATCCTACTTTTTTATTACCGGAAAAAAATCCGTTGTCATTGCAGGAACCCATGGAAAAACTACCACCTCCGCTTTAATGGCCCATTTGTTGGAAGAACTCAAAGCTCTCCCCTCTTTTTTTGTTGGGGGTGTCTCCCTGAACTTTAATAAAAATTACCAACTAAAAAATGGAAACCATTTTGTCATTGAAGGGGACGAATACGACACAGCCTTTTTCGACAAAGGCCCTAAATTTCTTCATTATCAACCTTACTATACCATCATCACCTCCGTAGAATTTGACCATGCAGATATCTACCGAGACTTAGACCATATGGTAGAATCGTTTGATAAACTCATTCGCCTCATACCAACAGAAGGTTTTTTGATGGCCTGTGCCCATTACCCAGCTTTGATGAAGTTACTACCACAGGCAGGCTGCTCTTACGAAACTTATGGTTTTGAAATT
>CAZQCI010000098.1:2969-8212 GCA_964592255.1 uncultured Nitrospiraceae bacterium | reverse complement strand
TACGAAGCTTACATGTTGAATAGTTTTGACCAAAGTCCTTATCGAAATCCTGTTGTGGGTTATGCGGAAGATATTAAAAATCTCAATTATGAAGCCGCCAAAGATTTTCATGATCGATTTTATATTCCTTCACGTATGGTTGTGGCTTTAGTCGGCAATTTTGATTTTGATTTTGCCGAAAAAATGGTGCGGCGTTATTTTGGAAAATTGCCTGCCAAAAAAGATGAGCCGATTAATTTACCGGTTGAGCCTTTGAAGGGCTTTCCTCGTGAGGTGAGTATCAGCGGTAGTGATGCACCTCGTTTTTATCTTGGGTTTCACAGACCAGCCTATCCGAACCCGGATGATGAGGTGTTGGATGTACTTCAAGAGGTACTCTGCTCTGGGCGCACAGCACGATTGTATCAAGAGTTAGTTTTAAATAAAAAAATGGTCTCTGATATTGATTGCTATGCTTCAATCCCTGGTAGCCGTTTAGATGGGTTGTTTACTTTTTATGCCAAACCTCTTCCTCCTTTCACTAACAAGCAAGTTGAAGAAGAAATTTTGAATGTTATTGAAAAAATGAAAACGGAAAACATATCCCAAGATGAATTGGAAAAAGTGAAGAATGATTTGAATTCCGAATTACTGTGGACCTTAAAGTCCAATATGGGTTTGGCTTCTATGCTTACTTTTTTTGAAACGCTAACCCATGATTGGAAATATGTTTTTAAACTGAAAGAGATTGTGGCGCATATTACAGCTGATGATGTGAAGCGCGTGGTGAACAGCTATTTTGTGCCTTCAAGGAGAGTGTATGTTTCATTTGAAAAAAAATAAGCGGTTTTATTCATCTACTTTAAGATTTTGGGGTGTGCCCATTTTTTTCATGGTTTTTTTTGGGGCTTGTTCTTCGCAACCAGAGCTTAAAAAACTTGCGAATAAGCCCCCTCCAGAATTAGTGGAGCCTGATATTAAAACTCATGTTTTCGATAATGGCCTTAAACTTTATTTTTTAGAAAACCATGAGCTGCCTCTTTTTCAAATTAGTGTTTTTTTTGAAACAGGAACTGTTGACGATGATGAAAAGCGTGGAGCCTTAGATGCATTGCTTATCAATGGTTTAAGAAGCGGTGGATCTACTCTTATTTCTGCTGATGACGTTGATAAAAAATTGGAACAAAACGCAACACGTGTCGATGTTGATTTAAAACCGGAATACTCGGTTCTTCAATTTGGTAGTTTGGCTAAAAATACCGATGAAACTCTTTCGATTCTTTTTAACTTGATTCGTTATTGTTGCAACAGATGGCTGACGAAATTCGTAGCCGCAATGAAAAGCCTATGACGATTGCCAGTCGCGAGTTTCTACAACAGCTTTATGGTTCCGATAGTGTTTGGGGTAGACTATATCGCCTGCAAGATGTGCAAGATATTAAGCGTGAAGATCTACTCCGTTTCTATGAAAAAAATATTGTCCCAAACCGTATTCGTATTGCTGTTTCGGGGGATATTACTTTTGACGCATTGATTTCAAAAATTGATGCGCTTACCCAAGACTGGCCTCAGGGGACATCGCCTCGTCAACAACTTGCTTCTGTTGAAAAGAAGTGGGAGCCTTCCTTGCAATTAATCCCTAAAGATGTGAATCAGTCGGCTATCGTTGTTGGTCATTTTGCGGAAAAGAGAACTAATCCGGATAAATACGCCTTGATTTTAGCCAACCAGATTTTAGGAGGGCTGACTTTTGGGTCTAAACTGGGAGATAGAATCCGTGGTGATTTAGGTTTAGCATATTCTATTAACTCATTTTATGGTTTAGAAACGGATTATGGCGCTTTCCGAGTGATGGTGAGCACTAAAACAGAATCGACAATTCAAGTGATTGAAGAAATGCTAAAAGTGATGCGCGAGACCATTAACAATGAAAAAATGACACAAGCGGATTTAGACGCGGCAAAGAATACGATACTCAATCAGTTGATTTTTCAGTATGAAGATACTTTTGATATTGTGTCTGCTCGCATGGTGTACGATTATTACGGTTATCCGCCGAATTATATGTCCATCTACCAAAAGGGGATTCGGAGCGTGACTCTTGCGGGTTTGAAAAAAGTGGCTCATGATTATTTTTTTCCAGACAAGATGAAAATTTTAGTTGTAGGGTCTGAAAAAATAAAGCCCCAGTTGGAGGCCTTAGGTAAACTAGAGATTTTGCCCCTGGATGAGGATTAATCATTAAATCATGTTACGTTACCAATTAAAAACTCTTATTCAAAATGCTCTTGCCCGCCTTTATCCCGGGGTTAAGGCGGAAGTACAGATTCTTAAACCTGCTCAACCACAGTTTGGGGAATTTGCTACTAATATTGCTTTAGCTTTGGCCAAAATTTTAGGGAAAAAACCACGTGACCTTGCCGAAGAAATTCGTGCTCTGCTGCAGGAAGAGACCTCTTTTTTAAAGCAGGTTTCGGTTGATGGCCCTGGCTTTTTAAATTTTCATATTCAACCACGTCAATGGTTAGAAGGTTTAAAACCTATCTTTGAATTAAAAAATGCCTATGGCCGTTCTTCTCTTCATTCCGGAAAAAAAGTAGTCGTGGAATTTGTCAGTGCTAATCCTACCGGCCCATTGCATATCGGCAATGCGAGAGGAGGGCCTTTAGGTGATGTGATTGCATCACTGTTTGAATCGGTTGGTTACGAAGTTGTTCGGGAATTTTATGTCAACGATGTGGGCGGGCAAATTGATCAGTTAGGTAAAACCATGCTGGCCTGGATGAAGATGATGAGCGCAGGCCAAGAGGGAGAATTAAATTTAGGCGAAGGCCAGGGATATAAAGGGGAATATGTTAAAGAGCTTGCCCAATTGGCTTTAAAAGAATTGGGGCAACATATTTTTCAAAAGAGTGAAGCGGAAGCCATCCACGAACTAGGACTTTTTGGAATTGAGAAAATCCAGGTAGAAATCCGTAAGGATTGTTTGGATATGGGGATTCATTTTGATTCATGGGTGCATGAAAAAGATATTTTAAGCTCTGGCCAGACCAAGGAGTGTTTGGATTTATTGAAATCCAAGAAAATGACTGTCGAAAAAGAAGGGGCCACTTGGTTTGTGCCACGAGATGATTTTTTACAAGACCGCGAATGTGTTTTGGAACGCTCCGACGGAGGGCGTCCGACTTACTTTGCTAACGACATCGCTTATCACGTCATGAAATACCGCCGTGGTTTTGATTTTCTAGTCAATATTTGGGGCTCTAATCATCATGGACATGTACCGCGTGTGCAAGCGGCGGTGCAAAGTTTGGGCTACGACCCTTCAAGGATAGAAACGGTTCTTTATCAATATGTACGCGTCAAGCGAGGTTCGGAAGCGGTGAAGATGTCCAAGCGCGGGGGTAATTTTGTTTTAGCCCGTGAAGTTTTAGATGAAGTGGGAAAAGATGCTTTTCGTTTCTTCTTATTGACGCGTTCTCCTGAAGCTCATCTTGATTTCGATTTAGAATTGGCTAAAAGCCAGTCTCATGAAAACCCGGTTTATTATGTTCAGTATGCCCATGCTCGTATCTGTAGCATTTTTGAAAAAGCGTCTTCACAGGGGACCACTCTTTCAGAGTCCTTTAACTTGTCTCTGCTAGATCAGTTAGGTTTACCTGAAGAAATTGCATTAGCCCAACTTATGCTTTATTATCCGCTTGTCGTGTTGGAGTCGGCGGAGGAAAAAACACCTCATCGTCTCACTTACTATTTACAAGATTTAGCCCGTGCCTTTCAGCATTACTACGATAGAGCTAGGTCTGATGTGGCTTATCGAGTCATTACCGAAAATAAACCCTCTACCGAGGCCAAACTTTTTTTCATGAGTTGTATCCGGCAAGTGTTGAGAAATGGGTTACACCTTTTGGGTTTGTCGGCTCCAGAGAAAATGTAGAAATTTTTATGCGTTTAACGGTCCCTCAGTTATTTCTTCTTATCCTTTGTTTGCTGGCTGCGGGTTTTTTGGATTTTTATTTAGGTGCCCGTTTTGGGCCAGAAATGTTTTGGGGAATTAAGGTTGATAAAAATAACCCCATTTCTCTTCTTCCGAATGATGTATCTGACCAAGAATTGGAATCACTTTTAAAAGATGGTGCCACTAAAATTACTTTTCATGAAGTATTGCAGGATAAACCGGTAACCAACCCACCTGCTTTACAAATGCCTGAAACCGTTTCTCAAGATAATAAGAAGCATGAAGATAAACCAACTGACACTGCCACGTCCCAATCCAATACGTCAAAACCGCCTTCTGACCAGACGGCTCATCAGCCTGTAGTGCTTGTTGACAAACCAGCCCTTACAGCAGAAAAACCCACGGCTGTTCAGGAAACTAAGCCGTCATCTTCTTCCAAACCAGAGCCTACGACATCTCCATCTGTAGCGACAACCTCCACCGCTAAAAAACCTACGTCTGTAGAACCCTCATCTTCAAAAAAGATTGGAGTTTCAACATCTGCTGCCCAAGTGTCTGCAACACAAGTACCTGAGGTACAAGTGCCTGCGACACAAGTGTCTGCGACACAAGTGTCTGGGAAACAGGCCTCTGCGACGTCGACGCCGGTTGTTAACCCTTCTGCTTCTTCTGGAGGAGAAGCGGAAAATGATAAATTGCATTCAGGTTCTTACACTTTACAGATGGGATCATTTTCAGATCCTGAAAAAGCGAAGAAGGTGTTAGCCCAGTATCCGGGAGCTTACCTGAAGGAAACGGAGCTTCCCGGTAAAGGCAAGTGGTATAAGGTTTATGTGGGTCATTATGAGGGTTTGGAGGCAGCCAGTGTGGCTCAGAATGGTATGTATCAAAAGTATAAAATTCTTCCTGTTGTGGTTAAGACCGGGCCTTAAAGTACTGACACTACCCATTTTTTAAACCAGTTGACGCTCCTTCGTTACTCGAATAGTCTCCCTTTCCTTATGGCCAGAAAGAAGATCACGACAACTGTTTATATTACTGAAGAGCAAAATGAATTGCTCAAACGGTTGAATGATAAAACAAAAGTGCCGATTGCCGAATTTATCCGCCAGGGGATTGATTTGGTTTTAGAAAAATACCGCGACGAGCTTCCTGGGCAATTGTCGCTTCTGCAAACGAAACCTTCTTCTCAATCCTAATAGACATGTCCGACATTCCTTTATCCCGTAGACGAAATTTTTGCATCATTGCCCATATCGATCATGGAAAATCCACTTTGGCGGATCGATTGATTGAAATGACCGGC
>CAZQCI010000098.1:0-2952 GCA_964592255.1 uncultured Nitrospiraceae bacterium | reverse complement strand
ATGAAAGAGCAAGTATTGGATGCCATGGATTTGGAGCGTGAGCGGGGGATTACCATTAAAGCACATAGTGTTCGTTTAATTTACCGTGCGTCTGATGGGCTTGATTATGAGTTTAATTTGATTGATACGCCCGGGCATGTGGATTTTCATTACGAAGTTTCGCGCAGTCTTAATGCGTGTGAAGGGGCACTTCTTTTGGTGGATGCCTCTCAAGGTGTGCAAGCCCAAACATTGGCTAATGTGTATATGGCCTTGGATGCCCATTTGGAAATATTGCCGATTCTTAACAAAATCGACTTGCCGAATGCCGATCCGGAACGAATTAAGGAACAAGTGGAAAATGTGATTGGGCTTCCTTGTGATCCCTTGTTGAAGGTGAGTGGAAAAACAGGGGAGGGGGTGACTGATATTTTAGAAGCGGTGGTAAACTATTTTCCGCCTCCTAAAGGGGATGAGCAAGGCAGACTGTCAGCTCTTATTTTTGATAGTTGGTTTAATATTTATCAAGGGGTGGTGGTGTTGGTCCGTGTTTTTGAAGGGACTATTTCTGTAGGGCAGAAAATTCGTTTCATGAATAACGGAAAAACTTTTGAAGTACTGCAGTTGGGAGCTTATACACCCAAGCCGGTGCAACTTAAGGAAATTAAAGCCGGAGAAGTGGGTTTTGTTATTGCCGGTGTTAAGGATGTTCGGGATGCCCAAGTGGGAGATACATTAACTTCGGCGGAAACCCCCTGTTTAGAACCCTTACCGGGTTTTAGGCCTGCCAAGTCGATGGTGTTTAGCGGTATTTATCCTGTTCAAAGCAATCAGTATGAATTGTTGAAGGAGGCGCTGGAAAAACTCAAACTAAATGACAGTGCTTTTCAATTTGAGCCCGAAACATCTGCGGCTTTAGGTTTTGGTTTCCGTTGCGGCTTTTTAGGATTGTTGCACATGGAAATTGTGCAAGAACGGTTGGAGAGGGAATATGATCTTTCGTGTATTACCACCTCGCCCACAGTGGTTTATCGTCTTTATTTGACAGATGGGACGATGATGGAAATCGACAATCCTTCCAAAATGCCGGCAGAAGGAAAGATTGAGCATATTGAAGAACCCTATGTCGAGGCGACAATTCATGTGCCTACGGAATTTGTTGGCAATATTATTCAATTATGTGAGCAGCGACGGGGGATTCAGAAAAAAATTGATTATGTCACCACCGATCGTGTGGTTGTGCATTATGAAATTCCTTTCCCAGAAATTATTTTTGATTTTTACGACAAGCTCAAATCCATTTCCAAAGGTTATGCCTCCCTTGATTATACCCTTTTAGATTTTAGATCGTCTTCCATCGTTAAACTCAATGTGTTGATTAATGGGGATGTGGTGGATGCGCTTTCTTTTTTGGTGCATCGGGACCAGGCTTATTATCGAGGGCGAGAAATTGTGTCAAAATTGAGGGAAATTATCCCCAGGCAGCAGTACGAAGTGGCGTTACAGGCCGCTATTGGTGTTAAGATTATTGCACGAGAAACGGTCAAGGCTCTTCGTAAAGATGTGATTGCCAAATGTTATGGGGGTGATATCACTCGTAAAAGAAAATTATTAGAAAAGCAGAAGGAAGGAAAAAAACGAATGAAGCAGGTGGGGAATGTGGAAATTCCTCAAGAAGCGTTTTTGGCGGTATTGAAAATTGATTAAGGGGTGGTATGAAAAATCCGGAATCCAAAAAAAAGAAGGCGTTAAGGGAGTATGTCGAGGCTTTGGTGACGGCAGTTCTTTTGGCGTTTGTCATTCGTTCGTTTATTGTGGAGCCTTTTAAAATCCCTTCCAAATCGATGGTCCCCACGTTGTTGGTGGGGGATCATATCTTTGTCAGTAAATTTACTTATGGACTACGGGTCCCGTGGACTAAAAAATGGATTTTTAAACTGGGGGATCCTAAGCGCGGGGATGTGATTGTCTTTATTTATCCGGGAGATGAAAGTTTAGACTTTATCAAACGGGTGATAGGAGTGCCTGGTGATCATATTGTGGTGCATGAGGGGCATTTTTTTGTAAATGGGAAGGAGCTGCCGGAGGAAGAAATTATGATTAAAGGGGTAAACCCTTTGGATCCGCGGCAATTGGAAGTGGCGTCAACGGATTCGGGAGATTTGCCGGCTTATTTAAAAACGGTGCCTTTCTTTAAAGGGTACGAAAGTTTTAAGATTGAGATGGAGCAGTTGGATGATAAAAAGTTTTTTATACAACGCAGTCGTTTTATGCCGGCTACCGAGGAAACAGATTTAGTGGTGCCTCCGGGGAACTTTTTCGTGATGGGGGATAATCGCGATCAAAGTGCCGATAGTCGAATTTGGGGTTTAGTCCCGCGGGAAAATTTAAAAGGTAAGGCACTGTTCATTTGGCTTTCGCTGGATAATGACCGCGGCGGCATTCGTATAAAGCGGTTTGGTAAGAAAATTATTTAATTAGAAATAAAAAAGGCCATGGATTTAATCCATGGCCTTTTCTATTTTACTAAACTCAGCTAAGTGCTTATAGGTCAACTTGTATGCCGAGCACAATGTGGGGTTTGCTCCATCCGCTTTCCCCAGCATCATCTGCAAGTTGAGTATAGTTATGTTCTAATCCTACTTTGAAACCTACCATACGTGCCGCTCTGAAGACTTCAACGCCTTCACTGATATTAATAACAGGACTTCTTTCCGGGACTCCGAAATCATCTACCAGATTTTGATCGATGATGGCGCCTCCTCCTATTGATAAATAGGGGGTCCCAAAACTGATGGGGACGTCTGGCGCAATGGTATTAAACCAGTTGAATTCAATTCCAGCTTGGGCGCCATAGCCATAAGCGCCTGAAGTATAACCACCATCTTCACCAAGATAATTGCCTAACGTCATTACGGTAGCATCAACAGGAATTTTAATTTTAATGTTAGAAGAAGGAAAAATAGAAATTCC
>CAZQCI010000097.1:0-8337 GCA_964592255.1 uncultured Nitrospiraceae bacterium | reverse complement strand
ACGTTCCGGCAGGAGCCACTTCAATTCTTACCGGAATATTCATATAGGCCGCGGCCATTTTTACGATGGCTGGGGGCATTGTAGCGGAAAAGAGCAATGTCTGCCGTTCTTTTGGGACGGTTTTAAGAATTTGATTGAGTTGCGGGGCAAACCCCATATCCAACATACGGTCGGCTTCATCTAAGGCCAAAATTTTTACGTCGTTTAAATTGACTGTTTTTTGTTGAAGGTGATCAATAAGTCTACCAGGCGTGGCAATGATAATGCGTGGCTTTTGCCTTAACTGTTGAATTTGACGATGCATAGGCTCGCCACCAATGAGTACAGCTGTAAAAAGCCCTAAGTTTTTTCCTAGCTTTTGAATTGTTTCGTTAACTTGCAGTGCCAGTTCACGCGTTGGTAACAGTATCAAACCGTTTCCTTTAAAAGCAAAAAGCCTATCGAGCATGGGAATACCGAAGGCTAACGTTTTTCCCGTCCCTGTCTGGGCAACTCCGATAATATCTTTACCGCTTAATCCGGCCGGAATTGATTGATGTTGAATAGGCGTTGGTATTTTAAATTTAAAATGTTTGATGATTTCTAATAGTTTTGAAGAAATTCCTAAGCTGGTGAAATCAGTATCGGGGGAGAGAAGAGTCATAAAGAAAAAAAGAAACCGCTTGAGTGCGTCCCAAGCGGTTTCTCGATAAAACCAATCGTCTTTTTAAAATTTAGACTGGTTGCACGTCCGTGGCATTAGCGCCCTTGGGACCTTGGCCTATGTTGAATTCCACTTTTTGACCTTCGGCGAGGGATTTGAATCCATCTCCAGAGATGCTGCTGTAGTGGACGAAAAGGTCAGTACCGCCTTCATCAGGGGTAATGAAACCAAAACCTTTGCTATCATTGAACCATTTAACGATTCCTGTTTTCTTGGACATGATTTACTCCTTATTTTCAAGATGTAGTATTTTTGTTAACGATAGGATTAAGGCAGGGTAACTCGCAAAGCGGTATAACGTGCTACTTAAATTTACAAACCTCCGTGACGCAAAAACTACAACTTCAAGTGAAGCTTATAGGGTAGGTGGCAAAGAATAGCAAGCGATAAGTTAGGTAGATCCCACATCGGTATTTTTAAACCTCTCCCAATTCTTTTAGGGCTTCCTTTAAATTAGCGTCGTGTCGGTGGCTTTCAAAACGTTCCATGGCACTATAGGCACAGGGGACCACAAACAGCGTTAAAAAAGTGGAGACAAACACGCCTCCAATAACCACTAAAGCCATAGGGATACGGGTTTCCGCCCCGGGGCCTATGCCTAACGCTGGAGGAATAGAGCTGGCAATGGTGGCAAAAGAAGTCATTAAAATAGGGCGTAGCCTGATGGGGCAGGCTTCTTTTAAAGCTTGTTGAAGGGATAAGCCATGCTTGCGCTTTTCGTTTGTGAAGTCGACGAGGAGAATTGAGTTTTTCTTCACCAAGCCCATCAATAAAATAATACCGATCATACTATACATGTTGAGAGATTGCTGACCTGCTAATAAGGCGATAAGAGCGCCGCTCACACTGAAAGGTAGTGCCATGAGGACGATAATCGGATGCATAAAACTGTTGAATTGCGAGGCCAACACCATATAGGCAACGAAGACTCCCAAAAACAAAGTCATGTATAGGCTATTGTTGGATTCGTTAAAAGTTTGGGATGTTCCCGAAAGAACCATACGATAACCATTGGGCATAATCTCTTTGGCGATTTTTTGTACTTCATCCAACGCTTCTGCTTGTGATTTGCCGTCAGCAATACCTGCAAAAATGCTGATGGCTCTTTCCCGGTTTTGACGTGAAATGGAGAGTAAGGTGGACTTCTTATTTAAACTGACTACCTCTTTAAGTTGAACCAGCTCGCCATGGATGTTTCTCACCCAAATATTACTGATGTCTTCCGGTGCTTGTCTGTCTTCTCCTACAAGACGTACCCGAATGTCGTAGCGTTTGCCATTTTTGGTGTATTTTCCTACACGTACTCCGCCGATCATCGCATTGATGGTGTCGGCAATGGTAGCGATGGGGACGCCCCGTGCGGCAGCTTTTTCACGATCTGGCACCACTTGAATTTCGGGCATTCCTAAATGGTAGTCTGTGTCGATATCCACCATCAAACCGCTTTCCTTCATTTTATCCATCATCAATGCACTTAAACTTCCCAGTTTGTCCCAGTCGGGGCCGCGTAGACTAAACTCAACGGGAAAGCCCCGTTTTTCAGCCATGGCAGAAAGAGAAAGATCTTGAATGGATACACGCGTCACTCCGTCAATTTGTAATTTTTTACGCAATTCTCCCATCACTTCTTGTTGGCTTACATGATGCCACCATCCGGTTTTGGGTCGTTCTTTGATAGGCTTAAGTGTTAAAAACATCATGATCGTATTGACTTCGCCCCCAGCTCCAAAACCGCCGACTGAGACATAGTATTGAAGTAGAGAAGGTATTTGCGCCAAAATTTTTTCTTCTTGTTTGGCGATATTATCGGTGAATTCAATGGAGGAGCCTAAGGGAGTTTGCAGGCGTACCAAGAGACGGCTTTGATCTTGTGAGGGGACAAACTCTTTAGGAATAAAAAAGATAAGACCTAAAGAAAGAATAAAAAAGATGAGTGTGCCTATGAGAACGCGTCCTCGATTGTTGAGGGCTTTTTCCAAATAACGGGAATAAATTTCTTTAAGACGCGTCATAAATCGGTCCATAGCATGGGCTAAGCGTGAACTATGTTCGATTTGTAAATATTGGGAGCAACGCATCGGGGCTAGCGTTAAAGCTTCTAATAAGGACAGTAGTACTGCTACCGTCATAGTAATTCCAAATTGGAAAAAGAATTTTCCAATAATGCCTTTCATGAAAACAACGGGCATGAAAATGGCTAAAATGGAAACGGATGCGGCCATGGCCGCAAAGGTAATTTCACGGGCTCCAACAAGAGCGGCTTTAACCGAGGAATAACCTTGTTCCCGATAACGTACGATGTTTTCCAAAACCATGATGGCATCATCCACGACAATACCGATGGCTAATGCCAAGCCCAACAAGGTGAATGTGTTGAGTGTAAAACCCATGAAATAGAGAATGGTAAATGATCCAATAATTGAGGTGGGAATGGAAAGTAAGACATTAAAGGTGGAGCTCCACGATCCTAAAAAAAGCCAACACACGATACCGGTGAGTATGGCTGAAAGCAAAATAGTAAAATTGAGCTCGTGAGTTGATTCTTCGATAAACTGGGTTGAATCAAAGACCACTTGTAACTTCAAATGAGTGGGAAGTGTTTTTTGAATTTCTGCTACTTTAGATTTAACCGCTTTAGCGACAGCAACTGCATTGGAGCCTCTTTGTTTTTTGACCCCGATTCCTACCGAAGGTTTTTGCATGTGGCGCGAAATACGGCGGATGTCATTGAGGTCATCTTCAACGGTAGCCATGTCGCCTATTTTGATTTTCTTCCAAATAGATTCCCCACTTCGTTGGGGGATAATGATGCGATTAAACTCTTCTACGGAAGAGGCTTCTCCCATGACGCGCACGTTGATTTCTTGAGGTCCCGTATCGATATATCCGGCCGGTGTTTCCTGGTGTCCTTTTTCGATAGCAGAAATAATATCAGAGACAGTTAATTGATTGCTGTTGAGTTGTTCTTGACTAATCCATACGCGTAAATTGGGATCAATATAGCCACCTAAGTTGACGTCTCCCACTCCTGGAACGGTGGTGATTTGATCTTTAAGGATGTCATTGACATAGGACATCAAGTCTCTCAGAGGAAGTTCACCTTCTCCGGATAAGGCTACCCACATGATAGGTTGGTCTTCTGGGTTGGTTTTGGTTACCACCGGAGGATCTACTTCTTTAGGGATATTTTTTTGAGCTTGGGCAATTTTAGTTTGTACTTCTTGCAATGCCGCATCGATGTCGCGGTTCAGTTCAAATTGAATTGTAATGTCGGCTTGCCCTTGACGTGAAACAGAAGAAACGTCCTTAATGCCTTGAATGGTCATGACCGAATCTTCGATGATGTCGGTGACTTGTGTTTCCATGACTTCAGGCGTGGCCCCTTCTAAAGTAATATTGACGTTTACTACCGGGAAGTCGACGTCTGGTAGTTGACTGATGCCCATACCTCTAAAAGAAAACCATCCGAAAACAATAAGGCCGGCCATGAGCATCCATGCAAAGACAGGTCTTTTAATGGAAAAATCGGACAAGGTCATGGTTGTTTCTCCGCTTTTAGTTTTTCATCCCCAGGGTTTTTTCCTGAGGCAATGATAAGATTTAAATAATTCAATTTGGTTTGGAAGAAAGCAAGGCTGGCCTCCAAGCGTCTTTCTTGCCAATTGTGAAGGGCATCAAGTACATCCAAGTTATTGACAAGGCTAGAGCGATATTCTTCCGTTAGTAAGGTAAAAGTAGTTTGGGCTTTAGCCGCAGCATTTTTTAAAGCCCATAACTGCTTCAAGGAAGAGGTGAGTGTATTGTAGGCTTGTCGAAGTTCCAGCTCCGCTTGACGTGAGGATTCTTGATGCGTCAATTCTGCTTTTTTAAGCGCTGCTTTCGATTCTTGAATGAGTCCGTAAGTGGTGCCTCCATCGAAAATAGGAAATGTCACATTGAAGTTAACATCCCATTTAATGTCTTTTTGAAATCCTGATCGATAAGGATAATAATTTCCGATAAAATCAGCCTTAGGAAGCAGGCCTCCTTTTTCATAATTGAGTTGGCCTTTGGCTAATTTAGCTTGGGCTTGAGTAGCTTCTACATCCGGGCGCGCGTTGAGATCGGCAAGATAGTCTTCTATCGGTTTTTGCTTGGAGGGGACTGGAAATTCATCCATTAATTTTTCAGTGACCGGTTTGCCGATTAAAAAGCCCAGCATGTCACGTGAGTTTTGAACCAAGCCTTTTAACCGTTCAATTTCTGCTTGGGCTGAAGCCGCTTGCGCTTCTGTGCTCATCTGGTCACTTTCACGGGAGCGCCCTAAAGAGACGCGTTCTTTTAACTCCATTTTCCGAGAGTTAAGACTTGAAAGAATGGATTGTTGAATACTCAGTTCATCCTCTAAGGCTAAAATGGTGTAATAGGCTTTGGCTACGTCCGCAAAAAGTTGGTTGCGTGCGTGTTGCACAAGAAATTGGTTTTTTTCTTTTTCAACATGCGAAATTTTAAGGGCGCTAAATTCCCGAAAGCCTTGAAACAAAGGTTGGGTAACGGATAGGGCGGTTGTATGTCGCCTATGATCGGTTAATGTTCCTGAGACAGAACTAGAATTGTTCTTGGTGTCTTGAATGGTTTCCGAACCTGTTGCGTTAAGCTGTGGAAGTACTGTTCCTAAAGCTTGTAAATAGTGGGCCGAGGCAACATGGATGTCTTCTTCACGGATTCCCAAAGCCTCACTCGTCTCGAGAGATTGTCGGTAGCATTCCATCAAACTGAGTTTTTTTGTGTTCCCCGCCCAAAGAGGAGGGGTCATCAGTAGTATGAAAATAAATAAGAGGCTTCGTTTCACGTCAGAATTCCTTTCAAAAAAATGTCGATATAATCGTTAATAAAAGAAGCGGGTGAGGCTTTAACAATTTCTGGAATCCGAAAAAAAATACGGGTCATGATATAGCCCGAAATTAAAGCCATGAACGCAAAGGATGTTTTTTTGGGGTTACATTGGCGTAATGTGCCTTTTTTGACTTCACGGCGGATGTATGTTTCTAAATGATCCCTAATAGGAAGATTTTTTTTCTGGAAAAGTAAGTCTGACAGTTCATGCCCTTCTAATACTGAAAAATAGAGTAGTTTTAAAAAATCGGGATCTTTTTCATGTTGTTCCACCATTTTTAAGGCGATTTTTTTTAATACTTCTTGAGGAGGTCCGTTGTCTAATAAGCTTAAGATGAGAGGGACTTTTTCCTCCATCTTTAAAGTGAGAATGGCCTCGTACAGGCTTTGTTTATCGGGAAAATGTTTGAAGAGAAGCGCTTCGCTGATGCCAGCTTTTTGAGCAATATCACGCGTTTTGGTGCCTCTAAAACCCTGCTTTGAAAAGAGGCAAATGGCAGATCTTAAAATCTGTTCGCGGCGTTCTGGTGAATGAAGGCGTTTCATAAAGTGAGTGCTTACTTACTTTATGCGTTAAGCATAAATTGTCCAGAATTTTTTTTAGAGATCATCTCTTATTTGATCAAGATTGTTTTGTATGAATG
Source organism: uncultured Nitrospiraceae bacterium (assembly GCA_964592255.1). Taxonomy (GTDB): domain Bacteria; phylum UBA10199; class UBA10199; order UBA10199; family SBBF01; genus CAZQCI01. The sequence continues at coordinate 2,115 of CAZQCI010000097.1, read as the reverse complement.
CTTCTTTGTTGCTAAAGCTGCTTTGTAACCTTCAGGAGCTGTTACATCTTGAATGGTGTAGTCTTTTATCTCTTTAATAGAATAGTTTAAATTGCCACTTAAGCCTTCTCCTTTAGCTTTGAGGTAGGCTTCTTTTTGAGTCCATAACGAAAAAAAATATTCCCATTTTTCTACTGTAGGTAGTTTGTTAAGGGTGCTTGTTTCTTCTGTGCTGAAAAAACGTTGGGAGATTTTGTTGTGATCTACATTGTCCCTGAGAGCTTCAATGTCTACCCCCACAGGATTGTCGAGTGAAAGAGCGAGCAGCCCCCAATCTTTTGAGTGTGATAAGTTGAAATGAAGAGGATGTTTGTCTAAAAAAGGCTTGCCGGTTTTTGTGGTTAGAATGCAAATCTCTTGAGGTTTTTGATCCAAATAATCCGCTAAAATGAGTCGGAGTTTCTCATGGGCTATTATAAAACTCTTTTTATTTTTAGCGGAGTGTAAGCGCTCCGCTCTTTGTTGTTCTTCCATGGAAAGATGATGCTGGTGAAGCGGAGGTCCCGATAAAGAAAATAAATAAATATGAATTTCGTTTGGGGTTAGGGTCTTCAAGTTTTTTTTCTATCATATACTTTTTTTATTGTTGATTGTTTTTTATGATGCTCTTTGGTTAAAATAGTTTTTATGAAGCCCAAAACAAAAAAGAGACTTCTTTTTGCTATTCTTATGATTGCACTTATTCCTTTGCCCGTTCCCTGTGGGGCGCCCAGTGTGGCCTGTGCCGTACCGCCGGCACCGCCTTCGACTCAGGCAAGTTATCGCTACGAGGTTGAGCCTTTGATAGTCTATCTATTGGAATGGATGGTCCCTGCAAATATTCCTTTTTATTACGCTACGTATAGAAAATAATGGGTTCTATTTCGTGTATTCGTCCGATATTTGGGAATGTAAGTATCTTACCGGTTTGCCTGTTTCCTAAAATTACTACTGTTCACTTTAAGTAAATCTAGGTATTCTAACCTGATGAAAGCGGGGGTTAAAACATCAGAAGATATCTTGGGTGTGGTCATTGGACATAATGTCGAGTCAGCTTCTTTTTCCAAACACCTTCCTCATCATTGGCAGGAAAAGGTTTTAGGCCATACCAATATTGGTCGGGGTCGGCGTAAAAATCAAGATGCCGCCAGTGTGTATGTGTCTTTTAATGATGGACAAGCCTCCCTTGTTTTGTGCGTGGCAGATGGATTAGGTTCTTCTTTTTTCTCCGAAAAAGCAGCCGGACTTGCAGTGTCTCGTGTTCCTGAAGCCTTGATTTTAGGGGATGATCTGGCTCCGGCATTTGAGAAGGTGCACCGTACTTTATTGGAACAACAGTTGCAAAGTGAGCTGCCGAATATGGGAACTACTACCTTAGTAGCTGCTAAAATTGAAGGGTCTCATTTACATGTTGCTAATGTTGGGGATTCCCGGGCTTATGTGATTCGGCAAGGAAAGATTATTTATCAAACTCTGGATCAATCGGCCGTATGGCTGATGTTTTGTGCGGGAGAAATTGCTGAAAAAGAAGGGATGCGCCGGCATCCTTTGCGTAATGTTATTCTCAATGCCATGGGAAGTGTGGAACCTTTCTACCGCTTTGTATCCAGTCGCTCAGTGGATGTGGAAATGAAGCCTTCCGGTATTCCTTTAATTGATGAAGTTATTTTAGAAAAAGGGGACAAAGTATTGTTAGCCTCGGATGGTTTTTTTGGAAATATCACGGATGAGGAAATTATTACTTTGTTGGAAGGCCGGCCTTGGGATCAGTTGGAAGGGGTATTGTCTGGCGCTGTTCAGAATGTTTTTTTAAACCATGAAACCAGTCTTAAAGAGCCAGTGAGTTTGGATAACTACACGTTTGTCGTCTATCGTCATCTATAAATCATGAAACAGTTTTTATTATCCGTCTCATTCTTGTGTTGTATTCTCTGTGCCCGTGTGATTGTAGCGGAAGACTCATCAATGGCTCCTGTGGGTCCGGGTGCGATGGCTCCTTCCGGTGCTGAAGGGGTTGCGGAAGGTGTGAAGCCAGCAGTGGATCTTCCTTACAAACCTTCCGAATCGCCCAAAATAGAAACGCCTGCAGTCTCCGCC
>CAZQCI010000096.1:0-8349 GCA_964592255.1 uncultured Nitrospiraceae bacterium | reverse complement strand
GCCGCTTTTTTAGGGCCTTGGGCAGCAGCACGAGCATCTACCACTTCTACCGCTTGATTAAAAATACGTTTCAATGCCTCTTGATCCATTCCAGGAATGGTTAAAAATTCTTCCAAACCCACATGTTTAATCTCTTCGGCGGAACGGAAAGCATTACTATAAAGAATCATCGCTGTGGACTCGTCTATTTTTAAATCTTCCACCAACTTGGCCCGAGCCTGCTTGGCCAATTCTTCGTGTTTGGTTTCACTGTAAATGTCGATATTCCAACCCGTAAGATTAGCCGCTAAACGGACATTTTGTCCCTTACGTCCAATAGCTAAAGAAAGCTGATCGTCGGGAACAATAATTTCCATCGCATGTTCGTTGTCTTTAATAATGACCTTGCCCACTTCAGCCGGAGCAATGGCATTACAAACAAATTTGGCCGGATCTTCGTCCCACAAAACAATGTCGATTTTTTCACCACGCAATTCTTGGACAATACTTTGAACCCGCGAACCTTTCATACCAACACACGCGCCCACAGGATCGACATCACTGTCTTTAGAATAAACTGCCACCTTGGCCCGCACACCGGGTTCACGGGCACAGCTTTTAATTTCCACAATTTTTTCGGAAATCTCAGGAACTTCCATTTCAAACAATCCTCGCAACACACCTGGATGACGACGGGATAAAATCACCTGTGCCCCACGACCGGCCATGTTGAGTTCCATAAAATAAGCCTGAATACGATCCCCTGGCTTATAGCTTTCGGAAGGCACTTGCTCACGGTAAGGAACCACGGCTTCTGTTTTACCGATATCGACCACAAGATTACCTTTTTCGAAACGTCGCACAACACCGGAGAGCATTTGACTGATGCGGTCTTTATATTCCTGCACAACAATATCTCGTTCCGCATCACGCAATTTTTGAATAATAACCTGCTTGGCCGTTTGAGCGGCAATACGCCCTAAAATGGCGGGGTCAATTTTAGTTCCAATACTGTCACCGATGGTGGCATCAGGGTCGAGTTTAGCAGCTTCTTCAAGAGTAATTTGAGTATTAGAATCCGTCACTTGTTCGGACACCGTACGAAATTGGAATAGCTCCACTTCACCGCCTTCTTCATTAAGATGTGCTTCTAATTCTCCCAAAAAACCCAGCTTTTTACGGGCTGCTGAAAGCATGGCTTGTTCAATTGCGTCCACCAAGGAAGCACGTGGTATCCCTTTTTCTTTTTCAATGGATTCCAACACGCGGTTCAAATCGAAAATCATAATCGCTCCTATATTTTATATTCTAAATTCGCTTTCGCTACCTGATCGAGGGGAACGGCGTGAAGCACCCCATCGATTTTAATCATCAGTTGATTATCTTGTAATGCTTCTAACACACCTTTGTAGTTTCTGCGTCCATTAAGAGGTTTTTCCGTTTCCACCCGGATCACCTCTCCCAACACTTTCTCAAAATGCTCCTTCTTTTTTAAAGGACGGTTTAAGCCCGGAGAGGAAACTTCCAGATGGTAGGCATCAGTCAAACCCCCTTCCACCTCAATGACATCTTCAATGGCATGGCTGGCCCGGACGCAGTCATCTAAATTGACCGAGCCACCGGGCTTTTCAATTGTAACCCGTAAAACCCAATTACCCTTGCTCCCAACTAGGGATACATCAAATAATTGCAGCCCTTCCTCAGCTAAAATGGGGGCAATTAACTCGTCTATCTTGTGATTAACGGATCTGGCATCCACAATAAAGGCAATAAAAAAAGGCCAAAATACTTCTTTGGCCTCCGTGTCAACGACCAAAATGTAGTAACTATATATAGAAAGCCCCTTTTCTTGGCAAATGTTTTTTAAGTCATGAACTAGTTTGAGCTTTTAGTTTGTCATACCGGTAGGGGTAAAACAAAGCCTCAGTCAAACCCCTGGAAGATAAAAAAAGGGATGAGTTATTGCTATTTTTTGAATCGGGATCCATTTTTAACGTATTCAGATTTTTATTTATAAATTCCACCCTGATCATTCTACAAAATTTTGTTAATTTAATATGAATGCCATATAATTGGCTATACTCACATTAAAATAATTAAGTAATTGAAATTATTAAATTATTTTAAATACACTCTAATTGTGAGAACAGTGAAATATAGATAAAAAACTCCACTAAAAATGTATTTTATATACAAATCTATAAAAAATAGACTATAATTCAAAATTGAGGCTGAATCTTCGGGGTGAGGTCAGATCATTCATGGACCACAAAATCGATAATCGCTATCGGATTGTGAAAGAACTAGGAAGTGGGTTTTCTGGTGATGTTCTTCTTGTAGAAGATGATGCCGGACCCAAAGCCCTTAAATTTCTTAAACCCATTCAACTGAATGTCTCTCGAGATGAGGCCCTTCAAAATTTTAAAAACGAATTTTCCATACTTTCCGAATTAAACCATCCTGGCATTGCCCGCATTTTGGATTTCGGCTTCGATACTGTCGTCAATAAATACTATTTCACCAGCGAGCTTTTTGAAGGAGAGTACTTTTTCAAAGTCACTGAAAACATCAGTTTGGATGCTTTAGAAGATTTAAGCATTCAAGTCTTACGAGCGCTCAATTATCTCCATAGCCGAGGCATTTACCATTTAGACATTAAGCCTCAAAACGTTTTAGTCCAAAACAAAAATGGAAAGCTCACAGCCAAAATCATCGACTTTGGTTTGGCCAGTTTTTCCCCCGGAGGAAAATTAGTAGGCACCCCCGCCTACATGGCCCCCGAAGTTATTATCGGTAATAAACCGGATGGACGCGCGGACCTTTATTCTTTCGGCATCGTTCTCTACAAAGCCTTCACGCGGGATAATCCTTTCATCAGCAAAAGCTTACAAGAAACTTTAAATCGCCAAAAAAATCTTATCCCCAAAACACCTTCGGAATTAAATCCAAAAATCCCAGCTTACTGGGATCGTATTCTCTTGCGACTTTTGGCCAAAGACCCTTCCAATCGTTATGCCCAAGGCTCCTTTGCCATCCGTGACATCAATTTTCTGGCTAATAAGAATTATGAAATAGAAACCATCGATACCCGTCTTTCTTATCTTTTAGATAAAGGCAAACTTATCGGGCGACGCAAAGAAAATGAAATTTTTAAAAATCTCTTCGAAATGATTTTTACGGAAGGAGAAATACGCGCCCCTCACCTCATTATCATGGAAGGCAAAACCGGTTCCGGAAAAAGCCGGCTGCTTTCGGAGTTTAAATATTTTTCACAACTCAATTCAGTTCCCGTTTTCACCCTGAAACAAGTACGGGAAGAGCGTCCGTCAGCTCCTTATCTACTTTTGATTGACGAACATGAAAGCCCTTCCCCCGACCAAATCAACTTTTTAGTCCAAACGGCTTTCAATCAAAAAATTCTCATCGTCTGGGCTACTCACGAAGCCCCCGTCGGCTGGACCCATTGTGAACGCTTAAGCCTTCAAAACTTCAACGAACAGGAAGTGACCGACTATTTGACTATGGTGACAGGGCTCACCGATCCACCTCAAAAATTGGTCAAAGAAATTTTTCAACGTACCGACGGTAACCCTCTTTTTGTTACCGAATTACTCAAAACTCTTTTGGAAAATAATCTCATCCTCGATTCGATGGGACGTTGGGCCTCCGCCACTTTTGAAGACATTCAAATCGATTTCAATAAAATCCAAGTACCAGGAAGCTTAAAAGATTTACTCATCAAGCATTACGAAAACTTAGCATCGGAATCGAAAAAAATTCTCGAATGGATGGCCGTCTATAATACTCCCATCACTCTCAATGATATTCGTTCTGTAGCCGGCCTTGACAAACCACAAGGAGCCTTACTCACCCTCACGCGCGAAGATCTCATCGAGCGCTATGAAGAAAACCAAGGGTATTTCTTTAAAAATTTATTACTCAAGCAAACTGTTTTGGAAAAATTGTCTTTGGATGAAAAAAGAAAAATGCATGACATGATTGCTGCTTCTCTTGCCACCAGCCAGGAATCACTTACCAGCGACACCTGTTTAACCCACCAAGGTTATGGAACCGAAGATTTGAAAGCCATCGACTCTCTAACCACTCTCGGAAACCGCCGATTAGAAGAAGACAAACCGATAAAAGCTGCCGAATTTTTTGCAGAAGCTTTTAACCGGTCCAAATCCCGTGACCTTTACCTACAAATTGAAACAGAACTAAAATTGGCAGAAGCCTTAATCCGAGGGAGAGAGTACCAACAAGCCATCACACACTATACTCATTTGAAAGATATTTTCGACTATAACCCCTCACTTCTTTCTTCTTCTAATCAATTGATCGAAATTTATGAAAAAATCGGAGACCTCTATACAAAGCTGGGAGCCTACGACCAAGCCATTGCTCTTTTCCATTCTGCTCTCGATCGACTAAGCCCTAACCCGACTCAAAAAGTGCAGAAAATGATTTTAGAAAACCACCTAGCCAATGCACTACGTTTCCAAGGAGACATCGTCAAAGCAGAAGAAATTTATTTAAAAAACTATGAGCTATGGGAAAACGAATTTTCAGACGAAGAAAAAAAGAAAATTACCAACAACCGCCTGGCTGATACTTTGATGATGAAAACAGAGTACGATTTAAGTCTGCGTCAGTTGGAAAAAGATGCCGCTTTCTTTGAATCGATCGGAAATAACTATCTACTGGCCCGTTGTTACTACACAAGTGGCGTAGTCTATGATCGTATTCTTTTACTCTCCACCGGACCCGCCAAAGAAGAGGCCCAAAAGCAAGCTCTGCATTTCTTGGAAAAATCACTACAGCTCTCTAAGCAAATTGAAGCCCATGATCTAGTGCTCCGCTCCTACAACGGCATGGGAAATCTCTATTTCGTCGCCAAAGACTTGGAAAAAGCCAGCGACTATTACCGACGCGCCCTTGCCTTAGCCCGAAAAATGGAGGATTTCCAAACTGCTGCCATTTTATCACTGAATCTCGGTAACATTTATCGCGATCAAAAAAATTATGCCGATTCTTATTCACATTTAATTTACACCATCAATACGCTGGAAAATTTGTCCAACAAAAATGCCTACCACCGCGAAACACTTTTCCAAGCCTATATTGAATTGGCAGAAATTTATCGAGAATTAGGTGACCTTCCAAAATCGGAAGAATCGATCAATCAAGCCGGCTCCATTATCCGTGCTAATTCTTACCTTAACCATTACGAATTCAGCATTTCTCTCGAAAAAGCCAAGCTCAACCACAAAAAAGGTGAAATGTTAGTTTGCCAAGAATATCTCAAAAAAGCCAAAACACTCGCCAAAGGCTTTGAGCAGTTGGAGGAATTGAAAAAATTTGAAGACTACGTCACAAAAGAGATCTTCCAAACAACTAATCAACAAGAAAAGGAATATAACTCTCTTTCCAACACACCCACCTCCGACATTAAACCCGGGGATTTGGAAAATATTTTACGCATCAACCAACTGATCAATTCGGAACACGATCCCAAGCAGCTGATCAAAATGGTGCTCAACTATGCTTTGGAACTCACAGGGGCTGAAGCAGGCTTGGTATTGCTTTTAGATGATAAGGGAGAATTTGTCGTTCATGCCTCTGTGAACACATCACCTAATCCGGATTTAGTTAAAATTTCCACCCATGTAGCCAGACAAGCCGTTCAGACTGGCGAAGCTGTTTTAGTGGGAGATGCCATCAATGATCAACGTTTCGGCGAAGCTGAATCGATTGTCATCAACGAATTAAAATCTATCTTGTGCCTTCCCATTCGTTGCAAAAATAAAATGATGGGTGTCTTCTATCTAGATAATCGGTACCAGCTGCAGGCTTTTCAAAATATCAATTTTAGCCTTATTAAAGCCTATTGTGATCAAACCGGTATTGCCCTTGAAAATGCTCAATTGATCGCCAGTTACCAAGAAATTCGCGAAAAGCTGCAAGAGAAGCTTACTCAAACAACCGAAGAACTGGCGGAAGTTAAAGAGCAACTAAAAACAGAAACTTCCGGCTACATTACCCGGTACTCTTACAGCAACATCATCTCCCGCAGCAAGCCCATGAAAGAAGTGTTTAAAATTTTAGATAAAGTAACCGAAACAACACTGTCCGTCTTCCTACATGGCGCTTCCGGTACCGGGAAAGAACTGATCGCGCGTGCTCTTCATTACAATAATCTCCCCAGAGCTTCTAAACGTTTTATAGCCATTAACTGCGGCGCTATACCAGCCAACCTGATCGAAAGTGAATTATTTGGTTACAAAGCAGGAAGTTTCACCGGCGCCCAAAAAGATAAAAAAGGATTAGTGGAAGAAGCCAACGGAGGCACTTTGTTTTTAGATGAAATTGGCGATTTGGATATGAACCTTCAAGTCAAACTGTTGCGGGTCCTGCAAGAAGGAGAAATCCATCGCATCGGTGATTCCAAACCCATCAATGTAGATGTCCGGTTTGTTTGTGCCTCGCATAAATCCATTGAAGACATGGTGAAACAAGGAACGTTCCGCGAAGATTTATTCTTCCGGCTTTGTCAGCTAAAGATCAATCTGCCAGAATTATCCGAACGGAAAGAAGACATCCCCTTACTGACACATCACTTCATCGAAAAATTTAGAGAAGAAAATAAGATCAAAGAAGCCATCAAACCGGCTCCTCTATTCCTAAAAGCCATGCTGCAATATGATTGGCCAGGAAACGTACGAGAGCTGGAAAACCTCATTTCCGTCGCTTGTGCCCTGCGTGATGGAGAAGAACTGATGCTTTCTTCGCTCCCCGACAGTTATCGCTTTGTTCAAGAATTGAAAAAGAATCCGCAGAATGGACTAACTTTTCTTTCTGCTTCAGCGAATATACCCTCTACAAACTCGGCAAAGAAAATTCCTATTGATGAACATAATACTTTCGACGCCACCAAAACATTTAATCAATACGAAGCCGTGATTTTAGCCAAAAGCTATCAAGCCAATGACTTTAAAAAAGTACAAACAGCCGACATGTTAGACATTTCCCATTCCACCCTTTACAAAAAAATAAAGGAGTTAGATTTAGACAACCGTAACAATCCGCTTTATCAAGATTCTTTTATTTATACGAAAAATACTCCGCTAAGAGATTACATTCCTAAAATCTTTAAAGCCGCCCTGTCATTTGCCGATAACCATCCTTACGCCGCTATCCGGCAGTTGGGCGTGTCTCAAGGGTATTTTTATAAGGTAATGAAAAGTTTGGGAGTCAGTGCTAGAGCTTCATCCTGACGAGATCAGTCTTTACTTCAACAAAAAAAATGTAAACACAAAATAAAAGAACATGGCCAAAAAGCCAAAAACATAAAAAGCAATGGTGGTCTTTAACAGAGCAGATGATTTCAGCCAAATACGAACTAAATCCGCAAGCAGAGCGATAATCCAAAACAAAGCCGGCAAACCCATCAACATGATAATCTGTTTATCTTGGTTAGGCCCTGGATGTGTTGAATCTAGTGAAAAAGCAGCCAGCAACAGAAAAGGGAAATAAAGAAGAGCACAACCACCTATTTTAAGAGCCCAGAGAAATAGTTTGAGGACCATATTCCAACTATCCTCCTTTTCTCATCAGTCTTACAAACATTTTTTGAGGGTGGCTCCAATATCGGCAGGACTATAAGCCACTTTAACACCGGCAGCTTCCAGAGCGGCAAACTTATCCTTGGCTGTTCCTTTGCCTCCAGAAATAATGGCACCGGCATGACCCATACGACGTCCCGGAGGAGCGGCTTGACCAGCAATAAAACCCACTACTGGTTTTTTTACAGAAGACTTGATGAATGCGGCCGCTTCTTCCTCGGCCGTACCACCGATTTCACCAATCATCACAATGGCATCGGTATCTGGATCGTTGTTAAAGAGAGTAAGGCAATCGATAAAATTAGTTCCATTCACGGGATCTCCACCAATACCAATACAGGTGGATTGCCCAATGCCCAGTTGAGTGAGCTGATACACCGCTTCATAGGTGAGTGTTCCGCTACGAGAGACAACACCAACACGACCAGGCTTGTGAATAGAACCCGGCATAATCCCGATTTTGCATTCTCCCGGAGTAATCACTCCAGGACAGTTCGGACCAATCAAACGGGTTTTGGAACCAACCATAGCCCGTTTCACCTTTACCATGTCGAGGACAGGAATTCCTTCGGTAATGCAGACAACCAAATCAAGCTCGGCCGCAACAGCTTCCAAAATGGCTTCCGCCGCAAACGGAGGAGGAACATAAATCACAGATGCATTTGCGCCTGTTTGTTTTTTAGCTTCAGCTACAGTATTGAAAATAGGAATACTTTCAAAAGAAGTTCCTCCTTTTCCAGGAGTCACT
>CAZQCI010000095.1:0-8536 GCA_964592255.1 uncultured Nitrospiraceae bacterium | reverse complement strand
ATTTTTATTTTGATTCTTTCATTGGGTTTTACTTTTTACGGATGGAAGATTGCTTCTGAAAATTTTTATAAAACGACTCAGGCTAGTTTTCAAAATTTATCTTTTGAAAATGAGCAGGCTTTACAATCGCGCTTAAATTCGTATCGGCATGCCTTGTTGGGTGGTGCTGGTTTTTTTCTAGGTTCCAATTTTGTTTCCAGGGAAGAGTGGCGTAGTTATATTAATGAAATTAATATTAAAAACAATTTTCCTGGAATTAATGGCATGGGTTTTATTGAGGCGGTTTCTCCATCTGCTGTTCAAAATTTTCTCAAAGATGTTCGTGCTGATGAATCTCCTGACTTTGATATTCACCCTCAGACAGAAAACAAACCTTATTATATTATTAAATATATAGAGCCAGAGACTGAAAACCAAAAGGCTTTGGGACTTAATATTGCCTTTGAACAAAATAGACTTGAAGCGGCTACAATATCTGCTGATACGGGTGGTGATGCAATCACGAAACGTATTCTTTTGGTGCAAGAGACAGAAAAGACACCGGGGTTTTTGTTATTACATCCTCTTTACAGAGCGGATACTTTTAAGACAAATTCGACAGACCAGAAAAAAAATTTAGTAGGCTGGATTTATGCGCCTTTTGTGGCCAATCAATTTTTAAGCAACCTGACCAATAGCCAAGGCCGAAGTATTAACATTACTGTTTATGATGGCCCGGAAGCGTTGCCTGATCATCTTATTTATTCAAGTCTTTCAAACCCTAAAGATGATTTGGTCTTTGCCAAATTTTCTTCTCAGAAAACTTTAAACGTACTCAATCAAAAATGGCTTGTTGTTTGGAGTAGTACGCCTTCTTTTGAAAGAGAGGCCATTTATATAGGCCCAAAATTGTTTTTATTTGGAGGGCTTCTTTTTACTCTTTTGTTGGCAGCTTTTTTAGTGTCGACCATGTCAAAAGATGTGGCAATCACTCCTCAAAATCAAAAGGAGTGGAGATTAGTTCTCCCTTGGATTCTTCTTTTAGCCATGTCGCTTGCTTCGGTGTGTCTTTATAAGACACTGAAAGTGAGAGAATTGAATTTAGCCAAAGATTTTGCCGAGCTGGAAGCTACTCGTATTAATAAGCTGATTACATTGACGGCTTCCGATAAAATTTTGGCTTTACAACGTATGGCTAAGCGATGGGAAATAGCCCACGGTACTCCGTTTAATCAATGGCAACCCGATGCTGCCCAATATGTAAAACGTATTGATGGTTTAAAGGCGGTTGAATGGGTGGATTCTACTTATCATATTCATTGGGTTGAACCCGTTAAAGGTAATGAAAAAGCTCTAGGGTTGGACGTGCTTTTTAGTGAGGAAAGAAGAAAGGCGTTGGAAGGGGCCTCGTTAAAAGACACCATTACCATTACCCCTCCTCTGGACGTTGTACAGGGTTATAAAAGTTTTATCGCCTATTATCCTCTTCATATTGATGGCAAATTCGACGGTTTTATTGCTGGAGTTTTTTCGGTGAATGATTTTTTAAATGGCGTGATTGGAACGGATATTTTTGAAAGTTTTGATATACAATTCAGGGATGAAAACGAAGTTTTTTTTGAAAGTATTTCGCTGGATCCTTTATTGAAAAGTACTTGGGGTTATGAATCTGAAATTAAGTTTTTTAATAAAACATGGGTGATGACGGTTGTTCCAACTAAAAAATTCATACAAGACAAATTTTCTACTTTGCCCTTTATTGTTCTTGTCGGGGGGTTGTCCATATCCTTTTTAGTTTTTCTTGTGGCCCGTTACATTATTCTGGCTCAAATTAAATCGAAGTATTTGAGAATTAGTGAAGAACGTCATCGTCTGCTGGTGGATGGAGCCAAAGATTATGCCATCTATATGTTGGACTCCAAAGGACATGTAAGCAGTTGGAACAGCGGGGCCCAACTTTTAAAAGGATATACGGCTGATGAAATTATGGGGAAGCATTTTTCAATTTTTTATACTCCAGAAGATCGGGAAAAAAATCTTCCCGATTTAGTATTGGCGACAGCCATAGCCAATGGAAAATTTGAAGATCACAATGCTGTTCGTGTTCGTAAAGATGGCAGTTTATTCCGGGTGCATGTTGTTGTTGATCCTCTTTACACTGATAGTGGAAAATTGTTGGGATTTGTTAAAATAACACGCGATGTAACAGCGCAGATGGAACAAGAAGCTCAGGTTAAAGAGCTTTCCGAACGCCTTGAGTTGGCCACTCAGTCCGCGCAAATTGGTGTTTGGGATTGGAACATCATCACCAACGAACTGATCTGGGACGATGTGATGATCAAATTATATGGTTTGGATCGGGATTCTTTTTCTGGTGCCTATGAAGCTTGGGAAAAAGGAGTGCATCCCGATGATATCGAATCCGCGCGGGCTGCCTTGAAATATGCGGTAGAGAATGGACAGAAATTTGATACTACATTTCGGGTGATTTGGCCTGATAAGTCCGTTCATTATATTCGTGCCATTGCTAATGTTGTTACTGATTCTAATGGCAAATCTGTAAAAATGATTGGGGTTAACTGGGATATTACTGAACAAAAAGAAATTGATCGGATGAAAAACGAGTTTGTTTCCACAGTCAGCCATGAACTGCGCACACCGCTCACATCCATTCGGGGCTCTTTGGGATTAATTGCTGGTAAGGCTGCAGGAGATTTACCGGAGAAGATGAAGCCTTTGGTGCATATTGCCCTTTCAAATTGTGAGCGCCTCATTCGGCTCATTAACGACATTCTGGATATTGAGAAAATTGAATCTGGTAAAATGGATTTTAAAATGCAGGTGACAGATGTGTTAGCACTAGTGCAGTCGACTTTGCTATCTAATGAAGATTATGCCAAGCAATTTGGAGTGACTCTTAAATTGATATCGGATGAAAACCCTTGTCAGGCTTATATTGATCCCGACCGAATTATTCAGGTGGTTACAAACTTGATTTCAAATGCTGTTAAATTTTCACCAAAATCTGGAGTTGTTCATGTAGAGATTGTCAAAGGAGACGAAAAAATAAAGGTTCTGGTCAAAGATCATGGCCCTGGTATTCCAGAAGAGTTTAGGTCGAAAATTTTTGGAAAATTTGCTCAGGCAGATTCGTCGGACACACGACAAAGAGGAGGTACGGGGCTTGGTCTTAATATCTGCAAGGCGATTGTAGAAAAACATGGAGGAGTGATTGGTTTTGATTCTGTTATGGGAGAAGGAAGTACCTTCTTTTTTGAATTGCCTGCTTTACAGAAAATACCAATTTCTATTGAGCCTAGGGTTATAACCCCATCCAGTATTAACCAAAGATTTTTGGTGTGCGAAGACGACCCTGATATTGCCACTCTTTTAAGTTTTATTTTAAAGGAAGAAGGTTTTTTGGTGGATGTGGCGCAAAATGCAAAAGAAGCTAAAACACTGATTGCCCAACATTCTTATCGGGGAATGACTTTGGATATCATGTTGCCAGATCAGGATTGAATTTCTCTTCTAAATGAATTAAGTAAAGATGGGAAATAAAAAAATTTGCCTGTAATTATTGTTTCGGTCAAAGAGTTATCTGAAGCAAACAAGAAAAAAACAATGAACGATCTGCATATTGAAGGTTGGATTTCCAAGCCCATTCATGTCGATAAGCTGTTGAATGTTGTTTCAAGATTGCGTCAATCAGGATCAAATCAATTATCCCAGGTGTTGCATGTTGAGGATGATGACGATGTGCTGAATGTTGTCAGCCAGGTTTTGGAGGGAATAGCGGTTATTGATGTTGCTAAATCATGCCATAGTGCCAGGCAGAAGCTGGCTCAAAAGCAATATGATCTTATTTTACTTGATTTGAAATTACCGGATGGCTCCGGTTTGGACTTGCTATCTTGTCTTAGTCAGCAAGTAAAACAGCCCAAGATTGTAATTTTTTCTGCCATGGAGCTTTCGGTGAGTACGCATGATAAAATTGCGGCTATTCTTTTAAAATCGGACACATCAAACGAAAAATTAAAAGCTACGATCCAAGATTTATTGGGTCAGAAATTTAAACAAGAGAGCTAAAAGCCGGGTTCTAAAGTTTTGCATCTGTATAAAAAAACACTTATAATGTAACGCACAATGAACGCTAATCTTAAAAAAATAGTTTATGTAGAGGATGAGGACGACATTCGAGTGGTGGGTGAAATGGCCTTGCAACTTGGAAATTGGGAAATTATTTCTTGTTCCTCCGGTCAAGAGGCTGTGTCGGCTGTGTTACAGCATCAACCTGATCTGGTTATCCTGGATGTTATGATGCCGGGCATGGACGGGCCTGCAACTTTGAAAGCCATTCAAGGCAACCCAAAAATCTCTAATATTCCAGTGATTTTTATGACGGCTAAAGTTCAAGCCAATGAAATTGAACATTTTAAAAAATTAGGTGTGGTTGCTGTTATTTCAAAACCGTTTAATCCTATGACGCTGGCCGAAAACATCAAAAAAATATGCCAATCGACTTAAAAAATCTTGAAGCCAAAATGGCTCTTCTTAAGGATGAATATAGTAAAAAACTTCCCGAAAAAATCAATCGGCTTACTGTTTACTGGGCTAAAATAATTTTACAGACAGCTTCTGAACAAGAGCGGCAAGATTTTTATAGTATCATCCACCATCTGGCGGGTGCGGCCTCGGTTTTTGGATATCCTGAAGTCAGTCGGATTGCTGGTCGGCTTCAGGAGCTTATTTTTGAACTGATCGAAAAGAAGAAAGCATTAGCTGAAAATGAAAAAAAAGAAGTGGAAGATTTGTTGGTGCTTCTGCAGAAGCAGGTTTCATAAATTTCTTATTTAAAATTATTCTGAACATAATTCCAGACAAGTTATTTCGGGTCGCGAGAGTAAGCGCCCTTTAAAAATATGTCCCATTCCTCGATTGGCATATAACCATTTGTTTCCCACCCGGTGAAGCCCCCGTCGCCAACGCCTGTTTTTGACGGGGACAGTTAGCGGACCTATGAAGGGAAAACTAATTTGACCCCCATGCACATGGCCGGAGAGCATCAGGTCAAAATGAAACTGTTCCAAATGTTCCAAACTATCCGGATTGTGGCAGAGTAAAAGTGTGGGAGTATTTTGATTTTGATTGGCAAAAGCCTTTTCGGGAAGAAAATGCGGTGTCCAAAAGTCTCCGACACCCACTATGTCTAAATGGTTTCCCCCTTTTTTAATTTCCACACGTTCGTTGTGTAAAACACGAATCCCTTTTTTCTGAAATTCCTCGATTACTTTCTCGTAGTCGATGTCATCAGTAGCAGGCTGCCCTGGGTGGCAGACGCCGTAGTCGTGGTTTCCTAAAGCCGCAAAAATATGAGGCGCTTTAAGGTAAGAAAGAAGGTTGGCTAAACTTTTTAAATAATGAGTGTCCCATTGTAGAAAGTCGCCGGTTAAGGCAATGATATCGGGCTTTAAATCATTAATAGTCTGAATGGCTTTTTTGAAAAATTTGGTGGAGTTGTTGGTTGCCCCATAATGCAAATCGCTGATTTGAACAATTCGAAAAGGGGATTCCATTTTAGGCCATGTGGAAAGAGGGATTTTAATTTTTGATACTTTAAGTAATTTGGGTTCCACAAAACGAATGTAGGCCCCCACTCCCGGGAGTCCCACCGCAAAGAGGATGTCCAGACTTCGTTGTACCCATTTTTTTTGGTGCAGCGTTCTTAAATATTCCTTGGCTCTTATTTTTTTTGACATAATTTCTTAGGCCATTAACCCCAGCTGTTGAAGCCATGGCCTCAGAGCTTCCGTTGGCAACCCAATAACATTATGCTCCGATCCTTCTATTTTTTCAATAAACTCTCGGCCTAAACCTTGGGCTGCATAAGCCCCAGCCTTGTCCATCGGCTCCCCTGTTTCGATGTATTGTTTTATCTGGGACGCATTCATGTGTTTCATGGTGACTTGAGAGGAGACTATGTCATTGACGATGATGTCTTCTTTTTCATTGGCTAGGCAGAAACCTGTCATCACGGTATGGGTGTTTCCGGAAAGTGTTTTGAGAAAAAGACAGGCTTCTTTTTCATTTTTGGGTTTGCCTAAAACGTGGTTGTTGAAGACTACGATGGTGTCTGCTCCTAGAAAAAAAGTGGGAATAGCCCTTGGTTCTGTTCGAGTGACATGCAAGGCTTTTTCACGGCTGAGTCTTTTGGCGAACTCATCGGGGGGCTCATGAGATTTTTGAATTTCGGGAATGGCAGGAATTTTTTTTTCAAAAGATACCCCCATATGACGTAGTAAGTCTTCCCGTCGAGGAGAGCCTGAGGCTAAAATCAATTTTGGAGCTTGAGAAGTTAATAAATTCATTGTGTTAACGCAGTATTTTCGTTACCCTCGCGAAACTATCTTGCATGTGTCGTGTGCTGGAACGTGTCGTGTTTACCCGCTCGTTTATTGTGGAGGACTGAATGTTTTTGAAACAAAAAACTAAAAGGCGCAACCTCATTTTAGGGGTTTTTGTTTTTTTAATGTTTAGCGCTTGCTTTGGTTCTGTTGATAAACGGGGTAGTGTAACGGGCTATAGCAACGGTACAGTCATAACCGAAGGGGGTAGTTTTCTGATTGGGCAGTTACCTTCGACGTGGGTGCGTAAAAAATTTTCTTATCGGGCTCTTTTGTTTCAATCTCCAAACGGATCTTCTATTTCTGTTAATTCATTCTGCAAAGGCAGTTTTGATGATGGTCCGCTTCCATTATTATCGCGTCAATTACTTTATGGTTTGGGTAATCAAAAAACTCATTCCCAAAAAACTTTTAAGTTGGATGGACGTGATGCCATCCGAACTGTTGTAGACGGCGCTATGGACGGTGCTCAGGTTACAGTGGATGCTGTAACCCTTAAGATGAATGAGTGTATTTTTGATTTTGTATATACCTCAACCCCTCATGACTATTCTGCCGGTGTGTCTGATTTTGAAGGCCTCTATAAGGGGTTTAAATATTTACACGGGCCTAAAATTGATTAGCTATGCCAATAGAGAAAACGATTCAGCCCCATAAAAATTTTTCTGAGTCCTTGAAGCGTGTGTTTACCCACGTTGGGGCTTCCATGATGACGTATGTCGATTACGTTGGCGGCTTGGCGTTATTGGGCCGTAAAACTTTTTTGGTTTTTATTAAAAAACCTTTTTCACCCCGCTTAGTGGTGGAACAGGTTTATCATATTGGGGTTCGTTCTCTTTCACTCACGAATTTGGTGGCGTTATTCACAGGAATGGTTTTGGCCTTGCAGTTTACTGTCGGGCTAGAACGTTTTGGTTTAAAACTTTATGCAGGCCAAGTTGTGGGCATTGCGATTGTTCGGGAATTAGGGCCTGTGCTTACATCTTTGATGGTTGCGGCCCGTGTGGGTTCTGGTATTGCCGCAGAGCTAGGGTCCATGACAGTGACGGAACAAGTATTGGCCATTGAAGCTATGGGCGCTAACCCGATTGCTAAATTGGTTGTGCCACGTGTGTTAGTAACAACATTGATTACCCCCATACTGACGGTCATGGGGGATGTGATTGGTATTTTTGGGGGGATGATTGTTACGATTATCGAAGCGGGTGTGAGCCCCCGTTTCTATATGGATCAAGTCTACCGTACGGTGGAGGTAGGGGATTTTTTAAGCGGTATTGGCAAGACAGTATTTTTTGGTTTTTTCATTGGTTTAGTGGCGAGCTATCAAGGGCTAAAAACGACACGGGGAACGCAAGGTGTTGGTGAATCAACTACTTTGGCTGTTGTTATTTCATCCGTGATTATTTTTGTCGCTGATTATTTTTTAACTAAATTATTTATTTTATTTTGATGGCTTTCATTGAATTTAAAAATGTGACCAAAGCATTTGGAGATCATACGGTTCTCAATGGTATGAGCTTGCCAATTCAGCAAGGGGAGACCATTACCATTATCGGTGGCAGTGGTTCGGGAAAAAGCGTCACGCTTAAACTGCTTTTGGGACTTATGCCTTTTGAAGAAGGAGTGATTGAATTTAAAGGTAAAAGTGTTGGTGATATGGATGAGGACGATTTAGTAGCCATGCGTTCCCAAATCGGCATGTTGTTTCAGGGGGCGGCTTTGTTTGATTCGCTGACGGTTTTTGAAAATGTGGCCTATCCTCTCAGAGAGCATTTTAAATATCCGGATGATAAAATACGTCAGATGGTGCTTGAAAAACTGGAGTTGGTGGGTTTGGAACATACAGAAGAGATGTATCCGGCCGATCTTTCAGGAGGGATGAAGAAACGAGTTGGGTTAGCACGGGCCATTGCCACTAATCCGGAGGTTCTTCTCTATGACGAGCCTACCACGGGCTTAGATCCAGCTAATACTAACCGAATTGATGAGCTGATTCTACGTCTACAAAAAATTCTTAAAGTGACGTCTATTGTGGTGACCCACGATATGGCTTCGGCATTTCGGGTTTCCAATAGATTGGCTTTGTTGCACAATAAAAAAATTGAATTTGTAGGAAGTGTTGCAGAAACCAAAAATTCAAGAAATCCGGTGGT
>CAZQCI010000094.1:0-8564 GCA_964592255.1 uncultured Nitrospiraceae bacterium | reverse complement strand
TTTTAAATATTTGATTTTTAAAAGTTTTATTTTAATAAAAGACTATTTTTTTATTTTTTAGCTTTTAAAAAAATAAAGCAACTCATTAGATTTTAAGCCGATAATATTCGTATAATGGTATACTAATCAATCGGAGGCCCGTTTATTTAAGGGGAAGGAGTGATTGCTTGTTTTCAGGTGGATACCATATTATTTTAGTTCCTAAGAACGCAGAAAAGACGAAGCGTTTTACTATTTCTTCTTTTACGGCTCGTCTTTTTTTATTGCTGGCTTTAGTTGTAGTTCCGGTTGTTTTTGGTTCTTTCTTCTTAGCGGTTTATTTTCAAAACGAATTGGTTTCTGTTAAAAATAAATCCAACGAAAACACTCAAATATTAAAAGAAAAAGAAATTCTCACCGCGCGTGTGGCTGGTTTGGAGCGCTCTTTGTCTCATGCGGAAGACTCACTCAACTCTCTCCAGCATACTATGGATGTGGAGGTTGGGGAAATGAAGGCCGGTTTGGGGCCTGTTCCGGATGATATTATCTTGCCTGATGGTGAACAACACAATGTAGCTCCTTTGGCTAAATCCAGTATTGATGAATTTTTAGAAGATGGAGAGGGTGTGAGCCTTTCCTCACTTAAAGGAAGTATGAACGATATTGATGGGCGCATCAGTGGGTTAAACGATAAAATTAAAGAAATTCTTAATCTCAATGCCGATAAAATTCGCTTCATGCAAGCCAACCCAAGTCAAATGCCTTTGCAAGGATGGATTACCTCTGATTTTGGCGTTCGTCATTCTCCTTGGGGCGGGGGGTACAAGATGCATTATGGTTTAGATGTTGCCTCCCCGATTGGAACCCCGATTCATGCTCCTGCCGATGGTAAAGTGGTTTTTGCTGATTTTAGAGGTGGGTTTGGGCATTTGGTTGTTTTAGACCATGGCTATGGCTTAACCACTCTTTATGGACACACTTCTAAAGTGTTTGTGAAAAAAGGAGACATCGTTAAACGGGGCGACACGATTGCGGCCGTTGGAAGTACGGGTTCTTCTACAGGTCCTCACCTTCATTATGAAGTTCATGTCGACGGCATTCCTACAGATCCTCTCACTTTTGTGATGCAGTAGAAGTCATCTTGACATCATACAAGTAATCATCTAATTTAGATTTTAGTATGAGAACGACCATCGTGATTGATGACGATTTTGACCTGAAACTTAAGCCTATTGTGTCTAAAAGGAAGCTTTCTGAGTTTGTGAATGCGTGTTTACGAGAACATTTTGAAAGAAAAGAAAAAGAGGCCCGTTTAAAAAAACTTGAAGACGCCTACCAACGTGCCTCCCATAAGAAAAACGTAATTAAAGAATTTGAAGCCCTGGATATAGAGGAGTGGCCAGAATGGTAACCCCATGCCGAGGTGATGTCTATTGGGTGAGCCTCGATCCAACTTTGGGAAGTGAAATTCGAAAACGTCGTCCTTCCGTCATTGTTTCCAATGATGCCGCTAATCGGAAATATCATCAGGTGACAATAGTTCCGCTTACTTCCCAAAACACTACATCCGTGGAGCCTTTCCAAGTTTTTGTGTCTTTGAAAGAGGCTGGTCTTTCAAAAGACTCCAAAGCTCTTGCAGAGCAAGTTCGAACGATTTCCAAATTACGACTTGGTCCTCGTGCTGGGCGTCTTTCGGAGGTGACCATGAACCAGATCGGTGAAGCTTTAAAGGTACATTTGGATCTCCCATAACCATTGACTTACCCCCTTTTCCTACAGTAAACCATCATCCCTTATGTCTCTCATTATTCAAAAATATGGTGGCACATCTGTGCAGGATGTGGAGCGCATCCGTAACGTGGCCAAGCGGGTGATTGAAACCAAAAAACAAGGCCATGATGTGGTGGTGGTGGTGTCTGCTATGGCAGGGGAAACTAACCGTCTGATTGCCTTGGCTCAGCAAGCTAGTCGCGACCCAAACCCACGTGAATATGACCAAATTATTTCGACCGGTGAGCAAGTAACTATTGGGCTTCTTGCTTTAGCTCTGCAAGACTTAGGTGTTGAAGCCACTTCTTTCTTGGGTTCTCAAGTACGTATTTTAACGGACTCAGTTCATTCCAAAGCACGGATTCAAAAAATTGATGCCGACGTTGTGTTTACGGCTTTAAAACAAGGAAAAGTGGTTGTGGTAGCGGGCTTTCAAGGCATTGATGCAGAAGGCAACATTACAACATTAGGCCGGGGAGGCTCCGATACCACTGCAGTGGCTTTAGCGGCGGCTCTTAAGGCCGATTTGTGTGAAATTTATACAGATGTTGATGGGGTTTATACCACCGACCCACGGATTTGCCCCGATGCCAAAAAATTGAAAAAAATTTCTTATGAAGAAATGTTAGAAATGGCTTCGCTAGGTGCGAAGGTACTTCAAATCCGTTCGGTGGAATTTGCCGCAAAGTATGGCGTAAACTTAGTGGTTCGTTCTTCATTTAATCATAACGAAGGAACCCTTGTGTGTAAGGAGGATCAATCTATGGAAGATGTTATCGTATCGGGTATTACTTTGGATGCCAATGAAGCTAAAATTTCTTTAAGACGCCTGCCGGATAAGCCTGGGGTGGCCACCAAAGTTTTTGGGCCTATTGCAGACGCTTCTATCAATGTCGATATGATTGTTCAAAATATCAGCGAAGATGGCTTTACAGATTTGACTTTTACGGTGCCTCAAACCGATTTGCCAAAAGCTAAAAAATTAATTGAAAGTTTGACGGCTCAAATTGGTTGTAAAAAAGTGGATGCTGACGAAGATATCGCCAAAGTATCCGTTGTGGGCGTGGGAATGCGCTCTCATGCCGGTATTGCCGCACGGATTTTTCAAACTTTAGCCAAGAATAATATTAATATCCAAATGATTTCTACTTCTGAAATCAAAGTGTCTGTTGTGGTGGGTAAAAATCAGGGGAAAGAAGCTGTCAAACTACTGCATGACGCTTTTGGTTTGGGAAAATGATATTCTGGCAATGATACCGCAACTTTTTTGAAGAAATACCGATAAGAAATAATGATTCGCTTTTTTCTTGAAGCTCTTAACTTAGAGTATTTAAATAAGCCTGAAATTCTTTTAAGCTCTGAAGAATCACGTTTATTGACCATTGCTCAACGTGATGGTGATATGTTTTTAGAGTCTTCTGATTATGCTGTAAGTTTTGCTATTCCTCTTCAAAATCCCTTATCCGATTCTTTGCTCCAAGAAGCCCGCAAGACTCTTTTAAAAGGAATCGTGTCTCGAGCTTTCCCTGTAGGCAGTAAATTAGAACCTTTTAAAAATGGTTTAGACATTGAGGCTCTTGTCAACGATTGGGGGGCGCATATTTCTTTGGAAAGCTTGCCGAAACTTTTTAAAGACCTAGAGTCATTAACTGAAAGTCCAGCTTTTGCAAAAATGGATGTAGGTCATCAGCAATTGCAATTGAAAGCATATGTCATTGTTTTTGATGCCCGTGAGGTTGCTCTGCATTTTCAAAGAGAGACAGGAGGGTTTCTTTACTCTGATCCTGCGGGGGATATGGCTTTGGTGCTTGATAAAATGAAGGAAGGAAAATTAACCTTGCGCCAAAGTGGAAAACAATTGGATGGATCTGCCGCTTTGCCTGGTCAAGGTGCTGTGGACCGTGGCCTGGGAGGGAAGTTTCTTTCATTGAGTGTTGATCAGGGGGAAATTGTTGTCCCTTCTGATTTTTTGCGTGCAGCTACAGTGTTTCATGAAGCGCTCCATGCTGCTGATTTTTTTCAAGGCAGGCAACTTTCTGTGATGGATAGGGAAAAACACGGTAATCTAACGGAAGCTGTTTATTGCGTTTATCTCCAACAAGACCTTGATGATTATCTTCCAGACAATATTGACGGCTTCAAAAGGGCGAGTACTCATAAAAATGAGCCCCTTTTGCGTCAACATCAGGGCGTGATAAACCAGACCTCTTCATCTTATTCAAAAGATGTGGTGTCACGTCTCCGTTACATTGATGCTTTTCTTCAGGCTGAAATTATTCAGTCGGTTAATCGGACAAGTGAAAAAGAATCGGCTTATCAATTTGCATTGGCTTATCTTGACGGCGGAGATACAAAAATTCCCGAAAAAGCGTTTGAAGAAAATTATGCTCAATTGCGGGTTGGTTATGATTATTATACCGGCTATCAGCAGGCTCAAGACAACCTTGCCAGGCTCCTTAATTTCGTAAGTGCGCAGCCAAACCCTTCCATCACACAACTGACAGATAATTTAGAGAAGTGGCGAGATAGTGGTGATCTTCGGCAACGCTATGACAGTCAACATCTTTATGCCGATTATGTTTTTTTAAAGGCTATTGATCTTTATCTTTTTGTCATAGACAACCCCAACAAGTCCGCTGGGGAAAAGTACGTCCGCGACATTTTCCTTCCAGCTTTGGCACAGGGTTTAGAAGATCCCCTGCATCGTTAACAGGGCCAGCAGGCTTTCAGTTTGCCGGCATTTCATGTTTGACGTCATGACAGAGACATAATACTTAAATGGATGAAGCCTATGGCCAAACAAATCCAAATCTACGATACCACCTTGCGCGACGGCACCCAATCGGAAGATGTAGCTTTTAGCGTGGAGGATAAGTTGCGTGTGGCGGGCCGACTTGATCAGTTGGGGATACACTATATCGAAGCCGGTTGGCCGGGGGCTAGCCCCAAAGACACGGAATTTTTTCAGCGTGCAAAACAGGAACTCAGATTAAAAACTTCCAAACTGGTGGCGTTTGGCTCCACACGAAAAGCAGGCAATACTCCGGACAGTGATCCTGTACTTCAAGGCTTGGTAAATTCCGGAGCAAAATATTTTTGTATTTTTGGAAAAACATGGGATTTGCACGTTCGTTCCGCCTTAAAAATTTCACTCGATGAAAATTTACAACTTATTACCGACAGCATTGCATATCTTAAACAACATGCCAAAAAAGTATTTTTTGATGCGGAACACTTTTTCGACGGCTACAAAGCTAATAAATCGTACTCCATCAAAGCCTTAAAAGCAGCCTTGAAGGGTGGGGCTGATCTCTTGGTTTTATGCGATACCAACGGCGGTAGTTTGCCGGAGGAAATAACTCGTATCCTGGGCGATGTACGAAAAAAAATAAAAGGGCCATTTGGTATTCATTGCCACAATGATGCAGGAGTAGGGGTAGCTAATTCTTTAGCCGCGGTTGATGCTGGGGCTATTCAAGTTCAAGGGACTATTAATGGCATTGGAGAGAGATGTGGTAATGCCAATCTCTGCAGCGTGATTGCTAATCTGGAACTAAAGAAAAAATTTAAAACGGTTGGATCCAAAAAATTATCTTATCTTCGATCGGTGTCGCAATATGTTGATGAAATGGCCAATCGGGCACCTGATTCACATCAGCCTTATGTAGGGGATTCCGCTTTCGCGCATAAGGGCGGCGTTCATGTGAATGCTGTTCTTAAAAACTCGCGCACTTATGAGCATATTGACCCTAAAAAAGTAGGTAACCATCAACGTCTGCTCATTTCTGATCTTTCGGGTTTGTCTACCATTGTTCAAAAAGCCCACGAATTTGGAGTGGACCTGGATGCTAATCAAGACAAAAGTCGCGAGCTTTTGATCAAGCTCAAAAAATTGGAAAACGAAGGCTTTCAATTTGAAGGAGCTGAAGCTTCTTTTGAAATTTTTATTAAAAAGGAAATGGGTTTGTATCAGCCTCATTTTACTTTGCATGGCTTTACTGTGACTGATCGTGTGGAAGACGACGGAAAAACACCTTCATCAGAAGCGGAAATCCATATTTCCGTGAATGGTCATGAAGAAAAGGCTCAAGCGAGCGGAGTCGGCCCCGTTCATGCTCTGGATTGTTGTTTGCGAAAAGCCTTGGAACGTTTTTACCCTCAACTTTCAGAAGTGCGTCTTATCGACTATAAAGTACGGGTTCTACCGGGATCAGGTGGAACAGCTTCCTCGGTACGTGTGCTCATTGAAGGAGGAGATTTGCATAATAAGTGGGGGACAGTTGGTGTTTCAGAAAATATTATTCATGCCAGTTATCGGGCTCTTGTCGATAGCATTGACTATAAGCTTCTTAAGGCTACCTAGTTGTTGTTTTGTTGCTTTAAACCCTTGAAAAGACTTATTTTGTTGACACTTTATGAAATAAAGCTAAAATCAGCACAGTTTTTAAAAAAGGAGTCATCATGATGATGAAAAAAGGGGCCAGTTTATTCGCGTTGGTGTTTTCATTTTTTGTTTTAATTTCACCTCTTCAAGCTGCTTATCAGTCCCGCTTCGATATTCTTACGTTTAACCCTGTAAACGATGGGGGCGACTACTTCAGTGTTTACGGATCCAAAACCTTGAAAGCATGGCAAGGGCACATGGGGTTTTATTTCGACTATTCTAATCGTCCTTTACAGTTTGTTGCCACCGGATCGGCTGTAGGTCGACAATCCGTTATCGACCATCTTTTTATTGCCGACTTGATGGGGGCTTTGGGTTTTAACGATTGGTTTGAAGCCGGTATAAATATCCCTATTGAAGTTTATAATTTTTATTTTACTGACGATACAAGCGGGCAGGAAGATCATGGTGGTGGTATGGGGGACATGACCATCGATTTTAAATTCCGTGTTGTTGATATTGATGAACACAAAATAGGTTTTGCCGTGATGCCTTTCTTCACTCTACCTAGTGGTGATACGACACGTTATTTGGGTAATGGCGCTGTTACTGGTGGATTAAAATTAGTTACCGATTTTAAAATTCAAGAGCGCTTTACTATGTCGGTGAACTTGGGAGCCACTCTGCGTGATGATGTAACCCGTAACGAGGTTCGCATTGATGACCAATTTACCTATGGAGTTGCAGGTAATGTTCGTATTGCTAAAAACTGGCAGGGGATTGCAGAAATTTACGGTAGTACAGTGATGCGTGATTTCTTCTCCGTTTCCAACTCTAGTCCATTGGAAGCTGGTGGGGGTATTCGTTATTATATTGGTGATTCTGGTTTTGCTGTTAATGTCGGTGGAACAGCCGGCATTATTGATGGTGTAGGTTCTCCACGTTTTAGAGGTTTTGCGGGATTGACTTGGACTTCACCCATAGCGGAAGCTTGTCCTGAATGTCCGCCTCCTGCACCACCTCCTGACCCACGTATTAACAATGGAAAAATTGTTTTATGGGGAAAAATTTTCTACGATACCAACAAAGCGACCATCAAGCCCATATCTTTCCCGGTTTTGGATGATGTGGTTGACGTGATGCAAAAGAACCCACAGCTACGTTTGGTTGAAGTGCAAGGCCATACCGATGCCCGTGCGAGTGATGAGTATAATTTAAAGCTTTCGCAGGAACGTGCGGAATCAGCCAAAAATTATATTATCAGCAAAGGTGTTGATGCCTCTCGTTTGGTGGCCAAAGGTTATGGTGAAAGCCAACCCATTGCTGATAACACAACCAAAGAAGGGATGAGTCAAAATCGCCGTACTGAGTTTGTCATCCTTCAGCAAGACGGTCAGTAGGCTCATGCCTCGCTTTTATTTCGATATTAATGCCACAACCCCCTTGGCCCCAACGGTCAAGGGGGTTTTGTTTGAAGCCTATCAGGCTGAGTTAAAAAATCCTTCCAGTTTACACGCCGAAGGACGCGCGAGTCGTCAGGCTGTTGACAATGCCCGCCATATTGTTTCCCGTCATTTAGATTGTTTGCCTGAAGAAATTATATTTACCAGTGGGGCTACAGAAGGAAACAACAGTGTCTTTCACTCTGCTTGGCGTTCTCGCCCTTCAAATCGCCATGTTTTTATAACTACGGTTGTAGAGCACGATTCTGTACTCAAACCCCTTGAAGACTTAAAAGAACAAGGAGCAGAAGTTCGTTTGATTCCCGTGGGAAAAAATGGAGAGCTGGATGATGATTTTCTACAAAAGAATTTAACTCCAGATGTTTTAATGGTTTCAATCATGGCGGCAAATAACGAAACAGGAATTATTTTTCCCAACCATTACGCCGAAAAAATCCATCAATCAGGGGCTTATTTTCATATCGATGCCGCGTGTGCTTTGGGTAAAATGGCAGTTTCTTTTAAAAATTCCGGGGCGGATTTTTTAACCGGATCGGCTCATAAGTTTTATGGGCCTCCAGGAGTAGGGCTTTTATTGATTCGTCAGGGAGTTTCCTTTCAACCTTTACTTAAAGGTGGGCTTCATGAGAGGGGCTTTCGCTCTGGAACGTTGAATGTCCCTGGAATTATGGGGCTTGCGGAAGCCTTAAACTATGTACTAGATGATTTAGACGCTGAAATAAACCGTCAGCGGAGGCTACGTCATCGCTTGAAACAAGGTCTTTTAGCTTTTAAGCCTGGTATTATTTTTCATGAGCATCCTCTCCATCAGATGCCGGGAACTTTAAATGTCGCGTTTCCCGGAGTTCTGGGTCAAACTTTATTGGTGAGTTTGGATTTAGAAGGAGTGGCGGCCTCCTTTGGGTCCGCTTGTCATTCGGGCGCTTTGGAAGTGTCGCGTGTCTTATTGGCTATGGGTTTCTCTCCAG
>CAZQCI010000093.1:0-8648 GCA_964592255.1 uncultured Nitrospiraceae bacterium | reverse complement strand
TTCTTCTTTAAGTCAGTATTCGCTAATGGAAAATGATAATGCCGCCAAGTGTTGTAGTAACCATATTCTACAAGATTCAGGGTACGATTTTTATCAAAATCAAAAAAACGGCGGGCCTGCTTATCAGGGATTTTCCCATTTTTTTGAGGCAGCCCACAGGCCCCTAAAGTAAAGCTGAGAAAAAAAAGCAGTAAAAAACGCAGAAGAGTCAAAGCAAAGTTCCTGTTAAAAAGAGGCTAGCGGCCGTGAAATAAATCACCAAACCACTCACATCTACGAGGGTTGCGACAAATGGAGCTGAAGCACTGGCTGGATCGAAACCAAACTTACGTAGAAGAAAAGGAAGACCGGAACCAGCCAAAGTACCAAAGGTCACCACCCCTACTAAACTTACGCCCACAGTCATTGCGACCAAAACATAATGATCCCCGTAAGAATTAAAAAGTTTATTCCATAAAAGAATGCGAACCACCCCAATCACTCCTAAAATAGCTCCCAACATCAAGCCGGAAAAGATTTCGCGCGAACAAACCCTCCACCAATCGCGCAAAGTCACTTCTCCCAAAGCCATGGCTCGGATAACCAGGGTTGAGGCTTGTGATCCGGAATTGCCACCGCTACTGATAATTAGAGGAATAAATAATGTTAAAAGAACCGCCTTTGAAATTTCGTTCTGAAAAAATCCCATAGCCGTAGCTGTAAGCATTTCCCCTAAAAAGAGAGCGGCAAGCCAGCCTCCCCTTTTTTTGATCATTTGAAAAAAATCTGTCCGCAAGTAAGGGGTATCTAAAGCTGTCATACCGCCTAGTTTTTGAATATCTTCCGTGGCTTCTTCGCGCACAACATCGACGATATCATCGATGGTCACAATTCCTTTGAGGTGATTGTCGCTATCAACGACAGGAATGGCCAAAAAATCATACTCTTCAAACATTTTACTCAAGGCTTCTTGGTCCATTTCTTCGTGTGCTTTAACAATATTGGTCCGCATGATATCGCGGACAGTTTGCTCGGGCTTTCCCGAAAATAATTCACGGAAAGAAACCACACCTAGAAGATGTTGTTGCTCATCCAAAACATAAATGTAGTAAATAGTTTCCAAAGTACCGCGTGCCTGTTTTTTAAGATAGCTAATCGCTTCATCCAGGCTGACATCCGGGCGAACACGGGCATAGCGTGGACTCATCAATCCACCGGCTTCATCTTCAGCATAGGCTAAGAGTGCATTCACTTCCCGGCGGGTGGGGTCATCGATATGTTCTAAAATTTTATCCTGATTTTCTTTATCTAATTGTTGAAGGATGTCGGCTGCGTCATCTGGAGGCAATAAGCGAATCCAGGAGCGACGGCTAACATGGGGCATACTTATCAAAATATCGGCTTGGCTGTGGGTGTCTTGGCTTAAGAACAACTCTTCGGCCTCATAGCGTGGAATAAGATTAAGCCCTTCCACTTTTTCGTCCAAAGAAAGAATGGGCCAAATGTCGCGCAGGTCTTCACTCGTTAAAATATCTTCTTCTATTGGGGGCATGATTTATCCTTCGAAAAACTCGGTCTCTTGGGTCCAAAAACCAAATTGTTTTTCTCAGGATGAAACTCGGGAGCAGGCTCCCAAGTTTTTCATCCAAAAAAGTTTTCGGCAAATTTTAAAATCTTCTTGTCTGCTTTCTTAATTTTTTTTGCAACAGAAGAAAGAGGTGTGGAGACAATTTTTCCGCCCTGTATGGCAACCATAGTATTCCACTTGTTTTGGGCAATTAATTCCACCGCTTTTACCCCAAACTGTGTTGCTAAAATACGGTCGTAAGCAACTGGGGCCCCTCCCCTTTGAAGATGCCCTAAAACAACCACCCGGCTTTCAAAACCTGTTTTTTTCTTAATCAATTGAGCCACAGCAGCACCCATTCCAGTAGATTTGATAGCCCCATAATGGTCAAAACTTTCGGCGGCCTTTAAAATAACCCGGCCTTTACAGTCGACCACCTTGGCATCTTCAGCAACAACAACAATGCTAAAGGATTTACCTCCAGTATGGCGCTTGACTAATAAATCCATGATATGCTCTTCCGACATATTTTTTTCAGGAGTTAAAATCAAATCGGCACCACCCGCCAAGCCACTAAAGAGGGCTAGCCAGCCAGCATGCCTCCCCATGACTTCCAACACCATAACCTGATTGTGAGATTCAGCAGTGGTATGGAGTTTATCAATCGCTTCTGTAGCCGTTTGAACGGCTGTATGGAAACCAAGAGTGAAGTCGGTACCCATCACATCATTATCAATGGTTTTAGGAATACCCACACAGCGAATAATTTTTTTACGGGTTAACTCATAAGACAGACGAAGGGTGCCTTCTCCTCCAATCACAATCAAACCATCGAGTTTAAAATCACGAATATGGCGCCTTAAGGAAAGTAAACTGGCGCGGTTAACAAAAGGATTGAATCGGGAACTTTTAAGAATGGTTCCACCTACAGGGAGAATCCCGGAGACATGCTGTGAATAAAGTGGGCGAATAGCCCCAAGGCTTAATCCTTTAAACCCTTCATAAATGCCATAGACATCAAAGCCTAATTGAGAAGAACGGCGCACAACCGCACGGATTGCGGCATTCAACCCGGGACAATCGCCCCCACCGGTTAAAAGACCCAAACGTTTCATGAAAAAAGAAGACTAAGCGGCTGGGGTTGCTTCAGGCGCTGGCGCGGGGCTTGCCGCTACAGCAGCAGGAGCACTAGCGGCCGCTTCGCTTCCGGCTTTTTTACCATACTTGGCCTGATAATGCTCTTCACACATCACACTCTTAAAAATTTTCTTACGACATCCTTGTTGAACACAGGTTTTATAAGGGGCATGCGGCAACTCCCCTTTTCTCCATTTTTTAAAATGAAAGTCACAGTAATTTTTAGCCCGGTACGTTCTTTTACAACCGGATATAGAACATGATTGTTTTGCTTTTTCTGTCATAAAAAAGTCCTTAATCGATTAGTGGTTATTGTTTTTAATAATTTTGAGTAACTCTTCAGCATCTTTTTTACTGATTTCATCTTCTACCTTTGGCTCGTTACCGGTATTTTTATCGGTTTGATCTACAAAAGGTCGTGTGATGGCATTGCCACCTAAAAAATGAATCAGCTTAGCACGATACTCACTGGCTGTAGGGCTTTTGTCAATCTGCTCATCAACCAACTGCTTCACCGTTTTGCCACCTACATGAACTCCGGATAAAATATAAGCGCCAATAATCACGGTAAAAAACCATACAATGAGTTTAAGCAGTTTCATGGGGGGCTGTTGTACACAATTAAGCTTAAAAGAGCAACCCGGAAATCCTTGTATTCATAAAGAAAACCTTGTGACTCCCCTCTTAGATTATGTTATAAAAACAACATGTCTCAAGAGGCGGAAAAAAATTTAAATTTCTCCTCCCCGTATCGCTCTAAAGTATTGGTGGTGGATGACAACCCTACCAATGTGGAGCTCATTTCCGTACAGCTTCGTCCTTTCAATTATGACATCCGTAAAGCCTTTGATGGAGAGGAAGCTTTGGCCCGTGTTAAAGAATCCGCCCCAGATTTGATTTTGCTGGATTTGATGATGCCCCGAATGAGTGGCTATGAAGTTTGCAAAATACTTAAAAACGATCCCTCAACACGACTTATCCCTATTATTATTGTCACGGCCCTACGTGAGCTAGACGATAAAATTAAAGCTATTGAACTAGGGGCCGATGACTTTTTGATGAAGCCCTACAATAAGCTGGAATTAGTCACACGCGTTAAGTCATTGTTGCGAATTAAGGAATTGTACGATGATCTCGACTCTTCCGAATCGGTGGTCTTTACCCTGGCCGAAACCTTGGAAGCCAAAGATGTTTATACCCGTGGGCATTCGGAGCGTGTGGCTCGTTATTCAGTTCTTTTAGGAAAAGCCTTAGGTTTCAATGAAGCCGAACTGGAAGAGTTACGCCGGGGCTCCCTGCTTCACGACATCGGTAAAGTGGGAGTCAAAGATGCCGTGCTCAATAAAGAAGCCAAACTCACGCCCGAAGAATTGGCTCATATTAAAACACACCCGGCACGGGGTTACGAAATTTGTAAACATCTCAAAAGTTTTAAAAATCTTCTCCCAGTCATCCGCTCACATCATGAACGCATAGATGGTAGAGGCCACCCTGATGGTTTAAAAGGTGAACAAATTCCTGTTATGGCCCGTATTTGTTCCATCACCGACGCGTTTGATGCCATGACTTCCAACCGCCCTTATCGTAAAGGTATTAGCCCTGCTCAAGCCGCTGATATTTTTGAACGCGAAAAAAATTCCGGCCAATGGGATCCACATATTGTCGAGGTTTTTGTTAAACTCATCCGCGATAGTTACGCGAAACAAAGCGCCTAATGCTTGCCACCCTTCTTAACCGCCCTTACGTTTTTCTTTTTCTAATTTCATTTTTGATTATTGGCATTTTAAAACAAGGGGTACGTCAAACTTTGTTTTTTCTCTGTTGGGGATATTTCGTCGCCTGGATTTCTGAAGCCATTTCTATCCGCACCGGTTTTCCTTATGGATGGTATTTTTATATTTATGAAAATATGAAGGGAGAACTGATGAACTGGGGAGTGCCCGTGTGGGATTCTCTCTCCTACACTTTTTTGTGTTATGCTGGTCTGAGTGTTGCCCTTAAGGGATTATCCAACTCTCCTTGTCCGCCTCGGCTAAACGGACAAAAAATCCAAACAGCCCTCTGGGCTGCTTTGTTTGTGATGGTGTTAGACATCATTGTCGACCCTTTAGCTCATATTGGCGACAAATGGTTTTTGGGTAAAATTTATTACTATCCTTATCCTGGCTATTATTTTGATGTTCCTGTCAGTAATTTTATCGGCTGGTTCTTTGTAGCCTTTGTTATTGTGTATGTTTATCTTGTATTCGCATCAAAAATCCCCTCTCCCTCTGTGGAAAAGGACCAAGAAGAAGGATTCATTAAAGCATGGGGAGGCGTAAGCCTCTATTTTGGAATTTTTACCTTCAATCTTCTCATCACGTTATGGTTAAAAGAATGGCTGATGGCTGCTTTTGATATTTTTTGGATTTTAATTCCTTTGGGGTTTTTATGGAAAAAGACAAGGAAATAACTCCCCCCGCCCCCTCTTATACTAAGAGAGGGATTATAGGTGACATCTACATATTGGGCGGAAAACGTCAGGCGGCACTCTACCGCAATCTTCTGATGCAAGCCAAAAAAGAAAAAAGTTTGGATTATCACAAATTGTATTTTGTGGAGCCCGAAGAAGTTTTAAAAAAGCCAGAGCACATTCAAAAAACTTATGTGGATTTTTTAGAGAATTATTTAAGTCGCAATAATTCTGGATTGCCGCGTCCCGAGGCTCCTCGCAATGACGGTGCCTTAGATTTATTAATCCCCGACCATTTTGCGCCGCATGTTTTATTGCAATGTTTTTTAGAGCTGATCAAAAAAGATAAGAGATTTTTTGGTTACACAATTAAAATGGAACCTTTCCAATCTCCACTGCCAAATCCATTGCACAACATCCCCTTTCAAAAAATATTAGACTCCGGAATTGTCGCCTTAAGTTTTGCTACTTGGACTTGCCCCTTGGAATGTGAGGAAGGTGATGTTTGCCCCCATATTGATAAGCAACGCACCTGGCATTTTAAGGATACTTTTGAAGAATACACCAAACACAATCCACACCTAAGTTCTCACCTCTTTTTTTGTGAGCAATTGATTCATGGAATTGCTGCAATTCCTCTTCAAAAAATAGCTCAAAGTTGGAGCCACTTAGAATCTAGGCTTCTTCAACAAAAAGACACCGAGCTATTTGTGGCCACTTTTTCAAAATGTCATGGGATTATGGGAAAAGCTCTAGTGTCACAAAAATAAAAAGGGAGAACCCCATGATGAGGATTCTCCCTTTTCCTGTTTAATAAATAATTTAATTAAATCGACGCCCCATATTCGACAGCACCAATATCACAGGCCGATCCATAAGGACGTGCTGCTCCACGCTGATCAGTAGTAAGGCAACTAGATGGATCTCCAGCATCAATCACGGGACTTGTAGATTGAGGCATATGGGTTTCTGTGGAGCCACCATTATCTGCAAGAGACTCTAAATCCGGAGCATCTGACAAATCAGTCGATCCTGAAGCGCAACTACCATCATCATCAAGATTATAACCTTTTGATGTCACTTTGCTCACTCCTCCTGTAGTACCACAATTGGTTGTGTTTTCAGCAACAATGGTATTGTGAAGTGACATACTCGGATCTTCGTAATACGCATAAAAAGCAGAGTCGTTTTCAACAAAGGTGCTGCTCTCAATTGAAACAGCAAATTGTGTTCCAGTCAATTTTCCAGAGCTCCCATCACATCGCATGAAAAGGCCGCCGCCGTTGCCTGAAAAAGTAGAATTTTTTACGGTAAGTTTCGGCTGTATTCCTTTATGACAAGTCAAATTATCATAAAAAAGACCTGCTTCATCATTATCAGAAATAGTACTACTCTCAATTTGAGTAATTCCTTTTTCAGAGCCCCTATCAAGATAAAGAGCCATATAAGGAGAGCCCGTCACTGTAGTTTTCTCTAAAGTAAGTGAATTATAATCTTTCACTTCAATAGATGAATAATAAGAGTCGGTTTCTTCTATAGTGGACCCAGTAATGGTAATACTATCAACAGCATCAAAATAAAGAGCCGCTTGACCATTGTCATCACCTTGAAAAGTTGTATCAGAGATTGAAACCGTATCACCGCCATTAACATAAAGCGCACTCACTCCAGAAAGATTTGTATTATTTTCAAAGTTGCTCTTTGTAATTGTAAGACTACCAGCAGCCTGGTAAAGACCCGCTGCACTAGTAAGCCCCACCGTATGGGTATTCGAGGAAACAGTTACAGAATTCAAAACTAAATCCCCGCTTCCCGTATTACTAATTCCTCCAGCACTTCCTCCTGTAATAGTCAGATTAGAAAGGGTTACATTACCGGAAGTAATCGTAACGACAGAAGTCGTTCCCGTACTACCGTTAATGACTAATGTCGAGGTAAGCGATGGTTGTTTTTCAAGAACAACATTCCGATCAATAGTAAGGTTTTCATAATAAGTTCCTCCTTTAACTCTAATCGTGGAACAACTGGTATCATTGATGGCCTCTTGGATTGTTGTGTAAGTCGCTGTAGGCAAGGTAGAAACTTTACAAACAGCTGCGTGGGATTTAGAAGACACTAAAAAAGTAATGGCACATAACCCAAGTAGGATTATTTTTTTTGACCGCATAAACATTTTCTCCTTTTTAAAGTGGTGTAATTAACAATTTTTAACAATAAGCATAAATCTAATAAAACGAGGCAAATTGATTATTATGTCATAATCAAACGCTTTTTTTTGAATAAAGATCTTCTTATTTTAAAGTTATTAAAATCAATTAATTATAAGTTTTTATTTCTCGATAAAGAGAATCGCGCTGAACGGGAATGTGACCCGATTCCGCAATCATGGAAATGATGTTTCTTTCAGGCAGATCTTCAGGGCTAGTGGCTCCAGCCATATGGGTTATGTTTTCTTCAATCACGGTACCATGCACATCGTCGGCACCAAAATCTTGGCCCAGTTGAGCCATTTCCACACCGGACATAATCCAATACGCTTTGATGTGTTTGATATTATCGAAATACAAGCGTGAAATAGCCAATGTTTTAAGATCATCAACACCAGAAGTATAACCGCGATATTCGTATTCCGTATCTTTAGGATTAAATGACAAAGGGATAAAAGAAAGAAAACCACCAGTTTCGTCCTGCAAGTTGCGAACAAGTCGCATATGTTCGATGCGATCTTTGATAGTTTCAATATGGCCATAAAGCATGGTGGCATTACTTTTAAGACCCAAACCATGGGCACGTTTATGAGTCGCCAACCAATATTCAGCCGCTCCTTTAGGTCCGCAAATTTCCTTACGGACTTCGTCAGCTAAAATTTCGGCACCTCCCCCAGGGAGGGAATCAAGTCCTGCGGCCATGAGTTCTTGTAATACTTCTTCTTCGGTCTTTCGGAATTTTTTAGAAAAATAACGAATTTCAGAAGCCGTAAAAGCTTTAATATGCATCTGAGGGGCTTCCTTCTTAATGGCTTGCAGCATAGAAGTATAAAATTCCCACGGATGTTTAGGATGAAATCCACCGACAATATGGAGCTCGGTAATACCGCGCGACAAATCGCCACGCATTTTATTCACGACTTGTTCCACCGTCAGCTCAAAAGCCCCCTCTTCCCCAGCTTTACGGGCAAAAGCACAAAACTTGCATTTAATGGCACAAACATTGGAATAGTCGATATGACGATTTTTAATAAAATAAGTTTTTTTTCCGTGTTTTTGTAAACGAATCTGATTGGCCAATTTTCCTAAGGCAAGAATATCATCACTTTCGAAAAGAGCTAAAGCATCCGCTTCGGAAAGACGGTGACCTGTGGAGAGTTTTTCAGAAATGGATGAAAATAAAGAAGACATGAAATGAATTAGTAAAAACTCCTCCCCTTAATTGTAAGGGGAGGTTGGTCCCAAGGGGATCCCTTTGGGAGAGGGGTTACTCAATTTAATTTGAATCACTCACTCGAACCTCTCT
>CAZQCI010000092.1:0-8678 GCA_964592255.1 uncultured Nitrospiraceae bacterium | reverse complement strand
CCTTTAGGCGATATTTCATCGGTAGAAAATCCAGAAGCATTGGAATCGATCATGAAAGCTGTTTAATTAAAAAACTTTCCTCCTAAGAGGAACTTCAAGACTTGGAATGTCTCCATACAAAGTACTTAAATTTTTTCCAGCCTCATGAGAAGAGCTCACCAACACCCCCACCACTTCCACATGAATTGTCTGTGGAAACATGTCCACGGGCTGGCATAGGACAAGTCGATAGCCTTGCCGGGCAAAACGTGCCACATCACGTGCAAAGGTGGATGGATTACACGAGACATAAACAATCCTCTGCGGATGGAATTTAAAAAGAGCTTCCATAGCCTCCCCAATCCCTTCACGAGGAGGGTTAACAACCATCTTATCGCAGGAAATACCTTCTTTCTGCAGCCGGGTTAAAATTTCAAAAACTCCTCCCTGCTTCCAATGGATGTTGGAGACAGACTGGCGTACACTTTCCTCTCGAGCCATGCGAATTGAATCCGTACTTTTTTCCACTCCATAAATTTTCAAGCAATCCCTTGCCAAAGGGAAAGTGTAATTACCAGCGCCACAATAAAGATCAAAAATCGTTTCATCGGTCCTGGCTTCCACAAATTTTAAAACGAGATTGATCAAAACCTTGTTTTGCGCCTCGTTATTTTGAATGAAACCGGAAGAGTCATCCACGCGGAGTTCATAAAAACCTTTTTCGGGTTGGGATTTCCTTAAATCAGACAGCTGGCGATTCAAACTTTCATCGGCAATCAGACAGTGATCGATTTCCACAATCTGATGACTGTTGAGTTTGAAAAAACCAATTTTCCCACGACGGTCGACATGAAGCTGAATCCGACGGCGATAATGCCAACGCTCTGGGGCTGCCAAGATGGGGCTGACTTCACACGACTCTATGCGGGCAATTCTCTTAAGGGCCGCCTCCACCTTGTTCTGCTTATAGAGCAACTGAGCCGTGTCATTGATATGCTGTAATTGACAACCCCCACATTCAAAAAAATAAGGGCATCGGGGATCAATATGGTCAGGAGATTTTTGCACCAAATGAATCAGACGGGCCTCATTATACCGAGGATGCTCCTTTTCAACTTGAACTAAAACGGTATCTCCCGGAACGACCCAGGGAATAAAATACACTTTGCCCTCATGCCGAGCGACACCTACACCTTCGGAATTAAGACTATCCACCGTCACTGTCAGTTGCGGATAAGCCATTAAGCGATGTCCAAAAGAACGGAATTGTAATGATTGTCGTAAGTAGAGTTTTTGAAAAGTTGACGAGCCAATTGTGCTTTGCGTTTTTCAGCTTCAAAACCATATTGAATAATACGCGCCCGCATGTCGGAGGCATGATATTTCAAATTGTGGGTTTCTTTACCACGCGTCAGAAATCGGATAATCCCCTCAGTAGAATAACCCATCATGTATAAAAGTCGTCCGCTGATTTCATCAGCCAAAGTTTCATGGGCCCGCCTTAATTCAAAAATTTCGTTCCAATTCAGCTCCTGAATTTCTTGTTTATCGGGTCGTACGGCACAAGCGTGGCCCCATTCATGCGCTAATACTCCAGCAACGGTTTCCTCACCACGGTCTTTCCCTTCTTCGTCTTTTCCATCTTTGTCGATGAGGTATTTTTTCACAAAACCTACTCCCACATAGACCTGCTCATTTTCGTCAATGCAGGCCGTGGTTCCATCGGCGGGAATAATAACGCATTTTTTGTTCTTCAGGTAATTCAGTCTTTTACGCAAACGTCCCAGTAAACCAGCAGGTAAGAATAAAGCCGCCAGTTCTGCCCCTATCTGTTCCAAAGATAAAATAGTTGGGGGCGTCTCGCCCAAGCTTTTGAGAGAAGTAGCCTGCTGAGAAGAACCCGCTGTTACCGTAGGGAGGCCCTTGAGAATTAAGGAAGAGCCGCCGGCTGAAATGGGGTTAATAGCCATAAATGCAGGATATCATCGCTCTAAAGCCGGATCAAGCCTCAATCAGATGAGGTATTTAAACTGAACGGCCCGGATTATAAGCCACAGTAAGGGCCATAATCTGATCGGGTTGTGATGATTTAAGGGCCCGGGCACAGGCATTTAAGGTGCTACCAGTGGAGTAGACGTCGTCGATGAGAAGAACAGTCTTATCTCTCAAAGATCTTCCTTTCCAGATAAAAGCTCCTTCAAGATTTTCTTCTCTTTTCTTTCGGTTAAGCTGGGTCTGAGCCGGTGTTTCCTTAATTTTTTGAAGACCATGAACAATGAGAGGAATCCCCGTCTTTTTGGAAATCAGTCGGCTGAGCTCCAAGCTTTGATTAAACGTACGCCGCGATAAACGCTTGGAGCTTAAAGGGACAGGAACTAAATAGTCCGCAAGAACTAAAGAAGAGATATATTTTTTCAAAACCCACTGCGCCAGCAACGGTAGCATATGCTGAGCAGCCCCATATTTAAGCTGGTGAATCACGTTACGCACCACATCATCATAAAAAACGGCAGAGTAATGGCTTGAAAATTCAGGAGGGTGTTTCAAACAATCCCCACAAGGATGGTTATGATTCACCGCTTCTTCAAAAGGTTTTCCACACACACTACAAAAAGAGTGGCCAATCCAAGGAATATTTTCAGTGCAAGACACACAAAGAAATTCCGATGAAACAACAAGTTCGCGACAAAAACGGCAGGTTTGGGGAAATAAAAAAGAGAGGAGATTTTTCATAGCATAACTCCCCCTACCCTCTCTTACTTTAAGAGGAGGAAATCAAATTATGTCCGGTCATTTCGGCAGGCTGCTTCAACCTCAAAAGATGGAGCAATGTGGGTGCCACATCACACAAACGTCCTCCTTCAGGCTGAAGAGAGACGGATTTGTATTGGTCTGAAATTAAAATAAAAGGCACCAAGTTGGTGGTATGGGCTGTATGAGGATGCCCTGCTTCATCAACCATTTGTTCCGCATTGCCATGATCGGCTGTAATCACTACCGCTCCTTTTTTTTGTAAAACAGCTGAAACGATTTGTCCTAAACAATTGTCGACTGTTTCAATCGCACGAATAATGGCTTCTTTTTTAGCGGTATGCCCCACCATATCGGCATTGGCAAAATTCATGATGATCACATCGTATTTATTTTGTGTAATCAACGGAAGAACCTGTTCGGTTATTTTAGTAGCACTCATTTCCGGCTTATGATCGTAAGTAGGCACTTCTCGAGGGGAAGCGACCAAAATACGATCTTCCCCAGGAAACACATTCTCTTGCCCTCCACTAAAAAAATAAGTGACGTGTGCATATTTTTCTGTTTCTGCAATCCGCAATTGAGACAAACCCGCTTCACTAACTATTTCGGCAAAAACACGCTTGGGATTTTGACTTAAAAAAGCAATCGGAAGATTAAATGTGGAATCATAAGAACCCATGCAAACAAAACACGAAATTTTTGGAAAAATTTTTCTTTCAAAATCATCAAAAGACGGATCCGTTAAAGCCCGTGTGATTTCACGGGCCCGATCAGGACGAAAATTAAAGAAAATCACTGCATCTCCATCCTGTATTGCCCCCACGGGATGTCCTTGTTCATCTAAAATATTTTGAGGAACAATAAATTCGTCCCCAATATCTTGATGATAAGAGGCCCGAATAATATCTTCGGGGTTTAAACTACCGGAGCGTGTGACACCCACTAAAACATCGTAGGCTTGTTCCACCCTTTCCCATCGTTTGTCGCGATCCATGGCATAATACCGCCCACTAATGCTGGCGATTTTTCCAATTTTTTTGGAGTCCAATTGTTTCTGAAGCTGTTTTAAATAAGCCAGCCCTTCCCGAGGCGATGTATCACGGCCGTCCATAAAGGCATGAACAAATACATCGTTGACCTGTTGGTTTTTGGCCAAATCAAGCAGAGCATAAAGATGGTCTTGATGGCTATGCACGGCACCATCGGACAACAATCCCATCAGATGCAGACGTGAACCTCGTTTTTTAACTTGCTGCATCGCCTCCAAAAAAGCGGGATTCGTAAAAAAACTTTTATCTTCAATAGCCTGATAAATTTGAGACAAGCCGGAAAAAACAATACGCCCCGCCCCCATATTCATATGACCCACTTCAGAATTACCCATAATTCCTTGAGGTAAACCTACGGCTTTTCCGGAAGCATCAATTAAGGTGTGAGGATATTGTTGAAGAAAAGAATCAAAATGCGGTTTTTTGGCCAAAGCAATACCGTTGTCGGATGTCTCCAAACGCGTACCCCAGCCATCGAGAATGATAAGAACAAGAGGTTTCAATAGTTATTTTTCAGCCACAGCTGGCTTTCTTCCAATTTCTTCGGAACTCCTCGACCCTTTGGGTCTCGTCAAACAGCCAAAGAAATTTACAGAAAACCAGCTATGGCTGAAAAAGCGCATTTAATGATGATATTTCTCCCCTTTAAGAATAGTGGAGGCCCGATAGAGCTGCTCAAGGAGCACGACCCTAGCTAACTCATGCGGCAAAGTCAAGGCAGACAACGACAAGAGAAGATTCGCTTTTTGCTTTAACTCTACACTTAAACCATAAGCCCCACCGATGAGAAACGTCATACCACGATAAGAAGCGTTTTGGACGGATTGAATTTGAAAAGCCAAATTTTTTGAAGACAGTGATTTACCGGTTTCATCAAGAGAAACCACATAGTTTCCGGAAGGAATTTTTTGGCTCAGTAGAAAACTTTCTTCAACGTTTTTTTGATTCGTGTCTGACTTGCGAGAATCTTGAACTTCGATAAGATCACAACCTCCATAATGCTTCATGCGTGCCAAGTAATCTTCTGCCAATTCTTTTAAAGAAGAATTTTTCATCTTACCAACAGTGATGAGAGTAAAATAAGACATTTACTTCTTCTTTTTGCGAACTGTGGATTTTTTAGAAATAGTTTTTTTAGGAGCTGCTTTTTTAGAAACTTTTTTTACAGGTTTCTTCTTCTCTTCAAAAACCGCCTGAGGCACATCGTGCCATAGATGTTCCAAGCGATAAAACTGGCGGGACTCTTCGGTAAAAACATGACACACCACATCACCGTAATCGATTAAAATCCAAAAAGCGGTTTCAAACCCTTCTACCCCCAAAGGGTTACGCCCCAATTTTTTTTTAACCGCATCCCGAACGTTATCCGCAATGGCCTGAACCTGCCGTGTATTCGTCCCATGAGAGATGATCAAATAATCCGCTAAACTGGTTTTTTGACGCAGATCAAACACAACACAGTCTTCCGCTTTGGTATCATGGGCGGCTTGGCAAATAGTTTGGGTTAGTTCAAGAATAGAATCGGGCGGTGATTTTTTTTTCATTTTTTTTCATTCTACCTATTCACACCGATTCGCGCAAGCGCTCGATAAGCGCTGCCATATCTTTAGGAATAGGAGACTCACATTTTATCTTTTTATGCGTTATTGGGTGACGGAATTCAATTTGCTGCGCATGCAGCATCTGGCGCTTTACTTTTAGAGGTTCTATCTTCTTTATTTTTTGATTTTTAGTCTCTGGATTTTGGTCTTTGCCCTTGGGTCGTTCTTCTTTCTTATACAATTTATCTCCTAATACTGGATATCCTCGGGAACTTAAATGAATGCGGATTTGATGGGTTCTTCCCGTTTTAATTTGCACACGCAACAAAGTAGCTCCAGCATAACGCTCTTTCACCCAGTATTCAGTATAGCTTTCTTTACCTTCGCCTTCATCAGCAATCTTGGCTTTTTGACCCCCTTCAAATTTCCCTTTTTCGATGGCATCACGAATAATGTCATGGTCCTTGTCCACAGCTCCTTCCACCAACACCAAATAATATTTAAGAATACGGTGGTCACGAAATTGATCAGCCAACACATTGGCACTTTTCTTTTTAGTAAATATCAAAAGACCTGAAGTTTCTTTATCCAAACGATGCATTTGTCCCAAGTAAGGATAAAATTTATCCTTATGAGATTGTCGTTTTAAGAAAGCATTCACTTGGGCGACAAAGCTGTCGTAATCAACAAAGGCTGGCTTATCTGTAACTAAAATATCTTTATCATCATAAATGACATTAATAAATTGATAGCGCGATAATTCCGGAGCCTGCGGCATATCATCTTTAGCGGGATTAAAAGAAATGCGGTCACCGGCTTTAAGGTTCCAACCGGATATAAAAACATTTTTTCCATTCACCAAAACGCGCTTGCGATCGATAGCATTTTTAATCTGACGATGAGACCATGTCTCCAATTTTTCGTGCAGAAACGAATCTAATCGCTTTCCTTTTTCACTTTTTTTAACTTTAAAATTGTAATCCATAACATAGAGTCATTCCCGCGTAGGTGGAAATCCAGAACATACATCAACTAGGCCCCCGCCTTCGCGCGGGTGACAAATATTACATTATAAAAAATCAGACAAGCTCACTTTTTAGCAAAAATCTCTTTGGATAGAAAAACAGCAAATTCTCCACGCACTTCCGTTTTCTTTAAGGCTTCAACCACGTCTGGCAAAGGGCCTCTTAAAAATTCCTCGAACTTTTTAGTCATCTCACGTCCTATAAAAAAATAATAGTCATTAAAAAATTCTACCCATTCCTCCACATGACTAAGAATTTTATGAGGCGACTCATAAAAACAATGCAGCCCCTCCATGTCCACTATTTTACGATACACTTTTTTTCGTTTGGAGCGTGAAGGAGACAAAAAACCCCAAAAATGAAGAGGCTCGGTAGGAAAACCAGAAACCGAAACACCCGACAACAAAGCCGACGGACCCGGAACGGGTACCACCGAAATACCCGCCTCATGGGCTTGGGCCACTAATCGCGCCCCCGGATCCGAAAGAGCCGGAGTACCTGCATCGGAAACCAATGCCAAACTCTCACCTTGTTTCAATCTATCAATAATGACATCGGCCCGACGTTGCTTGCTGTATTCAAAATAGGCAATCAACTCACGATGAATGTCAAAATGCGACAGTAATTGACGTGTACGCCGTGTATCTTCCGCCACCACCGCATGCACTTCTTTTAAAATACGCAAAGCCCGCAAGGTAATATCTTCCAAATTACCGATGGGTGTGGCGACAATGTAGAGAGTACCAGGCTCTGTTCTCAAACTATTTTCACGGGTAGATGGGGAAAAAATATTTCCTTCCCAGCCACGCGCCTCTTTTTATAAAATTTTTGGGATTTCCACCGAGCATTTTT
Organism: uncultured Nitrospiraceae bacterium; assembly: GCA_964592255.1. GTDB lineage: Bacteria > UBA10199 > UBA10199 > UBA10199 > SBBF01 > CAZQCI01. The sequence goes on along the minus strand of CAZQCI010000092.1, from coordinate 1,478 downwards.
TACCATGTCTTCCGATTTTAATACGGGTGTTAAGCAAACATCGTGCTTGTGGGCCCATTGGCTCCATTCCCTTTGGGTTTTGGATAGAAATAACTCTTCTAATTCATGATGAACAGAATCAGACCGATCATGATATGCGTATTTCTTTTTTAAATGGGGCTTCAGCATCAAATCGCAAAAATGGTTAAAAAACTTATCTTCTAGTGCAGCCAAAGCAACACAGCCTCCATCTTTAGTTTTATAAAGACGATACCGCGCCAACAAACCACTTAATATTCCAGAATCGGCACCCACTTGCCCCATCACAATTCTTCCTAATCCAAGAAAAGCCATATTATCGGTCATGGAAATATCCAAATGGCACCCTTTTTTGTGACGACGAGCAAGATGTGAAGTAATGAGAAGAGCTGCCATTAATCCCCCACCAACAAGATCCGCCCATTGAATAGAAGGGAGAACACCTTTTTCATTAAGTAAACCCGCCAAGGCCATGTAGTTAAGATCGTGCCCTGCTTTATTGGAAAAAAAACCTTTCTGCCCATAACCGGTGATAGACGCGACAATCAGTTTGGGGTTGAAGCGATGTATTTTTTTAAGAGGCCAGCCCATCTTAGCCAACACACCCGGCCGGAACGATTCAATCAGCACATCGGATTTCTTGATCAGTGAAATAATTTTTTTTTCGTCTTTCTTATGAGTGAGCGAAAGAGACACTTCTTTTTTATTTCGATTGAAAGCCGAAAACAAGGCTCCATTTTTTGAACCCAGCATCGGAGGAAAAAATCGAAGGTAGTCGGAACGATGAGGATCTTCCACCCGCACAACGTCTGCACCTAAGTCGGAAAGAATTAAAGAACAAAACGGCCCAGGAATAAGGCGTGAACAATCAAGGATGCGGATTCCTTTTAGGGGAAGAGAGTTTGTGTTCTTTTTCATGTGATGAAGAGAGTAAAAAACTAAAAAGCCCGTCGGCATCAGCCAGACGGGCTTTTTAAATCAGCTTCGCCAGAAAACTACTTTTTCTTTTTCTTGGCGGTTTTCTTTTTAGCCGTTTTCTTCTTGGCTTTTTTCTTTGCTGCCATGTTGGCCTCCTTTTTGTTGGTGTGGGTTAAAAAATTTAATTATTTTAAATTATAAGAATTTTTAAAACAGAGTGTCAATACTAATTTCCGTTTTGATAGAAAAAAATTACAGTTTGAATTTCTTTTTTATTGCAATTTAGAAAAAAATATTTCTGAAAATCGATTTTATGAAAATTTTGTGACATCTCCGTTTGAAGTTTTTGATAAATTTTGAGTAACCACCTTCAAACAATTCGGAATCCAAGTTATTTAAATGAGATTCCGATTTCAAACTAAGACACTACCCATATTTTTTGCCCATTGACAGCACGAATCAAAACAAACTATACACAACACACTTAATGCGGGGTAGAGCAGCCTGGTAGCTCGTCGGGCTCATAACCCGAAGGTCCTTGG
>CAZQCI010000091.1:1898-8755 GCA_964592255.1 uncultured Nitrospiraceae bacterium | reverse complement strand
GTAGCGGAACCAGTTCCTTGTAAGGTTAAGCTACCGGCAAAGGTGGTAGTTGTTCCTGCTGTAAAAGTGAGAGTGTCTGTGGAGGAAATCGTTTTGCTGAAATTATTGAAAGTGGTTGTTCCAGAAATTGTTTGGTTTGTTCCATTTAAGATGACGGTGTTGCTGCCGGAAGTATAAGTGCCGGAATTACTCCAATGTCCAGACACGACAATATCTTGCCCGTTACTATTGAGTGTTCCGTTGGCAATCGATAGATTGCTGTTTACAACCAATGTGCCTGTATGAGTCCAGGTTCCTCCCACCCCGTCGAAGGTGAGTTTATAATAAGTATTTCCTAGCTTTAGGGAGCTGTAAGTTCCTGTTCCGTTATAGACAACAGTTCCTGAGTTAGTATCTAGGGTTAGAGAGACAGTGCCTTCCCCTCCTTGCAGGCGCAAAGTGGCATCGTTACTAAAGACTCCGGAAACAGTTAAGTTTTGACCGCCTAAGTTAAACACTCCTTGGTTTAAGGTAAGATTTCCCGCGATGGTTGTGGCCCCAGGGAGCGAAAAAGTTCCATTTCCGTTGATGGTTAAGTTTTGGTAACTGTAGCCTTTAATATTGTAGCTACCGGTACCGGTGTAAATTACCGTACTTCCTGAAGCAAAGGTAGGATTGCTGGCGTTGGCCGTGATGGTTTCGCCTCCTTGCAATTGCAGGGTGCCGCTGGCTCCTACGCTCATTGTTCCTCCACCACCATTAACGGTGAGGCTATTACCATTTAAATCCAAAGTTCCTGAAGTGATGGTGAGGTCTTGGTTTCCAGCGTCTTCTACTAAAGCAGAAAGCAAGGTAACTGTTCCACCGGATTTGTTGATAGTAATATCCGCGTCGAAAAGTCCTGTGCCTCCTGTTAAGTCGAAATTTTGATTAGCAGATTGGGAGAAAGTCATTTCTGCGCTTCCTCCATCGTAGGTGGAAGCGACGAGCACATTGCCACGGGCTTGTACATGTCCTGGATTGCCAGGATGGAGTGAGCTTAACTGGCCATTGGTGTAGGTTGTGGTATTGGCGACGATGATTGTGTCGTCATCATTAATTGATTTAACGGTGGTGTTTGTTCCGCCGTTGACGGTGAAATTATAAAAGGTGATGTTGGAATTAACATCGAGAGTGGTGTTGGATGATCCATTCAAAGTAACAGTACCATTATTGTGAGAGAAGGTACCGCTGGTTACAGTAAAGGATCCAGACACGGTCATGGTTCCACTGGTAGCAACAAAGTTGCCGCTTCCTGTTTTGTTAAGATTACCGTTGATGGTGATGGCAGAGTTACCCCCATTAAAATTACCTCCGGCCATGGCAAAATTGCTGGCCCCAACAGTTAAGCTGACACCGTTATTTTGCGTGAGAGTTCCTGAATAAACGCCTTTCATGTCAATACCGGCCACGTTGACGTCGGAATCCATGTTGCAGTTATTGGTATTTCCACTATCAAAAGTTGCGATATCTGTTGGGCCAGGGTGTGTGTTATTGGTGGCTCCACCGTTGGTATTAGACCAATTAGAATTACTATTAAAACTACCTCCAGAAGAGCCAATCCAATACATGGTAGCGGCGTGTCCTTGAGAGGATAGACTTAGGCTGCCTCCTACAAGCAAAATAAGTAGGAAGAGAAACTTTCCTGATTTTGAAAAGAATGATTTCACTATCACCTACCTTGGGCCTTTTAGTTGGAACAAACCATTATAAGCTGTTTCCATAAGTATTTGTAATAAAAATGGCTAACATTTTAATATTGTCAATTTAATGACAATTAAAAATTTATTTTTATTTTCAATAGCTTACATTATTTTTTTTATAGTTATTATCATTTTGTGAATCTCATTGTTTCTTTTCAGAAACAATAAGGTAAAAAATTGATGCCTAAAGTGAAAAAGAAGAGTGGGGAGGGTATTTTAATTTACTTGACATATCGTGTCATCTGGCTAAAATCCCTGCCATCTTTAACAGGCCTTGGCAGGCCCCGTCATTTGTTTAGTTTTAAATGGCAGTATGAAGTCTAACCTGGAAACAGGTTAAGAGTAGTAACACCAACACAATATCCTAATAAGGATAATATGTGCTGGTCTATTTGTATCTTAAGGACACCTAATCAAAGGAGAGACACTATGAAGAAACACTTACTTACAGGGTTAGTCTCCGTAAGCTTGATGCTTACCGGATCAGCCCTTTTCGCTAACGGGACACCAGCCCCTAAGGCTGCCCCTGAAGGCCTCGAAATCAGCGGTAACGTTGATGTCGTTGCCGGCTATCAGCATGATGATAAAGATGCTGTTGGCAGCAGCATGGGCGGTATGGGCGATGTTAGCTTTGGTACAGGCGCTAACTTTGACCAATTCCGTTTCATTGTTGACCAAGTGGAAATTGATTTGGCCAAGAGCTTTGGCGAAAACATCCGCTTGCGTGCAGATATCGATTTCACCAACTTTGGTGATACAAACAACCAACCTGGCGCTGACGTTGTTAACCTTGAACAAGGTTACGTAACTGCTAACATTCCTGCTGGAAACGGTTTGGAATTCCTTATCGGTAAATTCAACGCCCCTGTTGGTATTGAATCTGCTGATCGTAACCAAAACTGGTTAGTTTCTTACAGCCCTACTTACCGTTACTTGCTGCCTACAAACGTAACCGGTGCTAAAATCTATTATGCTTTTAGCGATTTGGTTGACTGGCACTTGGCTGTTGTGAATGACCTTAACGCTAATGGTTTTGGTGATTCTGCAATTCCTTCTATTATTACAACCTTAGGTTTCAACTGGGGTGAAGAAGGAAACAAAAACACCGTGAGTGTTAGCGGTGGTTTTGGTCCTGAGCACGATTCTTCGGCTGGTGATTTTACCACCGATCATAATGCCCATATCGACTTCTACGGCGATTTGGACTTCATCTTGGCTTTGACTGATACCCTTAACTTAGCCGGTGAAGGTACCTATCGTCAAACTGACCAAATTGCTGGTGGTGCTAACCAAAAAGCTTTTGGTGCTCAATTGCTCTTGAACTACGAAGCCAGCGATTTGTGGGATGTGACTTTCCGTTACGCCTATGAATGGGATGTTAATGGTGGTCCTGCTGGCCCTCGCTTCGGCGGTGGTGCTTCCACAACCGGTGGTAACTGGAATGGCGCTTTCGAAGGCAACATCCACTCCGGTACTGTTGGTGCGAGCTACAAGATTGCTGATGGCGCGAAGATGAAGATGGAATACCGCTTCGACTTTGCTGCTGTTGCTGGCCCTGCCAACAACTCAGACTATCATTCTTTGATGGCTGAATTTGCTTACGATTTCTAAGCAAAAGCTTTAGCATTCTTTATAAAACCCCGTCTGCCGTTTCTGGTGGACGGGGTTTTTTATTGCCAATAAAAAAAGAACACTATATTTCATTTAACGTCATGAGTGTGTTTATTACATTTGAGGGCATTGAAGGCAGTGGAAAAACCACTCAAATTCGCTTGTTAAAAGATTATCTTGTGCAACAAGGTCACAATGTGGTGCTAACTCGCGAACCGGGAGGGACTGAAATAGGCGATCAAATTCGGGCTATCCTTCTTAATACTGAAAACTCAGCCATGGTGCCTGACTGTGAACTGCTACTTTATGCTGCTGCCAGGGCCCAACATGTGTCTCAAGTTATTTCTCCTGCTCTTCAAGCCAAAAAAATCGTTCTGTGTGACCGTTTTGCTGATGCCACTTTGGCTTACCAAGGTTCCGGTCGCGGACGATCCATTGAATTAATTACGAAACTTCATTTGTTAGCTACGGGAAATCTTAAGCCAGATTTAACCATCCTTCTTGATCACACTGTTGAACGTGGCCTTCAGCTTTCGCGCGCTCGATTAAGTCATGAGAACAAAACAGGGAGTGAAGGACGCTTTGAGCAAGAAGCCGTGGAGTTTCATACGCGTGTTCGACAAGGTTATTTAGATATTGCCAAAGCTGAACCAGAACGAGTTAAAGTCATTCGGGCTGATCAAGCTATAGAAGAAATACATCGGGAGATTGTGGGTATTGTGAAAGAATTATTGTGTTGTCATTGCGAATGAACCACTTGTGGCGCAGCGAAGCAATCCATCATGTCTTGGATTGCCACGTCGTCCCACCCATGGCGGGACTCCTTGCAATGACACGATTGACTCATGTTCATCGGTCATAAAAAAAATTGGGATTTATTAGTAAAAGAATCCCAACAGAAACGTTTGCCTTCCGCTTATCTTTTCTATGGCCTCGAAGGTATTGGTAAAAAACAAGTGGCTTTTCATTTTGCCAAATATCTTTTTTGTGAATCTGGTTTTTCTGATGATACTCCTTCTCTTTTTGGTGCTGTTTCAAAAATAGAGCCCCCATGTGGAAAATGTTCGGCGTGCCTTCAGTTAGATAAAAATCAGCATCCGGATTTTTTCTTTATATCTTCCGAAGAATCTTCCGTATCGGTGGAGGCTGTTCGGGCTCTTCAAGTTCAATTGTCCCGTGTGGCTTTTTCCGCACCAGTGAAATTGGCTGTGATCGATGGGGCTCATGACATGACTCCTTCTGCGGCTAATAGTTTGCTGAAAACACTCGAGGAACCACCACCCCAAACTTTATTTATTCTGATGACACCATCACTTTTTCAAATTTTGCCAACCATTCGTTCACGCTGTCGCCGACTTTTTTTTACTCCTCCTCCTATGGAAGAAAGTGCTCGTTTTTTAGAAAAGAATTTTGAAATGAGTTCTCAGCAATCTCACGAATTATTAGCTCTTACCGAAGGATCCATCGGTTTAAGTCGTCAATTGACGGAAGATGGTTTTGAAAAAATTCTTTCAGAATGGGATGTTTTTTTTCAGAAGAAAGAAAAAGATTTTTATCATATAAGCCGCCAAGCCCAAGCCTGGGCTGATAGTGATATTAATTTGGTTTCTTTTTTGGAAATTGTGAAAAAAAAGTTTTTCAAAAATTTATGTACAAATCCTCAACTTACTTCTCTCGATCAGTTAGAAAAAATTGATCGCGCTCAAAAAGATATCGATCGCAATGTGAATAAAACACTTGTGTTGGAAAATTTATTGTTGAATCTTAGCTAAAATGACTTCCAAAATCTTCATTACTACCGCCATCGACTACGTCAATTCGCTTCCGCATATTGGAACGGCTTATGAAAAAATTGGCGCGGACGTGTTGGCCCGTTTTTATCGCATGCTTGGCCATGATGTTTTGTTCCAAATGGGCAATGACGAGCATTCCGCCAATGTGCAAAAAGCCGCGGCCAGCCAAGGTTTGGAGCCTAAAGCCTATTGTGATGGCATGAAGCCAAAGTTTCAGAAAATTTGGGAACAGCTTCACATTTCCAATAATCAATTCATCCAAACGAGTGATCCTCAACATCACAAAATGGTTTATGAATTTTTTGATCGCGTTAATACTGCCGGTGATATTTACGAAAAAGATTACGAAGGTTGGTACTGCGAATCGTGTGAGGCTTTTTATTTGGAAAAAGATCTTGAGTCTGGTTTGTGCAAAAACCACAAAACAAAACCCAAATGGCTTAAAGAAAAAAATTATTTTTTTAGGCTTGAAAAATATTCCGCAAAACTATTGCAGCATATCGAATCGAACCCCCAATTTATTTTGCCCGCCAAGCGCCGCAACGAAGTGGTCAATTTTATCAAACAAGGTTTGGAAGATTTCTCCATTTCGCGCAGTACGTTTACGTGGGGTATTCCTGTTCCTCTCAACAAAAAGCATGTTTTTTACGTATGGTTTGATGCGCTCATTAATTATCTCTCTCTCCTCAATCTTAAATCACTCGATGATTTAAAGACCAACGACTATTGGAAAAATGTTACACACATCGTTGGCAAGGATATCACCCGTTTTCATTGCATCATCTGGCCGGCAATGCTCATGTCTGCGGATTTGCCGCTTCCTAAAACAGTTTTTGGTCACGGGTTTGTGTATCTTAAAGGCGAGAAAATGTCGAAGTCGCTCGGTAATGTGGTGACTCCTCTCGACATTCTCAATAAATATCCTGATTTCGGCTCCGATGCTCTCCGTTATTATCTCATGCGCACGTCCAGTTTTGGTGATGATAGTGATTTTACGTGGGATGGATTTGTGGAGCGCTACAATGCGGATTTGGCCAATGGGATTGGGAATCTCGCGTCCCGGATTTTGGGGATGGTGTGGAAGTATCAAAATGGGCAGGTGGATTTTTCTTTAGTGGAATCGAATCCAGATACTTCTTTAAATGATATTGAGCTATTGATGAACCCTGTTGATAATGGAGATATTTCCACTCATCTTGCTTTGGAAAAAATCTGGAAGGCCTTCACAGGGCTTGATGAATATATCGATCGCCAAGCTCCGTGGACCTTGGCGAAAGAAAAAAAAATGCAAGAGCTCTCTGTAGTTTTGGCTAATCTGGTTGAAGGGATTCGAATCGCTTGCTTGGTTGTTTTGCCGTTTATGCCTCAGGCAGCGGAAAAAATTTGGAAAGCTTATGGATTTGATTCTCTTAAAAAGTTGGAAGAAGTTCACTTTTCTGATTTTAAGAAACCTTTTACAAATAAAAATCATATTTTAATGGAACAAAAATTAAACCTATTCCCGAGGATTGATATGGAAAAAGAACAAATAAATACGGAAGTGAAGAAAGTGGATTCCCCACCAGCTGCTGCGGGGAATGACGGTTCTGCTGTTGATACCCTCATCGACATCAAAGATTTTGCCAAAGGAAAAAAAGTATTATTACTCGATGAATTGGGTAATGTGGTAGACAGTATGTACACTGATGCAAAAGGTTTTTTCGCTTTTAAAAATCTGGAAGGTGATAAAAAG
>CAZQCI010000091.1:0-1888 GCA_964592255.1 uncultured Nitrospiraceae bacterium | reverse complement strand
CTCCGTGTGGCGAAAGTCATTGCAGCCGAAAAAGTGGAGAAGGCCGATAAATTACTTAAACTGCAGATTGAACTAGGGTCCGAAACCCGTCAAATCATCTCCGGTATTGCGGCGCATTATCAGCCGCAAGATCTGATCGGAAAAAAAGTCATTGTTGTTGCGAATCTGAAACCAGCTAAAATCCGTGGTATTGAAAGTTTTGGGATGTTACTCGCCGCTAAAGAAGGGGATCGGCTGGTGCTGGCCACAACGGATACCGACATTGGTAGTAACGCTAAAGTTGGTTAATGTCATTGCGAGCGAAGCCACTTGTGGCGTAGCGAAGCAATCCAGGATTATGGATACCGGCTAACAATCCGCCGGTATGACAATTCTAAGACTGTAAAGGCATCATTTTTTATCTTCTACTGTTTTTCCAAATTCATCCAAATACTTAAGGGTCACATCCAATATTTCTTTCTCAGTTTGTGGATGATCGGCAATCGTGAATTTTCCTTCCGGCAATAAATGACATTTGCGTGTTTCACGGGCGGCGCGGGTGATAAAATAATCCGTAGGGATGGGGCTTGAAGGGTGAATCGAAAAAGTAAATAGCCCATTTTTGTAGGAGATGGCGAAAATTTTAAGACTTTTTGCTCGCAGTTTTATTTTGATGAGGCCTAGTAAATTAAGAACGGATTCTGGTAATTTTCCAAACCGATCGGTCCATTCATCCTTTAAATTTTCAATTTCTTCCTCTTTTTCCACCGAGGTGGCTTGTTTATAGAGAATCAATCTTAAATTCGCATCCGAAATCATGTCTTGCGGAATGACTGCAGAAACATCTAATTTTAATTCCGGATCCATTTCTTCTTCTTCGCTGATGTTGCCTTTTAATTGATCCACTGCTTGTTTTAAGAGAGAGACATATAAGTCGTAACCAATAGCCGCAATGTGGCCGGATTGCTCTGCCCCTAAAATATTTCCCGCCCCCCGAATTTCCAAATCATGTGAAGCAATTTTAAAGCCAGAACCCAATTCAGTGAATTTTTGAATCACGTTCAAACGTTTACGAGCAATGTCAGTTAATAGATCGGCATGAGGAATGACTAGATAACAATAAGCACGGTGGTTAGAACGCCCTACACGGCCTCGAAGTTGATACAGTTGAGCCAAGCCCATTGCATCGGCCCGGTTGATGATGATGGTATTGGCCGAAGGAATATCAAGCCCCGATTCAATGATGGTGGTGCATAAGAGAAGGTCGAATTTTTTTTCCATGAAGCCAATCATCACTTCTTCTAATTCTTCCTCAGCCATTTGACCATGGCCCACGGCAATACGGATTTCCGGAAGCATTTTTTGTAAACGTTCTTGCATCTGATAAATGGATTGGACGCGATTATGGACAAAGTAAACTTGGCCGCCCCTTTTGACTTCATGAAGAATGGCCTCACGGAGAGTTCCCTCGTCAAAACTACACACGAACGTACGGATACTTAAACGATCTAAAGGTGGTGTGTTGATGAGCGAAAGATTGCGAATGCCAACAAGCGCAAAGTTGAGTGTACGAGGAATGGGAGTAGCCGAAAGCGTGATGACATCTACTAAATTTTTAAGTTTTTTGATTTTTTCTTTTTGTGTCACACCGAAACGGTGTTCTTCATCAATGACTAACAATCCTAAATCTCTCAGTTTAACATCTTTTGAAAGCAGACGATGTGTACCGATGATGATGTCGATTTTGCCTTCTTTTAAATCCTCCACAATTTGTTTTTGCTCCTGAGCTGTTTTAAACCGCGACAGCATTTCGACAGTAACCGGATAGTCTTTGAATCTTTTTTTGAAGGTTTCGAAGTGCTGGAAAGCCAATACGGTTGTTGGTACCAGAACGGCCGTCTGTTTTTTA
>CAZQCI010000090.1:4612-8835 GCA_964592255.1 uncultured Nitrospiraceae bacterium | reverse complement strand
TACAAAATAACGCAGGGTGCTACCTTGCTTTTGAAACATGCCATACACTACATGCGTGGCTCCCAGCTTGGCTCCGGAGGCAACAATTTTGGTATCATCGAAAAAATCCAAAGAGGTAAGGGCGGATGCGTCCACTTCGTTCCAAACCACAAACGGATGCAGTACGCCTACTTTCTTTTGTGAGCTCTTCTCCAATGCCATAAAGAGGGCTAGTGAAAAGCTTTTTTCCAAAATAGGATCGATGGCTGTTAGAGAGCCATCTTGGAAAGGAAAGACTGCTAAACGAATTTCGTTATTTTTAACTAAATTTTGAAGGTAGCCCCAAAACTGGCGGTTCATGGCCGGCCCGGATGGGGGAGTGCTGCAGGGTGCCGCTTGAATTGCCGCGCTTCCTACCGTTACAAGCCCTAAAAACCATGAAATAAGAAAAAGACGCCTCATCATTAATATTAAGTACCACGATAGGCCTTCCCTTGCAATTTGATCGTAATGTATTATCGTAAGTGCTTACGCTTATGGCTGATGATTTTAGCAAAACCAGTGATGATATTGCGATAGGGCCTGAAAGCCTTATGGGTCGTGATGAGATTTCTTTTGTCACTCAAAAAGCAACTTATCCGTCTTTGGAAATTATAGCCGGCCCTCGCGAAGGTTTGTTTTTACCGCTGAAACACGGCAGTCATATTGTTGGCCGGGCTTCAGGTAACCCTTTGCATCTCGATGATACTTCCGTCTCACGGGTTCATGCCCAAATTTCTTACGATGGAACCACGGTCACTCTTAAAGACATGGGCAGCCGCAATGGCACTTCCGTTAATGGTGAGCGTTTGGAAGGGGACACGGCTCGTCCTCTTAAACATCTCGATCAGATCAAAATTGGAATCTATCTTTTCCGTCTGGCCATGAAGCCCATTACAGAAGCGGATTTGCCGCCACCGCCTCCTAAACCAGACAAATCCGTCACGTATGTTGCGCAAGAATCTGACAAAAAAGGGTTGTTGCCTCCTTCCAAAGAAGATAAGGACGTGCCGTCAGCCAGCGAAGAAAAACTGGAACCTGCTGAGTCAGTACTGTCTGCAGAGCCCCCCCAAGAACCTCCCCGTCGCGAAACGGCTTTAATGATTCCTCCTCTCTCCCAAGTTCCAGAGGATAAATTAGGTGTGCGGTTAAAATATGTTTTTCTAGCCTTATGTCTTATTAGTTCCTTAGGAGGGTTGATTTATTTTTTTATTTCTTCCAAGAAAAATACAGAAGAACCAGTAGTTCAAACGGAACAACCTCTTAATCCTCAAACAGAAAAAGATATTCCATTACCCGAATTAACAGAATCACCATCAGCCCCAGAGCCACGGGCTCAAGAGCCCCAGGCTCAAGAGCCCCAGGCTCAAGAGCCCCAGACTCAGGAGCCACTGGCTCAGGAGCCAAAGGCACCTACTGTGCCCCAGCCTTCTGTTGAGGTTTCTCCTGATAAGCCGTCTAGTCCATCGTCTGTAACCTCACCTTCTCCGACTCAAGAGTCTCCGACTCCAGAGTCACCGACTCAAGAGCCCACGACTCCAGGTCAGACGTTGCCTACAAATCAACCTGTCTCTCAAAGTCCTCCAGTGCTTGATACTCCGTCTCCTTCGTCTCAGCCAGTGGCTCCTGAGCCAGTGGCTCCTGAGTCTGTGACTCCTGAGTCTGTGACTCCATCGGTAGTCAGTGTTCCTTCTCAAGCTCCAGTATCTTCGTCATCTGCGCGTCCGATGACGATGTTTTTAGATGTGAGTGCGTCTCCGACGGTGGCAAGAATATCTTTTGAAGGGCGAGATTTAGGGTCTACTCCTTTAAAGACGGGTATTACAGTTGAGCCAGGTAAAACCTATGAAGTGACGGCGCAGTTTGATTTAAAAGATTTACGAGATCAATTTCAGCAAAAGATCTCATTTGTGGCTGATCCGGGTAAGGAGGTTGTTCCGTTAGTGTTTAAGGCGGAGTTGGGAGTTCTTAAAGTGTTGGCTTTGCCTCGCGGTGTCAGCTTTTCTCTGCAAGGTTATTATGCTTACGATAAGTTGAAGAGCCATAAAGTTCAGATGGATGATGTTTTGTTAGGCCAGCCTGTTTATTTGCCTTACGGTAATTATACGGTCGAACTTAGAGAAAGAATGAAACTTAAAGATTCTAAAACGGAGATTGACCAAATCCGTTATCATCGTGACTTTAAAATTTCCGCCGAAAATAAAACAGTTAGTTTAAGTATTAAAGAGCGTGATTTTCAATTTTTCCCGGCGCGTATTGAAAGTGTCCCCAAAGGTGCGGAAGTTTGGTTGGATAATCAAAAATTAGGAATAACTCCTTATCAAGGTGAAATGCCTGTAGGCCGGCATGAGCTGCGACTTAAGTATGAAGGATTTTTTGATTATGTGAACCCTTTGGACATGCAAATGAGTACGCCCTATGAGGCTGTGATTGAAATGAAAACATCTCAAGTTGGGGAACTGATTAATCAGGCAGAAGCCTATCGTCGTTCGGGGCAGTATCAAGAGTCGGTTAATAAACTAGTGGAAGCGTTAAGTTTGGGAGGGACCGACCGGGAAAAGGCTGCCATTCATTTTGGTTTGGGAGAATCTTTTTTCTGGCTTAAAAATTATGACCAAGCAGCCACTGATTATGATCAAGCCAGGGTGCATTCGGATTTTAATTATAAAGCTCTTTTAGGAATGGCACGGAGTGAATACGCTTTGGGGGACAAAGATAGAGCCTTAACGCATTTGGTTGAAGTGTTGTTAAATAATAAAGATGGTAGTTTGTCCGGACAGGCGGATGCTTTATTCAAACAAATTTCACCCATTAAGTCGGTGATTTATATTAGTACCGAACCTGCAGGAGCTTCTGTGATGGTAAATTCGGAAGAGTTAGGGCAAAAGACCCCTATTATTTTATCGGATTTAGATTTGGGTAATTACCAGATTCAAATTGAAAAAAACGGTTATAAAACAGAACAGATCAAACAAAATCTTAAAATTTCTGAATTTGTTCCTATTTTTATTAAACTCCAGCCTGGGGGCTCTTAAACTTTTTAAATAAATGTATCGTTGACGGTTTTAGCCAAATACTGTATTTTATTGATGTATTTGCCAGGAGGAAAATTATGGCTGCTGCGTCTAAATCAAATCATCAAGGCAATCCGCAGAAAAATCCGCAAAAATTAGGGTATCCCATTATTGAAAAGTTAATAGAAACCGAGGATTTTAGTAAAGTGAACGAAACGGTTTCGGCTTGTTACGATGTTTTGGAAAAAATGCTCAAAAGTAAGAGTGGTGGGCTTAAAAAACAAAAAGCGATTCGTTCCGCTTTAAAGGCTTATGATTTGACTATCGATTTAATTAGGGAGCTCCTTAAAACAAAATATGAATTAATTCGGCAACATAAGGCAGGAATTGTTGGAGGGCAAAAAAAATAAGAAAAAAAGCAACAGTCAGGGGTAAAAAACCCGATAATAGGGTTGAAGGGCTTAAGATGGCCCAAAAACAAGGAGATGAAATATGAGTACTGCCAACCCCATTGAAACTAACAGCGTCGATAGTGCTGGTGTTACCACAAGCACGGCCAGCAACAGTGTTGGAAAATTTTCTAGTGTTTTAGATGCCACTGCTTATGCGGCTCAATTAGCAGGTCCTGCTGGTTATTATACTGCGGCTCAATATTCCCCTAGTTCTTCTGATATTGTTGGTGCAGCGGTTAATGCCACGGCTGGTTATAGTGGCGGTGGGACAGGGATGTTAACCACCGGTGGTACTTATTCTGGAGCGGTTTCCAATTATTATGGAGGCGGCTCTCTTGCTGCTACGACTTCCGGGTTTGGGGTTTCAACAAGTTCTAGTTCTACATCCGATACTTTAGCGGCTTCTCAGCAACTTTTAGCCGAAAGTCAGATGAGCAACGTTCAAATGTTGATGGTGCAAGAAGAAGCGGGACAACAAAACCGCCATTTTAGCACGGTTTCTAATGTGATTAGTGCACGTGATACCATGTTAGCTGCCATTATCCGTAACGTTCGTGGGGTTTAGTGAGTGACCGGAAACCCCTAAGGGCTAAGCCCTTAGGGGTTGGCCTCCTTAGGTGGGGAGGTTTACGGAAATCAGTTTTTCAACAAAAAGGAAATTATGATCGACATCCCTCGTGATGATTTGGTGATGATGTTAGAGGCCGGTTATATTTATTTGGCGATGGGTAAATATACC
>CAZQCI010000090.1:0-4602 GCA_964592255.1 uncultured Nitrospiraceae bacterium | reverse complement strand
AGGGATTATCGAATTAACACCCAAACACGAAGTGCCTCATGTGGCCCTCGCGAATGTGTTGTTTGCTCAAAAGAAATACCTGCCTGCCATCCGTGTTTTAAAAGAAGCCCTCGAGCTGAATGATAAAAGTGCTTTTGCTCATGCTCATTTGGGGGAAGCCCTTCTTTTTAATGGTAAAAAACAAGAAGCTTTAAAGAGTTTAGAAACTGCTTCCCGCCTAGAGCCTGAGGGCAAAGCCGGTGAGTTTGCCCGTTCTTTAAGTCAGTTAATCAATATGGGGTATGACCCTGTCCGTTTACGGCAAGAATCCCCCCAGTAGATAGGGATTTCATCATGTTAAAGCGTATCCTTTTTTCTTTATTTTTAGTCGCTAGTTTGGCTGCTTGCCAGAAGGTGGTTTTACTTCAGGGTTTGGAGCAACGTGATGCTAATGAGATTATGGTTTTGTTAAATCGTAATGGGATTAAGATTGAAAAACAAGCTGTGGAAAAACAGCAAGAGGTGACTTGGACTTTAATGGTTAATGCCAGTGATGAGAACCAAGCAAGACAGTTATTGGTGGATAACAATCTTCCCCGTCATCGTGAGTTAGGTCTTTCGGGTGTTTGTAAAGAATCGGGACTGATTCCAACGCCTAAAATGGAAAAGTGTCGAGAGCTTTTAGCGCTTAAGGGGGAAATCATTAATTCGCTTCGGTCTGTACCAGGGGTTGTGGCGGCTGATGTTGTATTAAATATTCCCGATAAAGAAGATTTCCCTGATGAAAATAATCCTCCTCCCCGACCTACGGCTTCAGTTGTTTTACAGGTGGATAAGTTTGTTGACCCTGGTTTTATGGAAGAAGCCAAACTTCAACGTTTTGTAGCTAATGCTGTTCCTGGTATGGATATGCGTGACGTGGCCGTTGTGGTGAGCCGAGTGGCGGTTAATGCGGTGGCTGATAACCAGGAGGCATCGCCTCCAATAACTCAAGGGGGGACTCAAACCGATCCCACGGCGAATCCGGAAACTAATGTTGTAGAGGAAGGAGATGGAAGTTTGGTGAAGGTTGGTGGTTTGCAGATGGATGCGGGTTCGGTCAAAAAATTTAAAATTATTGTAAGCACAGGGCTTTTATTTTTTGTTGTAATGTCTGGCGCTTTAATCGGTGTGTTATTGAAATTAGCCAAATCCCGTAAAACGACTACCGCTTTGGCTCCAGTGGGACCGGCCGGACCGAAACCGGCCCTTACTGATAAAACGAATATGGATGAGCTTGTGGCGGAAGCCGGAGCGGCTCAGAAAAAGAAATAGTAGTTTTTTGGCAACTTTGGCTCTCCAGTATGCCGATAATAGAGATGAAGGAGAGGTAGGCTATGTCAAATATTCAAAATACAACAACGGCCAATATGCGGGTTGATTATGGAACGGCCACTAATTATTTAGGCCCCGAAGCCCCTAAAAAGACTTTTTGGCAAAAATTGGGTCAAGGTTTAGCTAAGGGAATGAGTTTTTTAGGCCCTATTGGCGCGGCAGTGACCGCTGTGGCCTTGCCAGGTATTGGGCTCCCCTTAGCTGCGGGTATTTATGGGTTAACCCGTTTTTCTCAAGATAAACTTCAACAGTCTCAGATGAAAGACCAGATGGAAATGGCTAGTCAAGGTAAGCCAACATCTATTAGTTTTCCTGGATTATTCGATTCTAGCCCTGTTAGCGCAGGAATGCAGGCAACTAATTTTATAGCACCTAGCTCGTTATCACCTCAAATCAATGACGTGATTATCAATCGTGACGCGGCGCAGCAGGAAGCGGGGGTTACTTTTCAAGTGCCGGAACGTTCGTAAAAAGAGGAAAAATCGGGTTGTGTTTAAAAAGTGGATTGCCTATGATGCATAGGGGAGGGGGAAAGGGAAATTATGGCAAAAATTGGATCTATACAAGGAAGCTCTGTGCTTCCATCGACAACAGGTAGAACTTCTACTTCTTCCACGAACTTTGAAACAGTTTTAGGTGGCCAAGAAACAAAAGGAGTCAAAGCAGCAAAATCTCCTCGTTCTGAAGCCGAGACTAAAGCTGAGTTTTCTCGTCTTATCCAAGAAGGTAAAGTGCGTGACGCCGTTAAGGTTGTCCTGGGAGCACGCAATCCTTTTTATAATACAGCTCCTACTTCTTTACAGAATGCAATGGTAAAAAATGTGGCAGGGTATGTTCAAAGTGATCCAATGCTTGGTGGTAAGAAAGTTAAATTAGGATAGGGGTTTAGAGTACTAGATTGATGGAAAGACTGAGGGTTCAAATCATCAATTTAAATTAAAGTGAGCTAAGTGAAGGCAAGTAAGTCAAAGGGGTTCTGCGTAAGTAGTTGAAAATAATGAAGATCATAATTGTCTTTAAGATATACAGGCAGGTGGGTCTGGCACGAAACATGCAATATTAACTGGTGACTATGGAATCATCAACTACAGCTCTCGAAGAAAATAGAACAAAGGCCCCTAAAAAAGGTGTAGCGCGTGTATCCAACCAGGAGCGCGATGCTCTTATTGAGCAATATTTACCTTTTGCGACTTCTATTGCCAATAAGGTGGCTCGTTCCATTTCCGCTGACGTTGATTATGAAGACGTACTTTGTAATGCCCGTTTAGGTTTGTTGGAAGCAGCTCGTCGATATGATTCTCGTTTTCATGTAGATTTTAAAACTTTTGCTTATTACCGCATCAAAGGTGCTGTTTACGATGGTCTCCGAAAAACTGGATGGGTTCCTCGTTCGCTTTATTCCCGCATTAAATTTGAACAAGCTGCTAATGATTACATGCAGAGCATTTCCGAGAAAATTACCGATAACATCGATAAGGTTCAAAGCAGTGTTGAACAGATGTATGAAACGGTCAATTCATTGGCCTCTATTTATGTGATGTCCATCGATGGCATGGAAGATTTTGAAGTGGAAGATAAAAATGCCAAGGCTGAGATGGAACATAAAGTTGAGTTTCAAAAAGTTAAAGAGAAGATGCGTGATGCGATTGAAGCGCTTCCAGATAAAGAACGTAAATTAATTAAAATGTATTACTTCCAAAATCGCACTCTTCAAGAAATTGGCAATAAGTTGGGTCTTTCCAAGTCGTGGGTGTCTCGATTGCATGCTAAATCTTTGGAACTGTTGTTTAAGCAGCTTAATGCTCTAGGTATGGGTAATTTGAAAAAAGAAAATCTAGAAGCTGTTTTGTCCACTAAAATGGAAGCCATGCCTCGTAGTGTGTAGGAAGGGTTGCGCTATTTTTTTATGGAACCAGTTGTTACAAAACTCAATCAAGTTGCCGCTTCAACAATCAAGAAGTCGGATTTGGCTAAAGCGCCTTCTTCTTCTCCTAAGATTGATTTTCAATCTCAATTTGACAAGACACTCACCGACCGTTTGCTTGAGAAACTGCACGAAGATAGTCACCCTAAAAATAATGTTACTGTTTTATCTGCCAATGATGTTCGTGTTGAAGTGGGTAAATCTGAGCTGGGAGATAAGAAGGGTGCTGGTGAAAAATATTTCGACATGTTCAAAAGCATGAACAAGGATCTTGTTAGCTTAGATGCCACTATCGAAACTCTCTCCATGCCGGGAGTGAGTATTCACCCTCGTCAATTATTGACTGTACAAGCCGGCATTGCCAATATGTCTATTCTGGCGGAGGGTTTTTCTCGATTCACCGACTCCATTGGGCGTGGCATTCAAACCATTGTTCAGACTCAAGTTTAATCCCTTATTATGGCTGAGGAATACTTGCAAGACCGCACGCGGGCCTTCTTGATGATGGCTTTGCTGATGGACCGTAATCACGCCGTGGATTTGGTTCCTTTTCTTCCTCCTGCAGAGCAACCTGTGGTGTCTGGCGCGTTAGAAAAACTGTTAGCCAAGACGAAGGAAGAAAAAAAACAAATCATCATGGATGAATTGAAACGGTTGAATGCGGAGGCTCAACGCTCTTTTCTTGCAGATGTGCATCCTGACTGGATTCTACCCGCTTTAGAAAAAGAATCTCCTCGAATGATTGCTACCATTTTACGGCATCTCCCTGGAGAAAAAGCCCGTGTGGTTATTGATCATCTTTCTCAAGATAAACTCGATCAATTGCCTTCTTTATCACAAACTTTCTCCATCGAAGCCGAACTGGTTCAAGTGCTTAAAAAAAGATTTGAACGAAATTTTGCTCATCCCCCATTGTTAGGCGTTTCTTCGCATCGCCTTACTTTTGAAGGTTTGTCGTTGCTTTCGGCTGCTAAATTGAAAATGCTTTTTAGTGAAGTTGGCATGCGAGAGGTGGCCTTGGCTTTGTCGACACTCAATGAAGGTACTGTGGATCTTATTTTACGTCGATTAACCCACCGAGAAGCTGCGTTAATTCGCGAAAGAATGTCGGAAAAAGATAAGGTAGGGGCAGATCGTTTAAAGCAAGCTCAAGCTCATTTGGTAGCTTTGGAATTAGAGAAACAAGATCCCGAAACACTTTTGGTGGAGGCTGGTTTTTTTGTTTATGCCAAAACATTGCTTCCGGCCCATTTACGCTTGGCGGGAGTGATTCAACAAAAATTTTCAAAAAAGATGGGGCTGCTTTTTAAAAAATACATTGATGC
>CAZQCI010000089.1:0-8878 GCA_964592255.1 uncultured Nitrospiraceae bacterium | reverse complement strand
AGTTCCACCACCACCGGCACCGGCTCCAGGTCCACCACCACCTGCTCCAGCTCCAGTTCCACCACCACCACCGGCACCAGCTCCAGTTCCACCACCGGCACCGCAACCAGCTCCAGTTCCACCACCGGCACCGGAACCAGCTCCAGTTCCACCACCGGCACCAGCTCCAGTTCCACCACCACCACCACCTTCCTCTTCTAGAGGAAGAGGAAGAGGAACAGCACCATCAACTCCAGTACGACCAGCAGTCGATCCAGATGCCCGAACAATAACAGAACCTGATGGGGCATCCACACGACCACGGCCAGATGATGCAACTCTTGTAGGACCTGATGATGGTGCTGAAGGAGTAATGGAAGGCGATGATGCAGGAACAACTCCACCTCCTCCTCGAAAAGTACGCCGTGCGCCTCAAAAAGGAGATGCACCGACATGGTTACAGCCTGATGATACAGCAGCAGCAACACCGCCAGAACTGCCACCGCCACCGCGGCCACAAGCAAGCCCTGGCCTAACATCGCCAGGACGTGCTATAGACTCTGGTACAGAACCGCCACCTCCTGCACCCCCCCGTCGCCGTCCTCCTCAGCCTTCAGGGGAAGGAGATTTAAACACAGGAATTCCTATAGACGCAACAGACCGTTTTGCAGTAAGGCCTCGAGATGGCGGGCATATTGTTGATCAAGACCCCGCTGTTGCTGTAAGAGCAGTGGACGCACAGGATAGTCCTAGTGGACCCGGATTAGGTGACCCCTCAAAAGTAAAAGCTCCCGCGGGGCCAACCCTAGCAACCAAAAGAACATTCTCTGAAGTCTTACAGGAAAGACAGGCTTCAGAACAGGCTACCAATACTGCAGCCGGTGAAGCAAGCCAGCTAAAAGCTGATCTAGAACAAGCAACACAAACCTTAGAAGATTGTAACCAAAGAAGCCGTCTGGCTAAGCAAAAAATGGAGGCCAATGGCACCTATAACAAGAGCACAGGAAGCTGGGCCCCAAAGTCAAGCAAGCCAGGCTCTGCAAACCTGTTAGCTCAAGCCCAACAAGAACTCGCTTCGGCTCTATCTGATGCCGAAAAAGCACGCGCTCAAGTAACTCAAAAAACTCAAGAGTTAACAGACAAGACACAGGAAACTCAAGCCAATCTTGAAAGATACATCGATCTACTTAAGGAAGAAAAAGAGGCCGCTGCCAAACTGCCCGAAGAGATAAGGCAGGCACAAGAGAACTATAACACTAAAAAAGGCGCTCTACAAAAAGTAGCAAATGAAGACGGGATGGGAAACTGGACTAAGAAGAGAAACGTAGAGAATAATGTGTTTAAAGTAGCTTTAGAGGAGTATAATCGTGCCTACAATGAATGGGGCAAGCTAGCCCACCAGACACCAACCGCTAATACAGCACAATACGATCAAGCCATCAGTGAAGCTGAAACTGCATTAGATCAATTGAAATCAGAAGGAAAAAAAAAGAAGTAATTGAAACGCCAATTTCTGGTGTCCAAGAAAAATATGCCAGATTAATGGCTTCAGACATCCCGGCCGACTTTAATCAAATACAGCGCCAGTTAAATGAGTGGGATGCCCTAGAGCAAGAAGCAAAAACCGCTGCTGAAACCCTTCCTCCCGAAGGGGCAACCAAATACAAACAATTATTAGACACCGCCACAGAAGCAGTTACCGATACAGTCCGACTTGATCAGTTGGATGATCTTAGAAAAAGATACCAAGACAAAGGACTTCCCGTTCCCGAAAAATTAGCCCAAGCCATACAAGGCAAGTTAGACAGAACGACTCAAACCTATATAAATAGGGAAATGAACTTTGCTAATTCCGCGCTAGATGAAGCCACTGATTTATATACAAAATTAAAAATCATTAAAGACACAGTAGAAAAATTTAAAAAATTAAAACAAGCCTATAAAGATAGAAATCTGCAGCCTCACCCTCTTATCGATCAAGAAATAACCAATTTACGCAATCAGGCACAGGCTTTACTGGCAGAGGAATTAAATGGCCTGAGAGCACAAGTAGAAGACACCCCTCTTTCCTATGGCCTAGAAAAAAATCTAAACGATTTAAAAGAAAAATACATATCTCAAGAATTACAACCGCCACGTCAAATTGATGAACTTATCAAGAGGGTACAAGAAGCACAAAAAGCACGTAATGCACAACTTTCTGCTTTAAACAGCAGATTGGTAAATGCTCAAGCAAAAGTCAATCAAGCCATACAAGATGGAACCATTGCCGAGCAAGCTGAAACACTAACCCAAGAACTTCAAACAATCAAAACAGAGAGCAAGGCTTTAACAACAGATTATTTATGTGAGGCTATTGATAAAGAAATAGCTGATATCTCAGAAACAAGTCGTTATAAAACAACGCCCACTCAAGAGCTTTTAGACGTTCTCCATCAAGCTGAAGGTGACTTAACGGGTGTTAAGCATAAAGCCCAATCTTCGCCTCTTGACCCAAATTATCAAAGACAAGCAGAAAGGCTAAATGCAAAAATTAAAGCACTCAAACAAGAACTCGAATCTCCCAGGGTTCACGCAGAAGTAGAGCAGGGCATAAGAGACGCCATTCGCAATGCACAAGCCCAATTGGCAGAAGCAACAGGCCAACCCGCTACAACATCTTTAGAAGATCTATTAGAAACAGCCGTAGATCAATATAACACCGCAGATGCAGCAAAACGAAAGCAACTATGGGATGCTCAACTTGCTGTCGACAAAGCGCTATTTCTAGAAGAGGCCAACAAGAAGATCCTAGCCTTACAGCAAGACATAAATAATAACCCCAGCAACCATGTAGAGCAAGCTAACCAAGCAAGAGAATTAAACCTTATAAATGCCAGCAAGATTGGTTTTGACAATCCCCTTTATGGGCTCTCCGCATTGTTGGGGTATCAGCTCCGTGCTTTAATAGAAATTTGTAATCATCAACAAGCTCCAAATTAATTTCTAGTTTTTTCATGATAATAATAGCATATTCTTTATTTAATTGATGAGCATCATCGGGAAGTAATTATCTATACCATTATCCACCGCAAAGAGATATATCGCTGATATGCCAAAATTATTTTCTCAAAAGGGTTTCAGTATTAAAGAATTAATCATCGTCCTTTTCATGATCACGGCTTTAATTGCAAGCTCTATCCCCTTATTTTTCTATCTGCGGCATCATTCTCAGGTAGGCAAATTGGAAGAAACTGTTAAAACCGTTAAAGCCGCAATCGCCGCTTGGCATTACGATAAAGTACTGCAAGACTCCGACACCTACCCTCCTCTGTTAGATGCCAACCCGGCCCCTTCCGTCTGCTTGCAATGCTTTGACTCCGTTTTACCCAAAGGCCTAAGCGACACCACTTGGCTTAAGCTAAGTGATACAGAATATCTTTTTTCTACGAATCAAAATTTCGGAATTTTAGAAAACTATCAAGAATCCGGCGACTATAAAATCACCTATAACCCACTTACCGGTTCGTTGTCAGTGAAGGAAATTCCGTAAATATACTTTCCAATTATACTTGAATAAGCCGTTCTTTTTTGTTAATCTAATTTCATGCCACAACTCAATTTATACATAGATGAAAAAATGCTCAAAAAAATAGAACGGTCAGCCCAAAACGAAAAAACATCTCTTTCCAGCTGGGTTCGCAACCGTTTAGAAAGCTCTATCGACAGCGCTTGGCCCTCCGGCTTTTTCGATCTCTTTGGAAGCCTTAAAAAATCGGATATGACGCGCCCTAATCAACCATCCCTTTCAAAAGATTCCAAACGGGAGATCATTTGATTTTTTGCCTCGATACCAATATCTGCATTTACGCTCTTAAAGGCCAATACCCCTCCATTGCCACACATCTTCAAAAAAGAACGCCAGCGCAGATTAAAATTCCTTCCCTTGTCGAAGCTGAACTTTTATTGGGGGCCAGAAAAAGCACCCATGCTGCGGACACTTTACTCAAAATCCAACAATTCCTATCCCCCTTCGAAATCATCGATTTTGGTCACGAAGCGGCAGAAATCTATTCTGACATCAGGGCTTCACTGGAAAAAAAAGGAACCATTATCGGCGCCAATGACCTCATTATTGCCGCAACTAGCATGGCCGCGAATGCCACATTAGTCACACACAACAGAAAAGAGTTTTCCAGAGTTTTAGGATTAAAAATACAAGATTGGACAAAGATCTGACCAAGTTAAAAACCCAAATAACTTTTCTTCACTTCTTCATTATTTAAAAGCGCAACACTTTCACCCTGCAACCGAATTTGGCCCGACTCCAACACGGCCGCACGCATCGTGGAACGCAACGCTAAAAAGGCGTCTTGTTCAATAAGCAATAACGACACACCACGAGCATGAATATCCTTAAGGCTTTTAAAAATCTGCTGAACTAGATTAGGCGCTAATCCCAACGACGGCTCGTCCAATAAAAGCAGTTTAGGCTCCGTCATCAAAGCCCGACCAATGGCCAACATTTGTTGTTCCCCACCAGAAAGTGTTCCGGATTTTTGAGTGAGCCGTTCTTTTAAACGAGGAAACAAAACAAGTACGTCTTCCAAATTTTTTTTATTTTTAGCCGAATCTTTTTTAGTATACGCCCCCAGTTCCAAGTTTTCACGGACGGATAGATTTTGAAAAATCATCCGCCCCTCCGGCACCTGCACCAAACCCAAACGCACAATCTCGTGGACCGGAAGCCGAGTAATATCCACTCCATCATACATAATGCAGCCTTCATTTTTAGGAACAAGACCCGAAATAGCTTTAACCAAAGTTGTTTTACCCGCACCATTATTGCCAATTAAGGTAAAGGCCTCCCCGTCTTTGACTTCCACAGAAACACCACGCAAAGCCTTAACGGCACCATACGAGACATGTAGATTTTCTATTTTCAAGGTCATGATAAGAAGTTGATTAAGCTACACGCCCTCCCCCAAATACGCCTCAATCACCTGAGGATTTTTTCTAATTTCTTCCGGACTTCCTTCAGCAATGGCCACACCGTAATCTAACACCATAATACGTGGCACCAAGTTCATTACCACTTTCATGTCATGCTCTATAAGAAGAATGGAAATTTTTTGTTCCGCGTGGATGTTACGAATTAAATCGACCAATTCTTTCTTTTCGGAAGCATTCATCCCTGCAGCGGGCTCATCCAATAAAAGAAGCTGGGGACTAGTAGCCAACGCACGGGCTATTTCCAATTTACGTTGATCCCCATAAGAAAGATGAACCGCCTTTTCGTCCTGATGGGCTTGCAAATGAAATAATTTTAAAAACTTCAAGGCCTGCTCTTTTAAATCTTCCGCTTCAAGTAAAACCGACTTTAAGGCCAACGCAGAAGACACAAGCCCAGATTGGACACGGCCATTTAAAGCCACCATTATGTTTTCCAAAACACTTAAACTGGCAAACAGCCGAATATTTTGAAATGTACGCGCAATGCCGTATCGGTTGATCTCTGCCACATTAAAATTACGGATAGATTGTTCTTTAAAAAAAATATCGCCGGAAGTTGGCTGATAGAGTCCCGTCAGTAAATTAAAAAACGTGGTTTTACCTGCCCCATTGGGGCCAATCACCGCCATCAACTCCCCATAGCCCAAGTCTAAATTTAAGGCATTAATAGCCGTTAATCCTCCAAAACGAATACTGCAATTTTTTACCGATAAAAGTGAAGGCATAATACCATAAGGCTGAGTAACCCCACCTGGCCTCCCCTTACACTAAGAGGAGGAATACATGTTCCCCCTCTTAGTATAAGAGGGGGTAAGGGGGAGTTATTTTTTTCAAACTCTTCAAATCCTATTTCTTCGTCCCCATAATTCCTTGCGGTCTAAAAATCATCATGAGGATTAACAACAGGGAATAAAAAATCATCCGATAATCACTTAAAAAACGTAAAAATTCCGGCAAAGACGTCAGCACTACGGCAGAAACCACAGAACCGATTAAGCTCCCCAAACCTCCCAAAACAACCATAGTGATAATTTCAACTGATTTTAAAAACGAAAAAGAAGATGGGTTTAAATACCCAATAAAATGGGCCATCAATCCACCCGCAAGACCGGCAAAAAAAGCACCAATCACAAAAGCCGTCACCTTCACCCGTGTCGTGTTAATACCCAAAGACTCGGAGGCAATTTCATCATCACGAACCGCAACAAAGGCTTTGCCACGCGGAGAATAAAGCATATTTTTTAAGCTCGTTAACGTAAGCCACACACTCAAACCAATCCAAAAAAGGTTGGTGGATGTTGGAATACCCGAAAACCCACGTGCCCCACCCACAAAAGAAATATTTAAAACAAGAACACGGATAATTTCTCCAAACCCTAATGTGACAATAGCTAAATAATCGCCTTTCAAACGCAAACTAGGAATACCAACCAACAAACTGCACACCGCGGCAAACAAACCACCCATCACAAGAACAAAAACAAAAAATAATTGTTGGACTATCATGGTCTCCAACGGTAAAAACGGCCCACAATAAACCGATAAAACCGAACTACCATAAGCCCCAAGGGCCATAAACCCTGCATGCCCCAAAGAAAACTGCCCAGTAAAACCAGTAATGAGATTAAGAGAAGCCGCAAGAATAATGTTGATGCCGATCAACCCCAACACTTGCGCAAAATAAGAATTAAAAACAAATGAGCTGCCCCACTGAAGCAGAAGAAGAACACCGATGACAATAGAAAATGAAATAATTCTTTTACGCATCACACCTTTTCTTGAGAGCGCCCACCAAACAATCCTGTCGGCTTAAATAACAATACCAAAATTAAAATAACAAATGCCAACGCATCACGATAAGTTGAAGACACATAAGCTGTGACCATGGTTTCTGAAATACCTAGAAAAAGAGAACCCACTACGGCACCCGGAATATTCCCAATTCCTCCTAAAACCGCAGCCACAAAGGCTTTAAGGCCAGGCATAATACCCATTAAAGGATCCACTTTATAGTTGGCCAAACTCACTAAAACTCCAGCCGCCCCCGCCAACATGCTCCCTAAAACAAAAGTAAAGGAAATCACCCTACCTACTGGAATTCCCATCAATGCAGCTGCATCATGAGAATAACTGACCGCCCTCATCGCACGGCCAATTTTGGTATTCATAACAATAAAACGAAGCAAGCCCATAAGCCCCAAAGTGACAACAATAATAAGAACGTGGATATTATTGATGACTAAACCCTTCGCGGTAAATAAATCGTGACTTTCAATAAGATGTGGAAAAAATTTAGGATCAGCCCCAAAGAGAAGTTGGCCGCCATATTCCAAAAAAAGAGAAACGCCAATGGCCGTAATTAAAGCCGTAATCCGAGGCGCCGACCGCACAGGCTTATAAGCTAATTTTTCAATTAAAAAACCCAGCAACCCGCAAAGAAACATGGATGAAACCAACACCACAAAAAATGGCATAGCCCCAGTACTTCCTAAAGATCGGGCCACGTAATAACCTAACATGGCGCCGATCATGTAAACATCCCCATGGGCAAAATTAATCAAACGGATAATGCCGTAGACCATGGTATAACCCAAGGCAATGAGCGCGTAGAGAAACCCCCAAGAAACACCGTTGATCAGTTGTTGGAGAAACATGTTACGGTTGCACGCTTTGTATAAATTTAAATTGATGATTTTCGATTTTTAAAACGACCAATTTTTTATGAGCATTACGATCGGCATCCATGGAAATAAGACCACTGACTCCCTTAAAACCTTGAGTGGCCGCCAAGGCGGAACGGATTTTATCTCCTTCTACAGACCCACTTTTGCGTATGGCCTCAAACAACATATTGGTAGCATCATAACCTAAAACCGCCATCGCATCGGGTACTTCGTGATATTTTTCTTTGAATTGATTAATAAAATTTTGAACAGCCGGATCGGGATCATCGGTGGAATAATGGTTAGAAAAATAACTGTTCTCAACAGCATCTCCACCAATTTCAAGAGTTTTGGAAGAATCCCAACCATCCCCTCCCATTAAAGGGCCAGAAAAACCTAATTCTCGCACTTGCCGAGCCATAAGACCCACGTCGGTATAATACCCCGGAATAAATAAACCCTCTGGCATGGGTCGTTGAGAGTTTTTTGCAAACACGGTTGTTAATTGTGCGCGAAAATCGATATCGCCTGCAGAATAAGATTCCACTGAAGTAATGGTTCCACCAAGGGCCGTAAATGTTTTTTGAAAAAAATCAGCCAACCCGATGGAATAATCATTTTTAATATCCTTTAAGATCGCCACATTTTTTAGATGGAGTGTATTAAAAGCAAACTTCGCCATGGCTTCACCTTGAAAACTGTCGATAAAACAAGCACGAAAAATATAGTCCCCAACAAGAGTCACTTGTGGGTTAGTAGAGGCCGGTGAAATCATCGGAATTTTATTTTTTTGAGCCACAGGAGCGGCGGCCAAACTACGGGAAGAAGCCACTTCACCGATGAGAGCCACCACTTTATTTTGCTTAATAAGCTTCAAAACAGCCGTGGCTGCTTCTTCGGCAAGGCTTCGGTCATCTTCTGTAACGATGCGAATTTTTTTTCCTAGTAAACCCCCGTTGGCATTAGCCCCCTCCGTCGCTAACATCACACCTTTGTGAACAGACTGACCAAAAGTAGCGGTATCTCCCGTGAGGGAACCATATTCTCCTATCACCAAATCATCAGTAGGTTGGGAAGCGCACGATATAAAAAAAGGAAAAAGAAAAATGGAAAGAAGAAGAATTTTTTTCATATCTTAAAAGTACTTGAGTTACACCCTCAAAGGCAAGGACTTCTTCACGAAGTTCATTAACTCACCTTACGCGCATCAGTATTTAAATCAAAAATCCTCCTCCCCTTAGTAT
>CAZQCI010000088.1:0-9055 GCA_964592255.1 uncultured Nitrospiraceae bacterium | reverse complement strand
AAAAGATCCAAGCGCATCTTCACAATGGAACTACCGATGCTGTAAGTCCCTTCACCTTCATCGATAAAATTCTTGAAATCGATTTGAACGTTACTCAAACCCAGCTGAAGTTCTACGGCATTCGGGTCGGCTTCCACAGGCAGCATAGCCAATGTAGGAGGAGAACTTTGATCGAGTGTAATATCCAAATGTAACGAATCGCTATCGGCATAGTCTTCAATTCCCGAAAGAATACGGGAAACAGGAAGTTTGGTGGACAAAACATCCAATTGTCCACAGATACCAAAATTACCTAAAATAACGGCATCCATGGGAA
Organism: uncultured Nitrospiraceae bacterium; assembly: GCA_964592255.1. Taxonomy (GTDB): domain Bacteria; phylum UBA10199; class UBA10199; order UBA10199; family SBBF01; genus CAZQCI01. Next base: position 8,739 of record CAZQCI010000088.1, on the reverse strand, counting down.
TAGTCGATGTGCTTGTCATCGAAAGTTTTTCCGCCAAATCGTTATCCATTGCATCGGAAACCAATTGCACCACAGTTTTTAAACCTTTTTTAAGTAACACGTGGAGGGCGGCATTAGTCACTTCTTCCAAGGCTAAAGAGGCTCCAACGTAAGGCACTTCACTGACTTTAGAAATGTTGGTCATCGACTCCAGCTCTTCGGAATAATCCGAATCTGGTTCACGATACATATAACCATTGTCACGGATATTTTCTGAAGAAGTCTCTTTTTTTCGAGGAGACAGCGAACGCGTCAGATTCATTTTACTAATATCAGCAGCGCCAACAGAAAGCGGCAATTTTAATTGTAAACTTCCATCCTTAGGCCAAATGTCGGCATCTTTAAGATTAGGGCTAAAAGTAAAGGAAGGATTGACAGCATCTTTTTTCAAAACCAATTTCAATCCATCATCGGTGCTATCAAGCGCCATAACCAAACCATCGGTCTGATCTTCTTTGGAAACCCATTTAGGATAAGGAAAAGCTTTTGAATTAATGAGAGGATTAATAATCTGTTGCGGCGCACATGAAGCAATACCTTTAATATTATCCAGCAAAATTTCCTTCAACAATTCTAACAAAGCTCTATTTTTACCATAATCACTGGCGGCCCAAAAATCTTCACCGTAACGGCTATTGCGTTCAATAAGTAGCGACTCAATTTCACCTTCGTCATCACACCCAAATGGCAAATCTACTTTATTACCATAAAGATTTCGATAGTAAGCCGCACAACCCTGGAATGGCTCGATATCGATGTCGTTACCATCACGTTTGATGTTAATTTTATCAGGATAGATCATCAGCTTGTTGGTGCAGTTATTACCCGTGCATTCAAAGTTGCAAGGCTCAACACCTTCGGTGGAAGGATCCACTTCGGCACCCGCATAACAAAAAGGTTCACTACCATCGGCATTCAAGCGGATTTTTTTGATTTCAATGGCATCTTTAAGATGTACTTTCAGTTTTCCAAAATTAAAGATGACAGGAATAATCGGATCTTCCAAATTAGCTTGATCCAAACCGGTTTGACTGGCGGAAGAGCCCCCAACTGTTAAGTTATAAGCCACGCCATGCGACCAAAAAACAGGACCATTATCTTTACCTTCAAGAACTAAATCCACATCGATAAAATGCCCGGCCTTACCCTCAGAATTAGCATTTTTAAAATTTGCTCCCTCAAAATGCCACACACCCGGATCGGTATAAGTATCATTGAAATTTAAGTTATCTCCAGCTAGCTCCCGTGGCCACTCACCTAACGGGCAATCGCCTTCAGTGTACGGATTGCATTGGTCGTAATTTTTCTTACCGGCAATATGGTCGGGATCAATGTAACCGTCTGCAATATATTGAAGCTGATTATAGAAAACAATGGCCGCCGTTTGAACATTGCCGCAAACATCCGCTAAACTATCCCGTGGGAAGTAGATGGCATTGCTACCGCCTTTTTCACTGTAAAGCCCTTTGTAAGGCTCACACATTTTTTTGTCAGAGCCCCCCGTGGCATTACAAATATTAAGTTCTATTAAGGCACGTACCTTTTCTTGTGCTGTGCCATGGGAATCGGCTTCTACACAATTTCCGGTTTCATCCGTTTCTTTGGCCGTACAAGAACCATTGTCATCCTTCTTCTGCATGGCCCCACCAGAAATTAAATCTTCCATGTTGATATTATCTTTAATCACCTTACCAACTACATCCAACAGGGCCTGTGTGTTTTGTCCACCGAGGTCGGGATTTAAAGTGGCTTCCGATAAATTCAACATAATCGGAGCACGAGCCGTCTTGTTACCACTGACTTTTCCTAATTGGCCGCTGGTTAAATCGTAAGTTTTTCCTTTAGAAGAAGCACTAACCGTGGAAGGATTGTATTCTCCACGTTGAAAGCTGCGCGAAAGATAAGCATAGTGGTTACTGGCGTCATGAACTTCCAAGTAAAGAAAATTGGTATAAAGTGTTAGCTTGTTGTTGCCATTATCATCACCTGTTGTGGTGAGAGGAATAGAGAATGTGGCTTCTTTAATATTTCCTTTATTACCATCTGTTTCAGAATCATCTTCCGGTTCTACAATGGTTAAATAATCACACAGTTCAATAGGTTCTTGGAGGGTTGACGTATTCAGCCACAATTTAACAACGCATTCGGTAGACGTTGTTCCATCTTCACTTGTCACTTCTTCAGTCGCTACAAAATTAGTCAAGGTTCCCTTGGCCACAATAGAGTCATTTTGACTATAAATTTGATTTTCGACAGGAGCGGTAATTTGGGTGCCCGATGCATCATTGTCGACAACAATGTTGGAAGTGGCTGTAATACAGCTTTGTAAATAATCCGTATAAAGATTACACAACGTCGCTTTAAATTGATTCACCCCACGGCCCAATTCTGCTGTAGGCGGAAGTGGAATACAGTAAGTATTTTCTGGCGTCTTGAAACCAGTTCCACACAAACCGTTTTCACCCGTGGTTTCACCAAAATCATAATCTTCCAAATAGAACTCAAGAGGAGAAGATGCATCTTCATCTTTCCATCCAGAGCCCGGAACATAATATTTTACTTTGCCCGCGGCATCCGTCATCTGAAGCGAAATTTCTACAGGATAATTAGAAGTAGGTCCCGATACATCGAGGTTGGTTACTTTAATTCCCGCCGTCAGTTCGGATGAGTCGGTTTGTTTAGCATCGTTTTCATCAACAGCACTGACAAGCGAACCTGCAACATTACGTATTTCAACGGAAGACTCAGGGCTAAAATAACGAATAACGTTGATTTCCTTCGTGAGCGTTCCGTGAGTTGTCTCCATAGAAAATTTTACAGGGTAAACATCCGGAGTTGAAGGAATGGACAGAGTAGCCGAAAAAGAAAAATCAGTACCATAAGTCACCGTTTGCGTTTTTCCTCCTGCAGAAATGGTGATGTCTTTGGATTTTAAAATGGAAGTTAAAGCTGAGTTGACGCTTCCTTTAGCAGGAACAAGAAAAACGGAAGAGTCCAACGTACTGATGCCATCTTTTTCCCAAACCAATTGTCCTTCCGTTGGAGACTTAATAGTAAAAAGAGGCTCTTCAGTCTGGCCGGAAAGAGGCACCACGAAGACATAAGTTGCCGATCCATAAGAAGCCACGATATTAATACGTCCTGAATGCGAACCCTCTGCGGATCTCTTATAACAAACGCTGAGCGTCTCTTGTTGATCGGAAAGACGTCCAGAAACTTCTGAGCCTTCTTGACTATAAAGCGCAAAAGCTTTGGCTTGTGTGGATTCCCCATCACTGTTGGTTTCAGTCACAGAAGACGTACTATCATCAATTTCGGCAGAAAAAGTTACACAGGGATTAATAGCAATGGTTTGGCATTCTACGTCACCTTCTTCACTTAAACCAAAATCAATACTGGTAGGGCTAATAGAAACGGTATCTAAATTTTCGCATTGCTCGCTACCACCGTCACCATCGGGATCAAAGCCGGAAGAAATATCCCCACTTGGATCGGTATCACCATTATCACCGACAGGAGAATCCACAAAAGGAATGGAAGAAGCGGAACTAGCACCCCCACCAACGCAACCACTCATCCAGGGCATCATCAAAATCAAAAAAAGCAAGGCCAACCCTTGATTTCGGCTCTTTTTAAATCCCCTAAAGGGGGTTTTATTCCCCGTCACTTGTGGCGAAAAGTCATTCATTCTTGATAATCCGCTGCGTGCGGCGGAGCTCTTCATTTCTAACAAGATAAAGGACATAAACTCTTTCCTTATTTTCGGCATTTTTCCGAAAAAGTTGTTATCCCCGACCACTTTTCACGGTAAGGGCAAAGCCGGTACCACTAAAGTCCAAGCCCCAGAAGGCGCCGCTTTGCAGTTTTCCACCTACCAAATGTCCATCTGTTTGCTTTAAATAATTAGCTGCCGCTTGGGGATCGTTCTTAAATTTGGCTCGAATGGCCCAATAACTAATTTGATTACCAAGAGCCGCACCCGTAGACAAACCAATCACTGTTGCCTTGCCACCGGCCGTTAAATGATTGTCCTTGTTAACAGCATAGGCTACCGCCCCACCTAAAGAGGCCACATCAATGGCGGAGTTAATTCCATAATTCACTTTATTACGCACATCATTAGGATGCGCCGCATCATGCAATCCTTCATACACACCATGAATGACATTGCCTCCTAGCTGATAAAACGCCGCAGTTCCTACACCAACCAGAGGAGCATCCGTACCATATTCCAATCCACTAAAACCTAAGGCCGTTTGACTCACCAAAGGCCCAGTCATTTTAGGATAATAATTAGTGATAGCCGTAACACCGCGCATGGTGGTTAAAGTAAAATCATCCAAATAATCATTTTCACCATTAGCGGCAAAAGTACCCGCAGTAGCCCCGGCTAAACCCACCAAACCTCCTACAGCATTAACACCGCGGGAAGTTAAATGACCGTTCTTGATTAAAGGATCTTTATCTTTGGTCCAGGGGGCCCAAATCTGCAATGCCGTCATGGCGGTATTGATGGCCACACCTGCTTTTTCCCCACTATCACCGAGCTTGCTTAAGTTAGCTTGCAAATCCACTTGATAAGGAATTTTGGACAACAATAAATTATGTTGCGTCGTCTGATCGATGGCTCCACCGGCAAATAAATTATAAAGTGTTTGGCTGCTGCCGTAATCCGTATCGGTAGTATCTTCAACACTGGTGGAAACAAGGGAGCCCTGTTGGGAGCTTTCTTCGTTGCCTTGAGTCGCTTGCTCCAAACTGTTATCAGAGCCTCCATACGAGAGGGCAAACGATGTTGACAATTGACTTAAAGCGTCCAAAGCCACCGAGGTTTTGATAGTTTTGGGATCCGTATCTGATTTTCGATAATTATGGACTAATGACAAACCATTGTCCGCTTGAGCCGCGCTAGAAACCATGGGCTCCACTTGGCTAGCGTACAAATCCATTTTTTCTTCAGAGGTATTATGATTTTCGTCGTAGGTCGCACCATTCAAACCATCGTAGTCAGCATGCGTCGGACGGCTGGTTAAAGAATAAACCAAATTTCCAAAAATCTGCCCACCTTGCCCGATACGATGTGTTAAATTTTGAAACTGATAATCTTCCTCACTTAAGTCCGATCCATTATAAGTGAGTAAATTGGTCATGCCGAGTGGACCGCTTAAAGAAGGAACAACAGCCGCCGCCACGCCAAAAACATTGGGAGGAGCAATACCCGTTAAATATTCTAAGCCAGAATAAAAGCCGCGTGCTGCATCCGCAATGGCATTGGCCTTCTGGAATTTAGCCACCATCGGTTTTGGCCCCACAGATGACGGCTGACCATCCAAGGAAGCAAAAGCCTGGCTTAATGCTCCTGAGGGATTTGAAGCAACAGAAGGCTGGTTTCGATAAAGTGTCACCAACCGATTGATGGCTACATCTTGATCATCCGTTGTGGTTTTTTTTAATTCATTGAGTTTTGCATCTTGTTGATCGGGAGGGAGAGATAAAATGGTGGAAACTTTTTGTCTTACATCTTCTGTCAAAATGGAGGAAGAAACACCGGCTAAAACTTTACTTAACGCTTCCTTCATGCTCACACCGGCTGTTTTTCCTTCATCGTCGAGAAAATAAGTCAGAAAGTCGTCGTAAAATTCTTGAACCTCACGGGCTTCTGGCGCGGAAAGAGTAGCCTCCAAAGCCTGGATTTTAGGCTGTTGGGCGGCTAAACCGTTGCCCGTAATGATATCAATAACCTTTTGTCCTAAATTAATATCCATAACAATGACGCAGCCATGACGCTGTTCGACTTATAAAATCAGTCGATGCATCATTCATGCACACAAGACACAAATTGGCCTTTACAAAACTATTTTCGGCAGATTTTTTGAAAAGTTGTGTTGTTATGAAAATATTTATGAAAAGAAAAAGTGAAAATGCTGAAGCGCGTCAAAAACAATCTTATTAAGGACTTGCCGGTGGTGGAACTGGTGTGGGTACCGGTACAGGTACCGATGTGACCACAGTAACCGTGCTCCCATTTTTAAGAAGAGTTTGATTGGAAGAAACAATAGGATCATCTACACGGATATTGGCATCAATTTCAATGTCATCCGCATTAATGTCCTGACCTATTTCCACGGGAGTTTGATAGGCATGATTTCCTTGAACAACATAAATGAAAGTACGACCCGCCTCTGTCACCACTGCTTTTTTAGGAACCACTAAAACTCGCTCCACTTTTCGGGTGGATACTAAGGCTTGAACCATTTTGCCAGTTTGTAATGTCCCCTGATCATTAGGTACGTGAATACGAACTTCCAAACTTTTATGCGCCACATCAATTTCTGGATTGATATAGAAAATGGTTCCGTCGATGAGATTGGGCGATAAGTCATCGAGTTTAATCTTTACTGAACTCTGCAAATCCACATAAGACGCCACATCCTGTGGTAAATCCACACTTACAGTTAAAGGATTGAGAGAAATAATTTCAAACAACGAATCCCCCATTTGTACAACTGCACCTTCCGTCACTAAACGCTTATGAACAACTCCTCCTAAAGGAGCGGTAACCGCTAAATCTTTCAGTTGAGCCTGCAATTGTTCCAACTCGGTAGTTAACTTATCCAAACGGGCTTGAGACAAAGTAATCTTTGCTTCTAAATTGTCTATATCAACAGCAGGTGGCGGCGGAACCGCTGGTTCATTTTCTTTGTCAGGCGGGGGCGCTGTATCTGGTTGATCATCATCAACAAAAGGCACGTTCTTAGGCTCTGATGGATTTTCAGCTTCACCGGATGTTTCTAAATTTTTCTTGTCTAAATCCAATTGAGCCGTGGCTTCTTTCACTTCAGCTTGTTTTTGTTCAATAGTTTTTTGAAGATCATCTCCCTTAAGAGTACACAGCACATCACCCTGAAGCACCTTGTCCCCTTCTTTCACGTTAATTTTTTGAATGGCACTTGAAAGGGTCGTTTTCACAAAAACATGATCGGAGATATTTAAACTGCCTCTACCAGTCACCACACGGGCCACATCCATAAAACGCGGTAATACCACGTCAACAGAATGCACAACATCTTCTATCTTTTTTTCTTCAACTACAGGTGTCCCAGATCGCTGGGCACACGGATTGGAAAAAGAAAAAGAAACACCAAGTAAAAGAGGCCAAATAAAAAAACGGAGCTTCATGGGAGGGGGAGTATAAGAATAGAAAAAAGTGAAAGCAATGTAAAAAAAATTAAAAACTTAAGATATCATCTCTACCAAACAACGGTGATTTCATATTTTTTTAAAATAGGATCCGGAGTAATCAAATTTAATTTTTCATGCAGAACCTGCGATACCAAAAGACGGTCGAAAGGATCTTTGTGATAAAGAGGAAGCCGACACACTTCAAGCGCATGAATCATTTCAACGGGGAGTATTTTCAAATTCATACGGGACACCAGCTCAGGAATCATTTCGGCAGGATCGGTGTCAAATTCGATTTTACCCAATTTGGTTTTAATAGCAATTTCCCAGCAGGAAGCCGTACTGAGAAAAACTTCATTCTTATTGTTTCGGATCAGAGCAAGGGTCTTGTTAGGGATGTGTGCGGTCTCATCAAAAATAAGCCACAGAAAAACGCAGGTATCCAATAAGTATTTCATAAATTGTCCAACGGAAACTCATCTTCGGACAAAGGCGTAAAAAAAGATTTTTTAATTTTTCCCTTGCCCTTAGCTAACCCTATTGGGCGAAGCTTTTTGGCCAAGGAAGAGAAAGGAATCAACTCCGCCACGGGCTTCCCATGACGACATAAAACAAAGGACTGGCCTTCTTCCGTCTTTTTGACAAAACGGGAAAGATGGGTTTTGGCATCATGAATATTAATCTGAGCAGAGTTAAACTTAGTCATTTTTTTAGACTAACCTATTTTATTAAAAAATCAAGCCAAAAATTCAGAATGATCAAACCCGCGAATGGAAAACGGAACAGACCGGCCTTGGGCATCCATAACCTTCAAATCGTCTCCCCCCACTCTTCCAATTTCATAAAAACAAAATCCAGATTGCACCGCTGATCTTAAGAACTCTTCTTTCCCTTGCGGAGAAAGAGAAAACAACAACCGATAATCTTCTCCGCCATTCAATTGAAGATCTAAGGGAGATAAATTCTCTTTTTGGGCCTCTTCATCAAAATGCGGCAAACGAGGAAAAGCCTCGGCATAAAGGCTTGCGCCTTTTTGCTGACTTCGATTTAAAACATGCGATAAGTCAGCCAAAAGGCCGTCGCTAATATCGATCACAGATGTCACTTGAGGGTAGCGTCCTAAAAATTCACCGGCAATACATTCCGGTAGCGGCGTTTTTTGAGCCGCCGCAAAAAGGGAGGAATCCGACGGATTTTTTTTCAACACATGCAGCCCCAAAGCGGCACTCCCCAAAGAGCCACTGACAAAAAGTAGATCCCCTGGGCGTGCTCCATGACGAAATTTACAAAATTCTTTTTTTACCTCACCAAAAAGAGTGATGTTGATAAAAAAAGTTTTGGAAGAAGAAACATTGCCACCAATAATTGAAACCCCAAACTCTTTAGCCGTTTGGTTAAGCCCAACATAAATGGATTCTAGTATTTGTTCGGAAAATCCGGACGGTAAACCCAAAGAAACCAAGACGTAACGAGGAGTTCCTCCCATGGCAGCGACATCGCTTAAATTCACCGCCATAG